>CP009217.2:1200000-1525619 GCA_000746585.2 Rickettsiales bacterium Ac37b
CACTTTTGCAACTATTTATGGTAGTAAAACTATAAATAATAGTTATCTTAATGGATCTTTACTAACAGCGTATAATAATCATCATTTAAATAGGCAGATTAATATACCAACATTAGCCACTGCTTATGCAACAAGTAAACATAGATCTTATGAGGTTAGCCCAAGAGTAGAGCTAGGATATAATATTAAAACAGATTGTAATTACCAAATCACGCCTTTTGCAGCGACTGAATATAGTATAATTTTTGAAAATGGCTATACCGAAAAAGGAGCAAACGCGCTTGATATGCGAGTTAAGTCTGGGCAAAATCATCTATTCACAAATGAACTGGGTATCAAGTTACGTAAAGCTATAAAACTAAGTTCAGAAGAAGAATTAAATATTAAAGGCAAACTTAGTTATATAAATAAAACTCGCTCTAAAAAACATAACAAAATTAAATCAGGCTTTAAAGAACAAACTGCTAGCTATAGTAGTAACAATTATAGCAAAGCTGAGCATCAAATCTCTCCATCAGTTGAGATAGAACTCAATAAGAAAAATGGTGTTTCTGTTGGAGGAAGATATAGTGGTGAATTTAGTAAATCCTTCCAGGCTCATGAAGCACTCTTCAATTTGGGAATGCAATTTTAACTTTAATATATTATACGTTCCTATCTTACATTTTTTGTATATTAAATATTATTAATATAAATTGACTATTAAAATATTATTTATATAGTAATATTAATATAAATATTAAGAGTATAAAAGATGTCCCGAGAAAAAGCTTATTCTGCTCAGGATAATATAGGTTTGCATAGAGAAAATCGGCCAGCCTTATTAAATAACAATTTATTATCTGCTATCTTAAATAAATATAGTAAATTAAGTTGATAAAGACATGATATATGATATATTAAAAAGCTCATAAACCCAAAACAGTAGAAGCAATGGCATATTCCTTAGATTTACGTAAAAAAGTAATTCACTATGTTAATAAAGGTTATACCAGAGAAGAAGCTGCAAGAATTTTTGGCATAGGTGAAAGAACAATTTATAGATGGTTATCGAGATCGAAATCCGGGAATTTAGCAGCCACACGAGCAGCTAAGCCATGGAAGAAGCTTGATCCAATCAAATTATTAAACGAGGTGTCTAAAAACAGCAATTGGCTATTATCTGATTTTGCAAAGGTTTTTAATGTGTCTACAGCTGCTATCTGTTTGGCATTCAAGACTTTGGGGATCACACGAAAAAAAAGACCACACTCTATCGTGAACGGGATGAAGCAAAACGGCAATTATTTTTGGCAGCTATCGCAAACTATAAAGCGGAAGATATAGTTTATATTGATGAGAGTGGAATTGATAGCTATTTGTACTATTCTTGGGGATACAGTCTCAGAGGAAGTAAAGTTTATGGTGATATCTCAGGTAAAAAACATGATCGAGAAAGCTTTATTGCAGGTAAGGTTGGGAAGAAAATTATTGCGCCAATGTGTTTCAAGGGCACATGTAATACAGAAGTTTTTAACGAGTGGGTTAGTCAGTGTTTGGTGCCCGAACTAAGATTTGGTCAAGTTGTAATACTTGATAATGCAACGTTCCATAAGTCAGCTAGAACTAGGAATTTAATAGAAGATATAGGCTGTAAACTTTTATTCTTACCACCTTACTCTCCTGATCTCAACCCAATTGAAAAATATTGGGCTCATTTAAAAGCTAAAATCAAACCTATCATTACTAATTTTAATAACCTTAGCGATGCTATTGATTATGGCTTCTCTATGCTATTCTCAACTTAATTGACTATAAAAGAATATAGGCAGCATTCTGAGATTGATCCTCATTGGAATAAATGGGTTCTTATCCGAAATAATATAGCTCATAGCAAATCTTTTGGTAGTTTAGTTAACAGCCCGAACATTATCTATTCTAATTTACAAGAATGCTTTATGTTAAAAGAAAAGATAGCAGTCCTTTTAAAAGATCACAATTTTGAAATCTTAAGCAAGAATTTTCCTAATTCTTTACCTCAAGAAGAAAAATCTACTAAGAGTAAAGTTATAGAGAAACCTGAATTTCATAAGTTAGAAAATATTAGAAAAAATAAAGAAGCCATAATTAAGGCAGAAAAAATCAAACAAGATGAACAATTTTTGGAAACAGAATTTCAGAAGAGTCTAGCCATCAAACAATCAAAACTACTCAAGTTAGATGAAGAAGATAGACAATGGCATAACCTTATAAATGGAATTTTTGAGCATAATGTAGAAGCTGTAAGTGAAGTACTCAAAAATTATAAAGGTGATATTAATAAAAATATAAAATTTACCTTAAGATCTAGTATAGATAATAATCTGTTATTTTATCTCCAAGATTATTCAGACCTCGCACAAAATGTTATACTTATAAAGGCTCTTCCTTCAATTACTTCACCTGAGCAAGTAATATATTTAACACCGTTAGCTATTGCCATCAAAACTGAAGACTCTACCGAAAATTTGGAAATATGTACTTTATTAAAGGCTCATAATCCTAATCCGAATGTATTAATAATAGACGATGTTGGAAAACTACATCCTCTATTACATGACGCTATAGTATTAAGTAGTGAAAAAAAAGTTAGATTATTATTAGAATTAGGAGCGAATCCTGATGCTGTAGATTATAGAGGACTTACTGCATTGAAGTTTGCTGTAATAAAGTACACAAAAGAAAATATAATGGAAAACATAATTGATAATTTAATTGAATATGGAGTCAATTTAGATTTTAAACCTAATCTTGAATACTCTACATATATGAATACTATAACTAAATCTATCAATATGAATGCTTTACAAGTATGTAGCGCAAACCATACTAATACTCATATTGCTTTAAAGATAATTAAAACAGCTTTATTGCAAGGTGGTTTATATTATGCTTGCAAGTTAATGCATGAACCATACCGAATTGTGCAAGAAAAAGAAGACTCTCAACTAATATATATAAATAATCGAGATACCCTAAGAGATTGTATGGACAGAAGTGATAACCATTCAATGAAAAAATTAGGTAGATTAATGACAAATATAGTACAAATAGGTATAGAGGGTAATCTGGAGACTAGAAGACTTTATATAGATATAGTAGAAAATAATCATGAGCAAGTCACAAGTTTCTTTAAAGAAAAATCACCAGAAGAAATTTGTAAAATTTTTAGTCATAAAATCCAGATTACTGTATCTAAATATTTTGAGGGTCTCACTGCTCTTACTTTAGCTAACGAATTACAGCATATATCTATGTTAACTTCTTTAAAAGAAATATATTCAGACGCTTTAAAGACAGTGCAACAGCAAAATAAATACCAAGCTATGATTAAAAATGAACACTCTCAAGAATCTACACTCCAGAGGATGTAACCTATTTAATATAGTAAATTGATTTGAAACCGGGACGCAGTTATAGCTGTGGCAATTTAAGTATTACTTTGTTGTTCGTTGCCTACAGTAGTATTTCTACGCTTTCTGCCTCACGCTTCGTATTATTTTAAATTGCCTTTGCTATAGCTCAATCCTTGTTTTTAAAATTATTTTTATATTTAAAATATAATATCAAAACCGCTATTGCCATGCTATACCATGTAATGGCATAAGCAAGATGATCATTTCTAATTTCGTGTAATGAAAATTTATTAGGCTGTAATTCATCTTCATTAGAATTATATTGTAATAATATAGCGTTATACAAAACTATTCCTAAATAGTTAGATATCTCTTGTAATTTTATCCAAAATAATAAATTCTTTTTTGTTTCATTATTAGGTACAAAATATGGTTTTCGTGTTTCTGGAATTAATATACCTTCTATAATTTGCTCTTTATTTTGAGTATTATCTGATCTTATTGTCGGTATCTTTTGTTTTGCTTCTATAAAACCACGATTTACTAGAATAAATTTATCTGTTTCATAGGCAAATGGAGTCACAATAAAATATCCAGGTTTGCCATTTGGGCTCATATTACCTGCATATAAATATAATTCTTTATTATGCAAAAACTTACCTTGAATTTTAACTTTCCTATAATTTAGATGAGCTTTATTATTAAAAACTAAATCTTTATTGCCTATCGTATCCATAGATAAGTTGGTTTTAATTGCTTGAATAACATTTAATTTCCATTTTAATCTATAAATTTGCCAGCTACCTAAACTTATTAGCATAAAAAATATGATACAGCTTATAATTGAAAAACTTACCGAAGGACTCAATTTTATTTTATTCATATAAAAACCATGATTATTAAATTCTATTTAAACTATATTATTTTTTAATGATATATTTACTATTTCTTTACGCTATTACATTCTAATAGTTAGAATTATAACTCTTATATGATAATAGTAATGACATATTTTAAATGGCTACTTTATCCAATTTTAGCATTATTTATTATACCACAAACTTTTGCAGCTCCTATATGGACTACTAGCTTTGGTTCTCAAGGTACCGCAGATGGACAATTTGAGGATCCAGTTAGTATCACTACTACTCCTACAGGAAAAATCTATGTAGTTGATAGCATAAAAAATAATATACAGATTTTTAATCAAGATACTACCTATTCAGATAAATTTGGTTCTTCAGGTAATGGTAATGGACAGTTTAATTTCCCTACTACTATAGTCAATTAAGTTGAGAATAGCATAGAGAAGCCATAATCAATAGCATCGCTAAGGTTATTAAAATTAGTAATGATAGGTTTGATTTTAGCTTTTAAATGAGCCCAATATTTTTCAATTGGGTTGAGATCAGGAGAGTAAGGTGGTAAGAATAAAAGTTTACAGCCTATATCTTCTATTAAATTCCTAGTTCTAGCTGACTTATGGAACGTTGCATTATCAAGTATTACAACTTGACCAAATCTTAGTTCGGGCACCAAACACTGACTAACCCACTCGTTAAAAACTTCTGTATTACATGTGCCCTTGAAACACATTGGCGCAATAATTTTCTTCCCAACCTTACCTGCAATAAAGCTTTCTCGATCATGTTTTTTACCTGAGATATCACCATAAACTTTACTTCCTCTGAGACTGTATCCCCAAGAATAGTACAAATAGCTATCAATTCCACTCTCATCAATATAAACTATATCTTCCGCTTTATAGTTTGCGATAGCTGCCAAAAATAATTGCCGTTTTGCTTCATCCCGTTCACGATAGAGTGTGGTCTTTTTTTTCGTGTGATCCCCAAAGTCTTGAATGCCAAACAGATAGCAGCTGTAGACACATTAAAAACCTTTGCAAAATCAGATAATAGCCAATTGCTGTTTTTAGACACCTCGTTTAATAATTTGATTGGATCAAGCTTCTTCCATGGCTTAGCTGCTCGTGTGGCTGCTAAATTCCCGGATTTCGATCTCGATAACCATCTATAAATTGTTCTTTCACCTATGCCAAAAATTCTTGCAGCTTCTTCTCTGGTATAACCTTTATTAACATAGTGAATTACTTTTTTACGTAAATCTAAGGAATATGCCATTGCTTCTACTGTTTTGGGTTTATGAGCTTTTTAATATATCATATATCATGTCTTTATCAACTTAATTTACTATATCTGTTAATTTGCTGCAGCTATAAGGCAAGCCTGTAATAAGCATACCATGATGTATTAAGGTATGATAAAAAGATAAAATAGTACTTTCATTACCACCGCCTGAACCTGTAGAGATAAATACACTCCCAATTTTACCTATTAAAGCTCCTTTAACCCATAATCCTCCTGTTTGATCAAGAAAATTACGCATTTGCGAAGACATGTTACCAAATCTTGTAGGAGTACCAAAAATTATAGCATCGTATTCTCCAAGTTCTTGTGGACTTGCGTGTTCTGTGTTATCTTCTTTACCACCAGCTTTCTTAAATAATTCACTAGGCATAAGCTCAGGAACACGTTTTATAACAACCTCAGTTCCTGCAATAGACTTTGCCCCTTCAGCTACACTTTGTGCTAAAGTCTTGACATGACCATACATACTATACTATAATATAAAACTAAAATTTTAGGCACAATACACCTCTTACATAATACCATTAAAATTTATACATAAAGAAGACTTATTATAACAGTTTATTTAACGAAAGAAATATTATTTTCACTAGCTTCATAAATAGCAGCAATATTTGCTAATTTTGCTACTAAATATAAACTATTGATATACTCTGGTATATGATTATTTACAAAATACATACCAGGAGAATTAAGATTATTAAACTGATTATGTTCTCGATTAACCCTATAGATATTTTCTACAGGTGTATTATTGACTAAATAAATAAGTGGCTCTGCAGCGTTTCCATTAACTGTTTCTACTGTTTTAATACCTTCTTGTAAAATCACCTGTGTATTATGTATTCCGTCTTTAATAATATTCATACTATGTCTATGTTTTTTATTCATATGCAACACTTCATCAGCTGACCTCACTATTATAATACCTCTTCCATAAGTACCTTGATCAGCTTTAATAAAAATATATGGCTCATCTTTAATATTATAAAATTTATATTTCTCCTTAATTTCTGATAATAAGATATTGGTTTGCTCTGCAAGCAATTCTAAGCCATCTTTATGCTTAAAATCTAGATTTGTACATTTTTTAAAGAGAGACTGCATTAAAAAACTATCTATGTTAAAAGTGTCACAAAAATTCTGTAATAATTTATGATAATAATCAAAATATCTAGATTTGCGTCTATTATGCCATCCTAAATGCATAGAAGGTATGATAGGCTGCTTTACTTCCTGTAATATTTTAGGTATTCCATTAGTTAAATCATTATTTAAAATAATAATATCAGGTATAAAACCATTACTAGTTAATAAATATCCTACATCATTTTTTTTAACCGTATATAATGTAATAGAACCTTTAGACGCAGACTCTAACTTTATATTTTCTTTACTTATTTCTTCACGTACTATAGCTACTTCTACAAGCTTACCAGTATCTTCTAATACTTCTTTTAATGTAATTAAATTATCTAGATAATATAAATTTCTACTATAATCTTCAGCTATAATTAGAATCTTACTTATATCTTTAAAATAGGAAGAGAAAAAATTATCAGCAAGTTCTGTAGCTTTTTTCTTACCTCTATCAGCAAGATTATTAAATCCTGCAGGGAATAAATTGGTATCAACGGGAGCTAATTTGTACCCAGAATAACGTAAGTCAACTGAACTATAAAAACATGGGGTTTTATTACCCTCAAGCTCATTGAACCATTCTACTATTTCATTGCATTGCTTTTTAAGTAAATTTTCTAAAATGTCTATTATATGCATATCTTATTATTTCCTCATCATTTGTATACAAGCAAGGGAGCTTATTGCTGCTGTTTCGCTACGTAAAATTTGTGCCCCTAAGCTTACTGAATATAGAAAAGGCAGCTTACCTAAGTAATCTAATTCCTGAGAAGTAAAACCTCCTTCTGGACCAATCATAATAGTACATATATCTTTATCCAATTTATGTATTATATTTCTAATATGTATATGAGTTTCACTTTCATTACATAACACTATTTTATTATCAGGATTCCAATTAGAAATCAATGTATCCAATTTTTGCAAATTATATATAACTGGTATATCAAGACGATTAGATTGCTCTGCTGCTTCTACTAGCACTAATTTACTTTTTTCTAAATTTATATTAGAAATTACAGTTCTTGAGGTAAGTATAGGAAACATTTTTGTCACACCTAGTTCTGCTGATTTTTCTAATATAAAATGCAACCTAGATTGTTTAATAGGCGTAAAAATCAGCCATAATTCAGGCAAATTTTCTTGTTTTCTAAGCTTCTCTTTCAAACTAATTTCCACGCCCAATTTTTTATTATAATGTATAATCTCGCTTAACCACTCTCCATCTTTCCCATTAAAAACTTTTATATGATCCTTGATTTGCTTTCTCATGACATTCATTAGATAATGACTTTGTGAATGTGATAATAAAATTGATGAATCTATATCTAGTTGATTTTCTACAAATAACCTGGTTATATTATTTTTCATATTTTATTTATAATTAAAGTTTGTGTATGATAAATAATTAAGTATAACAATAAATATATAATTATTTTGTGATAAAAGTTAACAAATTGTATTTAATAAGCTATCTTAATTAGATAAATAAAGTAAATTTTCAATTTTTAAAAGTAATTAATTAAAAATTATTTCATCAAGATTATCCATATGTCTATATCAGAACTATTTCGTCCTACCAGTATCATTAACGGAGTAGGCCCTAAAATAGAAAATGCATTACATAGATTATCATGTAATAGAATTATCGACCTCATTTATCATTTGCCTACCAATATTCTTGAGCGTAAACTAACGGTCAATATTCAACATGCCGAACACAGAAGCTATATCACCCTAAAAGTTACTATTGAGTCTATGTCTCAATCTTCACCTCAATATAAAAAACAGGCTAAACAAAAATTTGAAATATTATGTTCTGCTAATAATCATTATATTACGTTAGTGTTTTTTAATTATTACCCAGAATATTTATTCAATTCCCTTAAGGTAGGAGAACAACGTATCATCAGTGGACGCATTGAAAAATTAGGTTCCAAAATAACTATGCCTCATCCCGATTATGTAGTACCTATGGGCAAAGAATCATCAATACCTAAAATTGAGCCTATATATTCATTAACATATGGTATAAATTCAAGACATCTAAGTAAAATCATTCAGCAATCTTTAAATATATTACCTCAACTACCAGAATGGTTAGATCAGAAGTTGCTAATAGAAAATAATTGGGTTAGTTTCTATGAATCAATTCTAATGTGCCATAATC
This sequence comes from Rickettsiales bacterium Ac37b, assembly GCA_000746585.2. NCBI lineage: Bacteria > Pseudomonadati > Pseudomonadota > Alphaproteobacteria > Rickettsiales > Rickettsiales bacterium Ac37b. Next base: position 1,208,853 of record CP009217.2, read on the forward strand.
CTAGAAACTATCAAGATTTAAACAGCTCAAACCCCTATAGATCAAGACTTGCTTATGATGAATTACTTGCAAATCAGCTAAGTTTAGCTTTAGTACGTAACAATCGAAATAAAATTCCTGGCCAATCTATTAATGTTAAAGGAACTTTATTAAAATCCTTATTAGAATATATTAACTTTACTCTTACTTCTAGTCAAAATAATGCTCTTTTAGATATTATTCATGATCAAAATTCTCCCCATCGTATGATGCGTCTTATACAAGGTGATGTGGGTAGCGGAAAAACTCTTGTTGCGCTGGGCGCCATGTTAAATGTTGCTGAAATTGGTAAACAGGCTATATTAATGGCTCCCACAGATTTATTAGCTAATCAACATTATGAATGGATTGGCTCAACTACTCGCCATTTGGGATTAAATACTGTTTTATTGACTGGTAAAATTAAAGGGAAAAACCGTACAAATATATTAAATGACATCAAACTAGGTAAAGCATCCTTCATTATTGGTACCCATGCATTATTTCAAGAAAATGTAGAGTTTCAGGATATAGGTCTAATGGTTATTGACGAGCAGCATAGATTTGGCGTTGAACAACGCCTAACGCTAAGTAATAAAAACCAGAAAGCTGATATATTGGTTATGAGTGCAACCCCTATCCCACGTACTCTCACCATGGCTCTATATGGTGATATGGACATATCTTATTTAACAGATAAGCCTGCAGGAAGGCAACCCATTATTACTTCCCTTATTTCCATCAATCATATAGCTAAGCTTTATGCTTCTATCGAAACTCAATTAAAAGAAGAGGCAAAAATTTACTGGGTATGTCCTTTAGTGGAAGATTCCGATTCAGAAATAGATTCTATATCTAACCTAACTGCAGCTACAACAAGATATAATATATTAAACGAGCTTTTTCCTGAAAAAGTTGGATTAATTCACGGAAAAATGCAAGATTCTTCTAAACAAAGTGTCATGATGGATTTTTCTATCGGTAAAATAAATATTTTAGTTGCTACCACCGTGATTGAAGTAGGTATAGATATACCTGAGGCTACAGTGATTGTTATAGAACACGCTGAAAGATTTGGTTTATCGCAACTACATCAATTAAGAGGACGAGTAGGACGTGGAAAAAACCAGTCTTATTGCATTTTATTATATAGTTTACCTCTTAGCGAAGATGCCAGAACTAGATTAAAAATTATGAAAGATACTAATGATGGGTTTGTTATCGCAGAACAAGACCTTGCTTTACGAGGGGCTGGTGATTTACTCGGTACCAAACAAAGCGGCCTACCAGATTTCAAATTTGTTGATATCACAACCCATACCCCCCTTTTTACAATGGCGAGGAAACAAGCAAACAACATTATCCAGGAAGATCCTTTGCTTTTAAGTGACAAAAATCATAAATTAAGATTATTGTTAAAATTATTTGAATATAATAATGCGTTTGATAATCTATGTCAGTAAAACTCCTTCCAATCTTACTCATAAACTATTTTGAAATAATTTAGATAATTTACTTTTTTACGCTTATAGAATTTTATTTTACCATTTTATTCTCTTTTTATCTTCCTATTTTTTCTTTTTTATCTTTCATATTTAAACTTAAAGTATCAATAATCGTCTAAATATTTTTGCCAGTTTATTACATTTAAAGATTCTTAGAATCTTAATTTATAAGAAGTTACTTAGCGAATAGTGTTAAAGTATTAAATTATTACTGCATTTTTGGCTACAGTTATAATTAATCTTTTAACTTCTTGGACCTTATAACTTCTCTTTAAGTTCTGGCCTCTAGCTTAAGCAATTTAAGTATTACTTTGTCGCTTTAAAGCTCATGTATTGTTTTGTACATTTCACTTCTTACGCCTAGTAATATTTTAAATTGCCTTTGCTAGGTGTACAATTTCAAGGGTTGATGGAAGAAAAAAAGAGTATATAATAAGAGCTAGGGATATAATTAATTTGGAGGAATTGTGGGACAAATATTACATGGCTGCGCCACGACTACGCACGCAATTAGAAAAGAATTACAGCGATCGCAAGCTACGATCAAAGAATTAAGTGAACAATATAATATTAACCCTAAAACTGTGATAAAATGGCGTCAAAGAAAAGAAGAAGGAGTAGAAGATCGCTCTAATGCTCCTAAAAAAGCAACTACTATTTTGAAGCCCGAAGATGAAGCTTTGATTATTGCTTTTCGTAAGTCTACGCAATTACCTTTGGATGATTGCTTTGATGCACTTATTAAAGAAATACCTTATTTAACTCGTTCAAATCTTTACCGATGCCTTAAACGGTACGGTTTATCTTGTTTACCCAAAGAAGATAATATCAAAGAGAAGAAGAAATTTAAGGCTTATGAAATAGGATTTATGCATCTTGATATCACAGAAGTAAGAATTGGTGAGGGAAAATTTTACATATTTGTGGCAATATGTAGAGTGAGTAAATTTGCTTATGTTGAGCTGCATAATAATAGCAATGGCGATACTACAGTTAATTTTCTTGATAACTTGGTAAGTAGCTGTCCCTTTAAGATACATACCATATTAACTGATAATGGTGTTCAATTTGCTTACAATGGTTTAGCCAGGTACAGAGCTCCTAAAGCAAGACATAGATTTGATCTAAAATGTAAAGATTACGGTATCAGGCATCGCACAACAAGGCCTTATAGTCCAAGTACCAATGGTCAAGTAGAAAGAATGAATAGGACTATAAAAGAAGCTACTACTAAGAAGTATCATTATACTAGTAGAGAAGAGTTAGATAGTCATCTACAAGCTTTTGTTATGGCTTATAATTATGCTAAAAGGCTTTCTTCTATTGCTAGAAAAACGCCTTTTGAAATGATCTTGACTTGTTACACACAAAATGCTAATAATTTTAGAATTAATCCTAACCATCAACTACTGAAACCGTACAAGGTTATTAATACCTGAGATTATGGTTAAAGATAATGAATGGAAAGTTATTAGGCGTCGCCCAACTTATGATGAGATGTTAGTATTAGAATCATAGTTAAATTATTTTTCTTCAAATAACACAGCTTTAGGTAATACTTGTTTGCTAAATGGTACGATGGTATTACGCAATAATACTAAAGAAATACGTATGTTACGTAATTCATAAGGATTTGATGCATCAATAGGGTCTTGGTCTGCATAACCAGTAACCCGAAAAATTTGTTCTGAGTCTATATCACCAGCATTAATGAGATATCTTCGGGTCATGACTGACCTTTCTGAAGATAATTGCCAGCTATCTATTCTATTGACAGTTCTATCTTTATTCGTATGTCCATCAATTGAAAGATAATTAGGCATATAGCGTATATATTGAGATATTGTATCTAACATAGTTTTTGTATAGGGTTGTAACTTTGAAGTTCCTATAACAAATAATGGACGTTTTTCTTGCTCTATTAACTGAATTCTTAATCCTTCAGGAGTTTCATCAATCATTATACTGTCACTAAATTCTTTAAGTTCTGGATTATCGGATATAGCTTTTTGTAAGCTACTTTGGGTAAGTGAAAAATTTCTAGCATCAAGCTGTTCTAATGTTTGTCTAATTTTTTCTGGCATCTTAATAATAGCTCCAGGAGGAGGTGAGCCAAATACAATGCTATTGTTAGCTGAATGTTTTTGTGTAGGAGTGTTGGGTTGTAAAGTGCCTGCAGAATTAGGTAGACCAATAGTTGGAGTAAAATAATCTGCGATACCTTGTAGTTTTTTAGAAGATACAGAATTTAAGATCCATAATAATAGAAAAAAGGCCATCATAGCTGTTACAAAGTCGGCATATGCAAGTTTCCAAGTACCTCCGTGACCGCCAGCTTGTCCTGATTTTTTAATTTTTTTAATTATTAATGTTTTATTACTATCCTTGGACATAATGAATATCTCTAGGTATTTGATCGTTCATTTAATGCATTTTCTAGCTCATGAAAGGTAGGTCTTTCAAGAGGAGGAATAAGCTTTCTAACAAATTCTACAGTGACTGCAGGTGCATTACCTTGCATATGTGCAATAATTCCAGCTTTAATACATTTTAAATATTGATGTTCAGCTTCATGGTATTTATGTAGAAAATTTCCCATAGGTAAGACAATACCATAAGCCAATAATACACCTACAAATGTTCCTACAAGGGCGCCCGCAATTAGCATACCTAAAATTTGAGGAGGAGAAGATATGCTGCGCATTGTATTAATAACTCCTAGTACCGCAGCTACGATACCGAATGCAGGTAAGCTTTCTCCTACATTTATAAGAGCATGTGAGGGGTGATTAGCATCTATTTCATGAACTTCTAATTCTTTATCTATTAACTCTTCCATATGAAAATAATTATCTACACCCATAATGAGTAATCTTAGGGCATCACAAATGAAAGCTAATATGTGGTGGTCTTTTATAACTTCAGGGAACTGTTGAAAAATATCACTGGAATTTGGATCTTCGACATGAGCTTCTAATGCAAGCATACCTTTAGTTTTCATAAGTTTAAAAATAGTAAATAAAAAAGTTAATAATTCTATATAATTATGTTTGGTGTAGGGCTTAGTTTTAAATAAGTATTTTAATTGTTTTCCTGTAGCTTTTACAATGTCCATTGGATTAGTAATCAAAAAGGAGCCAAACGCTGCGCCACAAATAATTATAAATTCACTTGGTTGCCACAATAGAATTAGTTGGCCATGATGAAGTACATATCCGCCCAGTACTGATACTACTACTATTATTAAACCTATGATAAATAACATATTATCTTACTCTTTTAAATTTTTATCTGCTTTAAGAATAAAAGCTATTGATTAAAGCATACTCCACATATATTAATTTTATATGTAGAAAATTTTTAGAAACATAACTATTATTCTACTATGATAAACATATAATCTATTAAAAAAATGTTAGCATGCCCAAAAATTATAGAAAAATTATATAAATGATTTTAGAACCGTTACAATTTAAGAAAGCATTAAGTAATTTTACTACTGGTGTAGTTGTGATAACAGCAATGACTCAAGATAGAGAAAAAATTGGAGTTACTATAACATCTTTTACTTCTCTATCTCTTGATCCTCCGCTAGTATTATTTTGTTTAAGTAATAAATCATATAGTATTAAATATTTTAAAGAGTCTAAATATTTTAATGTAAATATATTAGCTCAGGATCAAGAGCATATAGCATATCAATTTGCTTATATGCATGGTGCGGACAAATGGCATAATATTAATATCTCAATGAGTAAAAATAGTAATTTGCCTGTTATTGATGATTGTATAGCTTATATAGAATGTGAAAAGTATCAGGAAAGTATAGGTGGTGACCATATAATTTTTATGGGTAAAGTTATGAATTTTGTGTCTGTATCTAGCAAATTACCTTTGGCAAGATTTCAGGGAAAATATAGTACTTTATTAGAAAAAGGCAGTGATGAAAGAGATAGTAGATAAAAAAATATTACATGTATTTGCACAAGAGACTGTCTTTCTGGCTGGTGCGCGTAAATTTGCTGATATACCAAAATTTTTTGTTCCTGAAGTAGCATTTTGGGGAAGATCAAATGTTGGTAAATCTAGCTTATTAAATTTTATTTTGAATAGAAAAAAACTAGTTAGAGTTTCTCATACTCCAGGTAGAACACAACAACTTAACTTTTTTTCATTAAATCAAAAGATTATATTAGTTGATTTACCTGGCTATGGGTATGCAAAGGTTAGTAAATCTCGTATTAAGGGATGGAATAATTTAACTATTGAGTATCTAGAAAAGCGTACTAATTTAAAAAGAGTATACATCTTAATAGATGCTAGGCGTTCTATAAAAGAGATTGATATGGAGGCTATGGATATATTGGATTATAGTGGAGTATCTTACCAAATTGTTTTCACTAAACTTGATAAGGTAACGGATAAAGAAAGAGAAAAATTGGCACTTGATATAGAAAATATAAAGGCTTACCACTCAGCTTTGCATCCAGCACTAATTTTTACTAGTGCTAGAGACTCTATAGGATTAGAAGAAATACGTTATTCAATAGCTGAGTTTATGGATTTATAATTTATTTTGTTGATAGAAAGAATGTATACAAAGTTATTGCGGCAGCATTGGAAACATTTAAACTTTCTATTTTATCACTCATAGGAATTTTCATTAAAAAATCACAATTTTCTTTTGTTAATCTTCTTAAGCCAGTTTCTTCATTTCCCATGATAAACACAGTTTTATCAGGCAGTTTGTTATGTTCTAAATAAGTTGTTGAGGAGGCATCAAGCCCTATACACCAATATCCTACAGATTTTAAATAATTAATAGTATGTGCTAAATTTGTCACTCTTACTAATGGTACAGATTCTAGGGCACCAGAGGCAGATTTAGCCATAGTATTAGTTTCGTTTGGTGCATGATTACGTGGCAGAATCACACATAAGCAATTGAATGCTGCTGCTGATCTTAAGATAGCTCCAATATTATGGGTATCAGTAATTTGATCTAAAATAATAATAGAATTTCTATTGTCTTTAAAATTATTTATTAAATATTCTAAAGAAATCTCAGGTAATGTAGCAACTTCTAGTGCCATATTTTGGTGTACAGCAGCATTTGGTAGTTTGGATGCGATGGTATTTACATCAGTGGTAATAATTTTAATTTTTTTATTATTTGGTATTGCAGAATTAAAAATTTCTGGATAAATATGTTTGGTGATAAGTAACGTATAGCATTTTCTATTTGGATTTTTAAGTGCAGCAAAAACAGCATGTTTACCGTATAGCCAAATTGTATTATGTGTTATCTTTTTCAAAGGTTTCCTAATTTTAAGTTTAATAATGCATGACGTATAACATACAAAATAATTTTAATAAATCAAAATAAATGTAGTTTACACGTTGACATATATAGCTTAATAGGTTAAAAGAGCAAACCTCTACTATACAATTTTTGTAAAGTGAAAAATAGTAAGTATAGAAACGCTATATGTTGTATGGAGGGGTGGCCGAGTGGTTAATGGCAGCAGACTGTAAATCTGCCCGCGTATGCGTACGTAGGTTCGAATCCTACCCCCTCCACCAAATATTTAGAGAAGGGTATAGGAGCAGGAGGAATTAAGCGGGTGTAGCTCAATGGTAGAGCCCCAGCCTTCCAAGCTGGTCACGTGGGTTCGATTCCCATCACCCGCTCCAAGTAGAAGGGTATGAGCTGTTATTGGTTAGTAATAAATTTTGTTAAACAAATGATTTAATAGAGGGTAGTAAATTTTATGGCAAAGGCAAAATTTGAGAGAAATAAGCCGCATTGTAATATAGGTACAATAGGTCACGTGGATCATGGTAAGACGTCATTAACAGCAGCAATAACAAAAGTATTATCTGAAGATGCGAGTATAGGTTCAGCGAGCTATGCGGCATATGATTCGATAGACAAGGCGCCAGAAGAAAGAGCAAGAGGAATAACAATTAGTACAGCGCATGTAGAGTATGAAACAAAGAATAGGCACTATGCGCATGTAGACTGTCCTGGTCACGCAGATTATGTAAAGAATATGATTACAGGAGCTGCTCAAATGGATGGAGCGATATTAGTAGTGTCAGCAGCTGATGGTCCTATGCCTCAGACAAGAGAGCATATATTATTAGCGAGACAGGTAGGAGTTCCAGCGTTAGTAGTTGCGCTAAATAAAGTAGATATGGTAGAGGATGAAGAGTTATTAGAATTAGTTGAGATGGAAGTTAGAGAATTATTGAGTTCCTATGGATTTGATGGAGATAAGATACCTATAATAAGATGCTCAGCCTTAGCGGCATTAGAGAATACAGATAATAAGCTAGGTAAAGAAGCGATTATTGAGTTGATGAAGGCAGTAGATGAGACGATACCACAACCTGAGAGGGATATAGATAGAGCCTTCTTGATGCCAGTGGAAGATGTATTTTCGATATCTGGAAGAGGGACGGTAGTAACAGGAAGGATTGAGAGAGGAATAGTCAAGACGGGTGATGAGATAGAGATAGTAGGTTTAAAGCCGACATTAAAGACGACCTGTACAGGTGTAGAGATGTTCCGTAAGCTACTAGATGAGGGTAGAGCTGGTGATAACGTTGGGGTATTGTTGCGTGGTACGAAGAGAGAGGAAGTTCAGAGGGGTCAAGTATTGGCTAAACCAGGTACGATTACTCCGCATACAGATTTTGAGACAGAAGTATATATATTAACGGCAGAAGAGGGTGGAAGACATACGCCATTTTTCAATAATTATAGGCCGCAATTTTATTTTAGAACCACGGATGTTACGGGTACTATAGAATTGCCAGAAGATAAGAAGATGGTGATGCCAGGTGATACAGTAAAATTGAGTGTAAGTTTAATAGCGCCGATTGCTATGGATGAGGGGTTAAGATTTGCGATCAGAGAAGGTGGTAGGACTGTTGGAGCTGGTTTAGTTAATAAAATAAAAAAATAGTTAGAAACTGAGAATGTTATGCATAAACAAAAAATACGTATTAGATTAAAAGCTTTTGATCATAAGGTTTTAGATCAAGCAACTAAAAAGATTGTGAGTACGGTTCAGAGGACTGGTGCTGAAATTAGTCCTATACCTTTGCCTCAAAAAATTGAAAGATTTACTGTTAATAGATCGCCTCATATTGACAAAAAATCTAGGGAGCAGTTTGAAATTAGGCGTCATAGAAGATTGTTGACTATTAGCAATCCTACTCCGCAGACAATAGATGCGCTTATGAAAGTAGATTTAGCTGCTGGTGTGGATGTGGAGATAAAATTGGTTGGAGGAGAGTGATGAGAACGGGATTAGTTGCTAAAAAACTTGGGATGTCTGCTATATATCAAGATGGTGTGCGTGTACCAGTGACTTTGTTGAAATTAGAAGATTGTCAAGTAGTTTCAACTAAGTCTATAGATAAAGATGGTTATCGTGCTGTTCAGCTTGGTGTAGGAACGATAAAAGCAAAAAACGTATCAAAGCCTTTGAAGGGACATTTTGCAAAAGCAAAAGTTCAGCCTAAGCGTAAATTAGTAGAGTTTAAGGTTTCTGAGAAAGCTATGCTTACGGTAGGAGATAGAATAGTAGCTGATCATTTTGTTACGGGTCAATTTGTAGATATTACTGGGATTACGGTTGGTAAAGGTTTTGCTGGTGGTATGAAGAGGCACAATTTTCGTGGTTTAGAAGCTAGTCACGGTGTATCTATTTCGCATAGATCGCATGGTTCTACTGGACAAAGGCAAGATCCTGGTAAGGTGTTTAAGGGCAAAAAAATGGCTGGCCACCTTGGTACTGAAAAAGTTACTATACAAAATTTAAAAGTAGTGGGTATTGATTCTAAGGAAGGATTAATTATTATAAAAGGCGCTGTTCCTGGTAAAAAAGGTTATGTCTTAATACGTGATTCTGTAAAACGTGCTTTGCCTGAAGGTGTAAAAATTCCAGCTGCTATTATCAAAGAACAGAGTGAGTAGGGTATATTATGAAAACTAATGTATTAAGTTTAGAAAATAAAGTAGTGGGTGAAATCCAGTTAAGTCAGGAGATTTTTAATCTTCCTAATAGAGAGGATATCCTGCATAGAGTAATAGAATGGCAAAGGGCGAAGAGGCGTGCTGGTACTCACAAAACAAAAACTGTGGGAGAGGTTTCTGGTACTACTAAAAAGCCTTATAAGCAGAAGGGTACAGGGCATGCTAGGCAAGGTAGTTTGCGTTCCGGGCAGTTTAGGGGTGGTGCTACTATATTTGGTCCTAATGTACGTAGTCATGCTTATGATTTACCTAAGAAAGTAAGAAAATTAGGTTTAAAAACAGCACTATCAGCAAAAATGTTATCAGGAAAACTATTGATTATTGATGAAGCTAAGTTAGCTGCTCCTAAAACTAAAATAGTAAAAGATTTATTGAAAAATTTTGGCTTATCTTCTGTATTAATCATTGATGGAGCTAATGTAGATAGCAATTTTTTACAATCAATAAACAATTTAAACGCTGTAGATATACTGCCTCACATAGGTGCCAATGTATATGATATATTACGTCATGATACATTGTTGATTACTAAAGAGGGAGTGAAGCAACTAGAGGAGAGATTGAAGTGATAAAAGATAATATATATGACATTATTAGATCTCCAATTATAACGGAAAAATCAACCAGAGCAACAGAAGTTGAAAATAAACATAGTTTTTTGGTAAGTGTAGGTGCTACAAAATATACAATAAAAACTGCTATTGAACATTTGTTTGGTATAAATGTTACCAAGGTGAATATAATTAATATGTCAGGTAAAAGAAAAATGTTTAGGGGTAAAGTGGGCAAAAGAAATGATTATAAAAAAGCTATAATTTCATTGTCTTCTGGTCAAAATATAGATATTTCTGGAATAGAGGTATAATATGGTATTAAAAAAATTTAGACCTACTACGCCTTCACAAAGAGAATTAGTGTTGGTCGATAAATCTAATCTTTGGAAGGGTAAACCTGTCAAAACTTTGACTTCTGGTAAAAAAAACACAGGTGGTCGTAATAATTTAGGACGTATTACGTCTTGGCATCGTGGAGGTGGACATAAGAAACGTTATAGAATTATTGATTTTAAACGTAACAAATTAAATATAGAAGCGGTGGTAGAAAGGATAGAATATGATCCTAATAGAACGGCATATATTGCGCTAATTAAATATCTTGATGATACTTTGTCTTATATATTAGCTCCTCAGAAACTTGAGGTAGGTGATAAGGTGATCGCAGGTCGTAATGTAGATATTAAAGTTGGTAACGCATTACCTATGTATGACATACCTGTAGGAACTATTTTGCATAATGTAGAATTAAAGCCATTAAAAGGTGGTCAATTAGCTAGGTCTGCTGGTAGTTATGTTCAGCTTATAGGTAAAGATTCTGGCTATGCATTGCTAAGGTTAAGATCTGGTGAAGTTAGGATGGTTAGAAGCGATTGTATGGCTACTATTGGTACGGTATCCAATGCTGATCACCAGAATAAAAATTATGGTAAGGCTGGTCGTATGAGATGGCTTGGATGTAGACCTACTGTCAGAGGTGTAGCAATGAATCCTGTAGATCATCCTCATGGTGGTGGAGAAGGTAAAACTTCTGGTGGTCGTCATCCTGTAACTCCTTGGGGTAAATCAACCAAAGGTAAAAGAACAAGATCAAATAAATCTACTGGTAAATATATAATACGTCGTAGATACGCAAAATAATAGGAGATAAAAAATTATGGCACGTTCTGTATGGAAAGGTCCAGTTGTAGATGGTTATTTATTAAAAAAAGTACAAAAGGTCTTGCAATCTGGGCGTAATCAGATTATTAAGACATGGTCTAGAAGATCTACTATTATACCTGATTTTGTTGGGTTAACGTTTGGTGTATATAATGGACGTAAGTTTATTCCTGTCCTAGTTAAGGAAGAGATGGTAGGATATAAGCTTGGAGAATTTTCTCCTACTAGGACTTTTAATGGTCATAGTGGTGATAAAAAAGCTAAAAGAGGATAGGATTTTATGGGTAAAAAAGCAAAACCAAGTAAAATTGCTAATAATGAGGCTATAGCTAAATCTACTTCTTTGCGTGTTAGCCCAAGGAAATTAGGGCTTATTGCTTCTTTCATACAAAATATGAAAGTAAGCGAGGCTGTAGTGCAACTTACGTTTGTGAGGAAGCGTATTGCAGGAGAAGTAAAAAAGTGTTTGCAGTCTGCTATAGCGAATGCGGAAAATAATCACAACTTAGACATAGATAAATTATATGTTTATAGAGCTGTAGTAGGTAAATCTGTTGTGATGAAAAGAATGCATGCTAGAGCAAGAGGTAGGGCGAATAGAATTCATAAATATTTTAGCAATTTATCTATAATTGTACGTGAATATGAGGAGAAATAATTAATGGGTCAAAAGGTTAATCCTGTAGGTTTTAGAGTAGCTGTTAATAAAGACTGGGATTCTAAATGGTATGCTGACAAGGAATATGCAAATCAATTACACGAAGATTTACAAATAAGAAGCTATTTAAAGAAAGCTCTAAAATTGGCTGGTGTTAGCAGAATTCTGATAGAGAGGCCTGCTAAAAAAGCTTGTGTAACAATTTATACTGCTAAGCCTGGAGTGGTTATTGGAAGAAAGGGTTCTGATATTGAAAAAATTAAAATTCAAATTAGTAAGTTTACTAAAAGTGAAGTACAGCTGAATATAGTAGAGGTTAGAAAGCCTGAAATTGATGCTACTCTTATAGCTGAGTCTGTAGCTCAGCAATTAGAACGTCGTGTGGCATTTAGAAGGGCGATGAAGCGTGCTATTCAATCTTGTTTAAAGATGGGTGGTAAGGGTATTAGGATTAATTGTTCTGGAAGATTGGGTGGTGCTGAAATTGCCAGAATGGAATGGTATAGAGAGGGTAGGGTGCCTTTGCATACATTAAGAGCGGATATTGGTTATGGCTCTGCAAACGCTTATACTACTTATGGTGTAATAGGAGTAAAAGTTTGGGTCTATAAAGGTGATGCAGTAGATCAAGAAGTAGTCGTTGATAAAGTTCAAGAATTGTAGGTAATAGACAAAGGTAATATTATGTTAAGTCCTAAAAAAACTAAATACCGTAAAGCTCATAAGGGTAGGATTCATGGTAATGCTAAGGGGGGTACTGATCTATTGTTTGGTGCCTTTGGCTTAAAGTCTTTGGATCCTGAGCGCGTTACAGCAAGGCAGATAGAAGCTGCAAGACGTGCTGTAATGAGGCATATGAAAAGAGTTGGAAAATTATGGATTAGAATTTTTCCAGATGTTCCTGTGTCTAAAAAGCCTGCGGAAGTACGCATGGGTAGTGGAAAGGGAAATCCAGAATTTTGGGTATGTAGAGTGCATCCTGGTAGAATAATGTTTGAGCTTGATGGAGTACCAGAAAAAATAGCTAGAGAAGCTTTTGACAAAGGTGCTGCTAAATTGCCTGTACGTACCAAATTTGTAAAAAGAATAGGGAATTAAAATGAAATATTCCGAAATAAAGACTAAAGATAATGATAAATTATTAGAATTATTGCTAGAACTTAAGAGAGAGTCCTTTAATTTGCGTGTTCAAAAACCTTTGGGTAAGTTACAGAATACTGCTAGATTGAGGATTGTAAAAAGAAGTATAGCTAAAGTTAAGACTTTGTTAGAACAGAGATTAAAAGTAGTTGGAGAAAAAGGTAATGCCTAAGCGTGTTTTACAAGGAGTAGTGGTTAGTAATAAAAATGATAAAACTATTACTGTAAAAGTAGAAAGAAGGTTTATACATTCTATCTATAAGAAAACAGTAAGTAGATTAAAAAAATATACTGCTCATGATGAGGAGAATCGGTGTGATATAGGTGATATTGTAAATATAGTGGAATCTAGGCCTATTTCTAAAACAAAAAAATGGAAAGTTGTATACGAATAAATATATAGCTAAATTAATATAAATACTGTAAATGGTAAATTATGATCCAAGTGCAAACTCATTTAGATGTGGCAGATAATTCTGGTGCTCGTAGTGTAAAATGTATAAAAGTTATTGGAGGCTCTTTAAGAAGGTATGCTTTTGTAGGAGATGTAATAATAGTTTCTGTTCAGGATGCCTTACCTAGGGGTAAGGTAAAAAAAGGAGAAGTCCAAAGAGCTGTTATAGTGCGTACGGCAAAAGAAATTAAAAGGCATGATGGAAGTGTAATAAAGTTTGATAAAAATGCTGCCGTTCTTATAAACAATCAAGGTGAGCCTATAGGTACAAGAATTTTTGGTCCTGTTCCACGTGAATTGAGGGCAAAAAAGTTTATGAAAATAATTTCTTTAGCTCCAGAGGTTTTATAATATGGGTACTAAAATAAAAATTAAAAAAGGTGATAGGGTGCAGGTTTTATCTGGGAAAGATAAAGGCAGTAAGGGTGTAGTAAAGAAAGTTATGCCTAAATCTAATAAAGTTATCTTAGAAGGTATAAATCTTGTAAAAAAGCATGTACGTCCTAGTATGAAGTCTTCTGGTGGGATTATTACTAAGGAAGCTCCTATAGATGTTTCTAATGTAGCTTACATAGATCCTCAAACTAATCTGCCTACTAAGGTGGCTTATAAAATTTTAGATGATGGTCGTAAAGCGCGTATTGCTAAACGTTCAGGAGAAATTATAGACTAGTAGGATAAAAATTATGTTATTACGTTTTAAAGAATTATATAAAAATGCTATAGTTAAAGATTTAAAAAATCAGTTTAATTATATTAATCCCATGCAAATTCCTTGTATTGAAAAGATATCTTTGAATATGGGAGTAGGTGAAGTAGTGGGGGATAGTAAAACCTTAGAAGCAGCTGCGCATGATTTAGCTTTAATTGCTGGTCAGAAAGTTGTTTTTACTATGGCAAAAAAATCTATAGCTGCATTTAAATTGCGTAAAGGCATGCCTATAGGGTGTAAAGTAACATTGCGTAAAGATAAAATGTATGACTTTTTAGAAAGATTAGTAATTGTGGCTTTACCTCGTATTAGAGAATTTAGAGGATTTTCTATAAATAGTTTTGACTCTAATGCAAATCTTTCGCTGGGAATTAAAGAACATGTAATTTTTCCTGAAATAAACTATGATAAAATATATAAAATTTTTGGTTTAAATATAACTATAGTAACGACAGCTAACACAGTTCAAGAGTCTAAGCAATTGTTGTCAGGTTTTTATCTACCTTTTAAGAATTAGAGGTTTTATGTCTAAAAAAAGTTCAATAGAAAAGAATAAAATGCGTACTCGTTTAGTAAATAAGTTTAAGTTACAAAGAACTAAATTGAAAGAAATTATAATGAATAAAAATGTAAGTATTGAAGAAAGATTTGATGCTCAGCTTAAGTTGGCAAAACTGCCTCGTAATAGTGCTAGAAATAGATTACGTAATAGATGCTTGCTTTCTGGAAGACCAAGAGGATATTATCGTAGATTTAAATTATCAAGAATAGCATTACGTGATTTAGCAGCAGTTAAGCAAATTCCTGGAATGATAAAAGCTAGTTGGTAGGGGTAAAAATTATGACAATTACAGACTCTTTAGGAGATATGATTACAAGAATAAGAAATGGTCAGCGTGCCAGATTGTCTCTTGTTAAAATGCCAATGTCAATGCAAAACATTATGGTATTAGATGTTTTAAAAAAGGAAGGATATATTAGAGATTATTCTATAGATGAAATAAGAAAAGGTATTAAAGAGATAAGTATAGAATTGAAATATAGTAATAAACCAGCTATCAAGGAAATTAAAAGAATATCTAAGCCTGGAAGACGTCTTTATTCATCTGTTAAAGAATTAAAAAAGTTTTATAATGGTTTAGGTGTTGTGATTTTGTCTACCTCAAAAGGAATTATGTCTGATTACGAAGCGCGCTTAGCTAAGGTGGGTGGCGAAATTTTATGTAAAGTTTTTTAATTTATTTGAGAGAGAAATATAATATGTCGCGTGTTGGTAAAATGCCTATAACTGTACCTCCAGGAGTAAAAGTGAACCTAGAAGAAGGTAAGATTAGTGTTATTGGTAATTTGGGTCAGTTAGCTTTTAAAATTAGTAATAAAGTAAAAGTGAATTATGATCATCAAAAGCAAGAACTTAGAGTATTGCCTGTAGATGAATCAATGGATGCAAAGGCTATGTGGGGATTATCTAGAAGTCTTATATATAATTTGGTACATGGTGTATCGGTAGGATTTGTAGTAAAACTAGAAATGAACGGAGTTGGTTATAGGTGTGCTGTTGATAAATTATTTTTAACTTTATTTTTAGGATTTAGCCATGAAATAAAGTATGCTATACCTTCAGGTATACAAATAAAATCTGAAAAGCCTACTTCTATTACCATTACTGGTGTTGATAAACAGAAAGTAGGTCAAGTAGCGGCAGAAATAAGAAAGTTAAGACCACCTGAACCTTATAAAGCAAAAGGAATAAAATACGAAAATGAACGTATAAGAAGAAAAATTGGTAAAAAGAAATAATAGAGGTAAAAATGATTACTGCTGATAAACTTTTTAGGCGTAGAAAGCAAAGAACTAGATCTGCTATTAGAAAGTGTAATAAACATGGAAGAATTAGGTTATCTGTATTTAGGTCTAATCAACATATCTATGCTCAGTTAATAGATGATGTACAAGGAATTACATTAGCTTCAGCTTCTACTTTAGATACTAAATTAAAAGGGATAGAAAAAAAGAAATTAAGTAACAATATAGATACTGCTAAAAAAGTAGGCATCTTAATTGCGGAGCGGGCACAAAAAATTAATATTAAAGAAGTAGTATTTGATAAGGGTGGTTATATGTTTCATGGGCGAGTAAAAGCTTTGGCTGATAGTGCGCGTGAAAATGGTTTGTTATTTTAGTTTTTAATAATATAAGGGTCTTTATGAAGGGTAGTGCAAGTGGTGATTCTAAACATATTAATGAAGAATCAGAATTAAAAGAAATACTAGTATATATAGGTCGTGTATCCAAAGTTGTAAAAGGTGGTAAAAGATTTGGCTTTACAGCTGTAGTTGTCGTAGGTGATGGTAAGGGGCGTGTGGGATATGCTTTAGGAAAAGCCAAAGAAGTGACGGAAGCTAGAGCGAAAGCAGCGCAAGTGGCTAAAAAGTCAATGATGAGAATACACTTACGTGAGGGGCGTACTTTGCATCATGATGTATTGGGTAATTTTGGCGCTGGAAAAGTATTATTGCGTTCTGCAAAAGCAGGTACTGGAATTATTGCTGGTGGCCCTATGCGTGCTGTATTTGAAGTACTGGGCATACATGACATAGTAGCTAAGTCTATAGGATCTTCAAATGTACATAATATGATTGGTGCAACTTTCAATGCATTAAAAGAATTGAATTCTCCTAGGCAAATTGCCGATAAAAGGAATAAAAGAGTAGGAGAAATCATTGAAAGACGTGAAACTAGCGGCGAGGTAAAAAATTAATATGAGCAATATAAAGAAAAATAAATTAATAAAAATTACTCAATTAAAAAGTACTATAGGTTGCAATAAGAATCAGCGATTAAATTTATTAGGTTTAGGGTTGAGAGGAATACAAAGTCATAAAGTGCTACAAGATAATGCATCTGTTAGAGGAATGATTTATGAAGTACGCCATTTGGTGTGTGTAACAGAAATAAATTCTTAAGTAATGGAAGGGTTCTAATAAAATGAAATTAAATACAATAAAAGACATTGATGGGGCTAGAAAAAATAGTAAAAGACTAGGCCGTGGAATAGGTTCCGGTAAAGGTAAAACATGTGGTAAGGGTGTAAAAGGTCAAAAGTCGAGATCTGGTGTTGCTATTAAAGGTTTTGAGGGTGGACAAATGCCATTACATAGAAGGTTGCCTAAAAGAGGTTTTAAAAGCAAATGTTCCTCTAATAGATGCCAAATAATAAATTTACCTTTTATTGAACAGGTAATAAAAGAAAATAAATGGTCGTTAGAACAAATGATTACTAAAGAAATTTTATATAAAGCTGGAATAATTAAAAATATATTTATGTCTGTAAAGTTGTTAGCAAAGGGTGAAATAACTTTACCAATAAATATCGAAATTGAAAAAGCATCTAAGAATGTAATAGAAAAAATTACCAAATTAGGTGGAAAAGTTGTTATTGTACCACAAATAAAAGTGAATTAAATAAGCATGTCTACTACCCCCGCGCTTGATTTTAGCTTGTTTTCTAAAGCGCACGAATTAAAAAATCGTGTTTTATTTACATTATTAATGTTAATAATATTTAGAATTGGCTCATATATACCAATACCTGGTGTAAATCCTAAAATATTAGCTGATATTGCCTCACAAAATTCAAGTGGTATTTTGGGTATGTTTAATATGTTATCAGGGGGAGCGTTGGGTAGAATGTCAGTGTTTGCCCTTGCCATAGTTCCATATATAACTGCGTCTATAGTTATACAGTTGATGACTTCGGTTTCAAAAGCACTTGATACTTTAAAAAAAGAAGGTGAGTTTGGTAGAAAAAGAATTAATCAATATACTCGTTACCTTACGGTAGTGCTGTGTGTTTTTCAAGGGTTGGGTATTGCTTTAAGTTTGGAGCATATTATATTACCTCATGGATCTGCAGTAATAAATGCTGGTATGTTTTTTAGAGTAACTTCCGTAGTAACTCTTGTAGGCGGTACTATGTTCTTGATGTGGGTAGGTGAACAAATTACTAGTCGTGGTATTGGTAATGGTATATCTTTAATAATTTTTTCAGGTATTGTAGCGGGTATACCAAATGCTGTTATCAAGACTTTAGAATTGAGTAAAGCTGGTGCTATTTCTTCGTATTTTATTATAATCTTGTTAGTTGTAATGTTATTTATAGTAGGATTTGTAATTTTTGTTGAGCGTGCTCAAAGAAAAATTATAATACAGTATCCAAAACGACAGGTGGGAAATAAAATATATGGAGGAGAAAATTCTCATTTACCGCTTAAATTAAATATTGCTGGAGTTATTCCTCCAATTTTTGCAAGTTCTATATTGTTATTTCCAATGACTATTGCAAATTTTACTAGTAATAATTCTGAGTGGTTAGAGTGGTTAAATGTTTATCTAGGGCATGGAAAATTACTTTATATAATATTGTATATAACATTAATTAGTATATTTTGTTTTTTTTATACAGCTATTATTTTTAATCCTGAAGAGACCGCAGATAATTTAAGAAAGTATGGAAGTATTATACCAGGTAGAAGACCTGGAAAAAATACAGCAGAGTATCTGGATTATGTTATTACTCGACTAACGGTAATAGGAACAATTTATATCGTATTAGTATGTGTTTTGCCTGAAATATTAATATCACGTTATTCTATACCTTTTTATTTGGGAGGTACCAGTATATTGATAGTAGTGAACGTGGTAATAGATACTATGACTCAGGTTCAAACTCATCTTTTTGCTCATCAATACAAAGGTTTAATGAAAAAAGCTAAATTACGAGAAAAGAAATGAATGTTATTTTAATAGGTCCACCTGGTGCTGGTAAAGGTACTCAATCTGCGCGTTTAGAAAAAAAGTTTAATATTAAAAAGCTTTCTACTGGTGATATGTTAAGGGAGGCTATAGCGCAAGGTACAGAAATAGGGATACATGCTAAAAGCTTTTTAGATTCTGGGAAATTGGTTTCAGATAATATAATGTTATCTTTAATTTCTGAGCGTATTAAGAAAGATGATTGTTTAAATGGGTTTGTATTAGATGGCTTTCCTAGAAATGTAGCTCAAGCCATGGGCCTAGATAGAACATTAGAATTATCTAAAAGGTCTATTAATGCTGTAATAGAGTTAAGGGTTGCAGATCAAGTTATAATTGATAGAGTAATAGAGCGCTTTGTTTGTAAAAATTGTGGTACTGGATATAATAAGAAATTAAAAAAGACATTTGTTGAAGGTATATGTGATGAATGTGGAGGTAAAGAATTTGTAGTACGTAATGATGATAAATTTGAAATAATTGAAACTCGTTTGAAAATTTATCATGAGGAGACAGAAAAATTACTTTCATACTATCAAGAAAAGAAGCTCTTATCTTCTATAAATGGTATGGAAGGTGTAGATGAAGTAAGTGAACAAATAAATTTAATATTAAAATCAAGAGCAAGTATATTGACTTACTAAAAAAATTTCTTATTATGGTGCGCTCTTGCTGTATTAAGGTAAAAAGGAGTAAATGGTGGCACGTATTGCAGGTATAAATATTCCAGCCAATAAACAGGTTTGGGTGGCTCTTACATATATTCATGGTATAGGTAACACTCGGGCTAAAGAGATTTGTAAGAAATCTTCTATTGTTATGGAAAAAAGAGTGAATCAATTAACTGAAGCGGAAGTGGCTAAGTTACGAGAAATAATAGATAGAGATTATGTAGTTGAAGGTGACTTAAGAAGAGAAGTAGCAATTAATATTAAAAATCTTATGGATTTAGGATGTTATAGGGGATTAAGGCATCGTAAAAAATTGCCTGTTAGGGGTCAACGTACACATACTAATGCACGTACACGTAAGGGAAAAACTAAACCTATAGCTGGGAAGAAAAAATAGGTAATATATGAGTAAAGATAAAGTATCAAAAATTAAAAGAAAAATTAAAAAAAATGTACCGGTAGGGGTAGCACATGTGTGTGCTTCATTCAATAATACAATTGTTACTATTACAGATGTCCAAGGAAACATTGTAGCGTGGTCGTCTGCAGGAAGTAAAGGGTATAAAGGGTCACGTAAAGCAACTCCTTATGCAGCACAGATGGCAGCTGAAGATGCTGGAAGGAAGGCTTATGATCAAGGGATGAGAACTATATCAATAGATGTAAAAGGCCCAGGTGCTGGAAGAGAGTCTGCATTAAGGGCATTGATGATACTAGGCTTTAATGTTAATTGTATTAGAGATGTGACCCCAATGGCTCATAATGGTTGTAGACCACCTAAGCGTCGTAGGGTGTGAGTCTATAAAAAATCTAAATTTAAAAGGGATAGTTTATGTCGTTACTTGCCAAGAATTGGAATGAATTAATAAAGCCATCTAAATTGCTTATAAAAAATAATGAACATATAGGAGATCATTATGCTGAGGTAATAGCAGAGCCATTAGAAAGAGGTTTTGGAGTAACTCTTGGTAATGCATTGCGGAGAGTATTGTTATCGTCTTTACAAGGTGCTGCTATTATCTCAATAAAGATTGAAGGTATTGTACATGAATTTTCTTCTATTCCTGGTGTAGTTGAGGATGTTCCTGATATTATATTGAATATTAAATCTATAGTGATTAAAATGCTTGCTATGGAAAAGAGACGTATAGCATTAAATGTTGTAGGACCTTGTGTTGTTACAGCAGGTATGATTGAAACTGGTCTTGATGTAGAAATTTTAAACAAAGATTTGGTTATTTGTTCTTTGGATAAAGGCGCTAAGTTAAATATTGAAATGACATGTGAAATTGGTAAAGGTTATGTTCCTGCTTCACAACATAAAACAGCGGAAGATCCTATAGGTTTAATTGCTATAGATTCAGTATTTACTCCGGTACGTAAAGTATCATATAAAGTAGAAAATTGTCGTGTTGGGCAAGTAACAGATTATGATAAACTATTAATGTACGTGGAAACAAATGGTTCTTTGTCTGCGGAGACTGCTATAGCATTATCTGCTAGAATTATGCAAGATCAATTACAGTTATTTATTAATTTTGAAGAAGAGATAAGAGAAGAAAAGAAAGAAGAAGCGCTGAGCTTTAATCCTAGTTTATTACGTAGAGTTGATGAATTAGAATTATCTGTAAGATCACAAAATTGTTTGAAAAATGATAATATAGTGTATATTGGTGATTTAGTGAGTAAAACTGAAGCAGAGATGCTTAGAACTCCTAATTTCGGTCGTAAATCTTTAAATGAAATAAAAGAGCTATTATCTAGCATGGGGTTAAAATTTGGTATGGAAGTACAAGGTTGGCCTCCAGAAAATATAGAAGAATTAGCAAAACGTTTTGAAGATCCTTATAAATAGATTAGAAGAGTAAATTATGCGTCACAGATTGAAAGGTAGAAAATTAAACAGAAAAACAGCTCATAGAAATGCGATGTTTTCGAATATGGCAGTTTCATTAATTAAACATGAGCAAATTACTACTACATTGCCTAAAGCTAAAGATTTGCGCCCTATAGTAGAAAAACTTGTTACTATAAGTAGAAAAAAAGACTTATCTACTCGTCGTTATTTGTTAAAAATTCTAAAAAATAAAGTTGCTGTCAATAAATTATTAGAAGTGTTGGCTGCAAGATATATTAATAGACCAGGTGGATATTTACGTATTATAAAAGCTGGTTTCCGTTTTGGAGATATGGCACCTAAAGCTATTATAGAGTTTGTTGAAAGGGATATAGAAGCTAAAGGAAGCTTTGATAACCCTAATAACTCTGGTAATAATGATATAGAAGAGATAGAATAATTTCAGAAGGACGAAGCTTATTTAATAAGCTTCGTCTGTTTAATATATGTATTCTAGGTTATTACTAAATTACTTATAGTAGTTTTTGGTAGGTTTTTGTCAATATGGTAAATTGATTTGAATTCAGGACTCAGTTAGCTCAAAGTTCTCCTACTATTTGTAGGCTTTGCTTATCGCTCCTAGTCCCAAATACAACTTAATTTACTATAGTTGTATATATTGCACAACTAAAAATAGGTATATTAGCTCTAATATACTAATAATAAAAATTGATTTTAAAATGCTCAATAAACAAGATAAACAGTTTTTTCTAGGTATATTGTTTATATTACTGAATAATTTAGTATGTTGTATACAACAAGCTATAAACAAGATGCTATTATATAGTTTGAGTGGTTTTCAAATAGCTTTTTTATATAAGTTTTTTCTATTTTTATGCATATTCTGCTATGTGTTATATAAGGGTATAAAAAATTTAAGAACTCACAAATTGTGGCTACATTTTCTTAGATCTATTCTTAGTATTACAGGAACCTTAATATTTATTCATGTTTTGAAATTCTTATCGCTGGCTGAAAGTAGTGCTTTATTATTAACAGAGCCATTGTTTATGAGTATACTTGCTGTAGTGTTTTTAAGAGAATATATTAATAAGAATATAATTGTAGCATTATTATTAGGATGTATAGGGTCATTAATTATCATACGTCCTGGTGCATTAGATTTTAATATTAAATCTTTATGGGTTATAGTTGCTGCACTAGTGTGGGCTATAGATAACTTAACCATAAAATTACTAGGGCGTACTGAAAAGCCAATACAGTATCTATTTTATATTAGTTTATTTTCTTGGATACTTGCTATGCCCTTTTCTTTATATGAATGGAAACCAGTGAAGTTAACACATATACCTTGGATGGTAATGTTAGCATTGTTATATTTTATACATCTAATTGCTGTATTTAGGGCATTTAGTTTAGTTAATTTGCCTAGTTTAGCACCTTTTGACTTTAGTAGGGTAATATTTAGTTCATTATTAGGTTATATTATATTTCGTGAAGAATTTGATATATGGGTTATTATAGGATCAATTATAATTGTAAGTAGTTATAGTTATATTTTAAAAAAGAACATGATTGCTAAATATAAAGATTAACATTCTAAATGATTTTGGGATGGCTGCAGTATTATATAGCTTTTAACTAGTTATTTGGGATGTTGTAACTCGTCTGTATTTATACAATTTAACTCTATAGTATTAATGTGAAACTTTGCTGTTTTGAAAAAATATTATACTGCTTATAATTGTTATTTCTAAGAGATATAATATTAATTGTATTTTAGAGGGTTGCTCAATATATCCTATAGTTACATGTAATAAACTACCTAACAGACTATCTTCACGTATTATATCAGAAGTGTTCCAAGCTGCTGTATAAAGCGAGGGCAAAAATTCATTAAGAGGTAAATGGTTTGGTATTTGAATAAGAATGCTAGATGTAAGTAAAATTAATAATATGGTTGTCACCGAGAACATATATTTTTTCTTAATATTAATAATGCCATAATATAGCGCTATACCTAAGCTTATACCTCCTAAGCTACCTATAATCATACCAAGTAATACATGTGTATAGCTTAACTCAGAGGAAGATTTTAAAACGCCATAAGTAAATAGTATAATTTCTATGCCCTCGCGTACAACGGCAACAAATATAATAGTTGCTATTGTATATAAAGGTATTGTACCGTTTTGTACATTTTGTCCTACTTTTTTTATGTTATTTTTTAAGTGGGATGTATAATGTTTCATAGATATAATAGTCCAGTTTAGCATTATTACTGCTGTAAACAAAATAATAACATTTATAGCTTCTTCGTTTATATTCTCAAGTAAATTTTTGAAAGAATTAGCTGAATATGCTATGTATCCTGAGCATATGACCCCTAAACTAATGCCTATGATAACCCACAAATTACGATTTAGGACATTTTTTGTGGCTGCCATTATAATACCTGTAATAAGCGTAACCTCTAATAATTCGCGGAAAAATATTAATGCAATTGCAAACATAATTTTATTTTACCTCAATTTTACCTTGAGCAGTATCTTCATGAAATTCACCAACAAAGCTATAAGTTCCTGGTGATAATGGTCCAATACTAGTACTTATAGTAGAATTTGCAGGAATTAAGCGTTCCTTTTTTAAATCTATACTTTCAAATTCTTCTACAGAGTCATCTAAGTTATTAATAATTAATTTAACTTTAGTGTTAGAGGGGATTGTAATAGAGTTTGGTACAAAGACGTGGTTTTGTAAGGTTATAACAAACTCACCTTGAGTGGCTGTATTTAATGATAATATTGCAAGAGTAGCAAATGTAATAAATAAAATGATTAAAAATAATTTATATAAGTCGTGCATATATTAACTTGTGTTAAGAATTTTTCTAGATAATGATAATTATTATCATCTGTTATAATAATAGTCAAGTTATTTATACAGAAATAAACCATAAATGTAAGATTTAACTTGAAAGAAAATAATTTTTATAGCATATATCTTAAAGGGTCAAGGATAGGCAGGTAATTCAGTAAGTCGGTCAGGTCTGAAAAGAAGCAGCCGTAATGAGCTTTCTTGGGTTGTTCTTGACCTTATTATATTTTACTATATTATGTGTATATAGCTTATCTTAAAATTTGTGATAAAGATAAGTATTTAAAATAAATTAAAGAAGGAGACATAAAAATAGCCAGTAATGAGTCATCAAAAGTAAATCATGAAATTACGTCATCAACTGTGCGCTTAATAGATAGTAATGGAGAAATGATTGGTATAGTATCGATATCTCAAGCGATGTCTTTAGCTGAAGCACAAGGCCTAGATTTAATCGAAATATCTCCTAATGCTGAACCGCCTGTATGTAGAATTTGCAGTTTTGGTAAGTTTAAATACGAAATAAAGCGTAAAGCACATGATGCTAAAAAGAAGCAGAAAATAGTAGAGATAAAAGAAATAAAATTGCGTCCTAACATTGGTCAGAATGATTATGATGTCAAATTAAAGAGTATACAAAAATTTATAACTGAAGGTGACAAAGTTAAAATTACTTTACGTTTTAGGGGTAGAGAGATCACGCATCATGAAATAGGTATGCAGTTAATGTCTAAGTTACAGGAAGACACTCTATCTATTGCTAAAACAGAATTACTACCTAGGATGGATGGTAAGCAAATTATGATGGTTTTGGCTCCTAAAACTTAAAAGGCTTGGATTATGCGGTCGTGGCGGAACTGGTAGACGCGCAGCGTTGAGGTCGCTGTTCTTGAAAAAGGGTGGAAGTTCAAGTCTTCTCGACCGCACCAGAGAGTCTCTTGTCTTATATATTAAATTAATATACTACTTTATAAAAATCCTTACTTTAAATATTTTTTAATTTGTTTGATAGATATATCAAATGCAATTATAAGTAATTGTTGCTTAAATAATAATAAGTTTTTTAAAATAAAAGTTTTGGTTACTTACGTTTTTTGTAATAAAAACGCTGTAATAGTTGTATTAAATATTAAGCAAAATATGTTGGAGCAAAAAATGCAACATTCTGAAATTGGTAAAGATTTAATAAGTATTTCTCCGACATATGGATTAAACAGTAATCTCATTAATGAGATTAATGATGCTTTAATACATGATGAACTAAAAGCAAAAGAGCTTTTAATAGGATTGCACAAGGCCGATTTAGCTGAATTTATTAATAATACTACTAGTGAGCGTAAGCAGAATATTCTTAGAATATTAGGTGGTAGTTTTGATCCAGAAATTTTAATTACTTTAAATGCTTCTGTGAGATCAGAGATGATTTCAACCTTAACATCTGATCAATTATATAAGATAGGTGATTTAGAAGCAGAAAAAATCTTCACTATATTTGAAGAATTAAGTCCAGAAGAGCAATCTTATATACTTTCTTATTTACCGCGTACAAAGCATGATATTGTCCAGAAATGGTTAGCGTATCCTGAGAATAGTGCTGGTAGAATGATGCGCAAGCAATTTGTGGTTGTACAACAGGATTTAACTATAGAGCAAGCTATTCAATATTTAAAGGAGGCAAATTCATTACCTTCAGAGTTTTATAAAATTTTTGTTGTTGATACAAAATATCATGTAGTTGGTAGTATATTAGTGAGCCAACTTATACGTAATCCTAACAACATATTAGTTAGTAAGATTATGACGGAAGAATCACATCTTATTAGCGTAAATCTTGATCAAGAGGAAGTGAGTTATTTATTTAGACAATATGGGTTAGTATCTGCGCCAGTTGTTGATAACAATAATTGTTTAGTTGGAATAGTATTGATTGATGATGTAGTTGAAGTTATTGAAGAAGAAACAGAAGAGGATATAATGAAAATGGTAGGTATTCATGATAGTGATTTAAGTGCCCCATTTTTTACTGCTGTTATTCAGAGATTTCCGTGGTTATTTGTTAACTTATTGATAGCATGCATAACTTCAGGCGTTATAGTATCTTTTAATGATACTATTCATACTATAGTAACTTTAGCTGCTATTATGCCTATTGTAGCTTCTATGGGAGGAAATGCAGGCACCCAAACTCTAACTATCTCAGTGCGCGCAATAGCACATCGTAAATTAAATATGATAAATGCTAGTAGAGTTTTAGTGAAAGAGGTGACTACGAATGTAGTAAGTGGCGTATTATTAGCCATACTTGGTGGAATAATTATGTTGGTATGGCATAAAGATTTGAAATTAAGTTTAATTTTTGCTCTTGCTGTTATAGTAAATTTCGCTATAGCAGGATTTTGTGGCACAATGATACCATTATTATTTACACGTATGCATGCTGATCCTGCAGTTGCTTCTAGTGTATTTTTAACAGCAATTACCGATATTGTAGGTTTCTTTATCTTTTTAGGATTAGCTAGCTTATTACTTTTATAATTATAATATAATCTTGTGATTCTTCTAGGGTTCTTAGCACCTAATTGTTATAAATCCGTTTTGATACTTTTGTCTGCAAATGGTAGCTTGGTTTTTACAATATAAACTATATTGTTGCAAATCAAACTATAATTGTAGGCTTCGCTTATTGTTCCTACTCCCAAAATTATCATATTTATCCTATGAAAATAGGCTTAAAATCATCTTTTATAAAGATATTTTTTGCTGCTACACTATTTTGGATGCCATAAGCAATTTCTTGAACTTTAGCAATAGTTGTGGATATAATTTCACGATCTATAATATCCCCATGAACAAGGGAGTTTCTAATTTCTCTAAAATCGTCATTAATTATATTATTAAGCAAAAAGTTATTGTCCAATTTAAATCTATGTGAAAACTGATTACGGATTTCGCCAATTCTGGCTAAATGATATGAAATAGCATCTATAACATTATTGGTACAGGTAGTATCACGATAATATTCAAGTTTTGTCACACTTTCTTCTAAAGCATGTAGATAAAAATTATTTCTCTCTTGAAGATTTGCAGGTAAGCCATGATTAATAAATTTTGTTATATGTTGTACAAATTTGTTGCCTAAAAAATCAATTTGCTTGTTATTATTTGGATTATGAATGTTTTCAGCATAATCAATGAGCAATAGAGAGAATATTTCTAATTGTTCTAAATTAATTTCCACACTTCTATCCTTAATCACATAAAAATCTTTTACCAGCACTTCTCAAACGTTAGTTAAGGCAATAGGGAATTTACGATGAGGTTGATAATTTTTTATACGTTCTATCAAAGTGATAATTAAATATTGGATAGAATCTAATTTTGTGTTAATTGTAAATTCATTAGTTAGGGGTGTTTCTAAGAGCCCTTTTAATTTATGGGTAGTATTAGTAATTTTGTGCAAAGCTTGTACTGGCGAGAAGTTTTTTGGAGGATTTATTATAATACCTCTATTTGCAAGTATATTATCTAGTTTAGGTTTGTTAATATTATTATTGTTGCTAACCGCTTCTAACTTGTTTTTACCTTTACTTGAAATTGGAGGAGATGAAATTGATGGAGCATTGAGATCACTACTAAATCATTTTCTTTAATCTTTTCTGGAGATATATTCGACAGAGGATTTTGGTTAATAAATTCAGGTGTATTTTCTTCTTTGATAGCTACTGCTTTGCTTTTATTTTTTTCCTTTTGCTCAATAATTTTATTACGATTTAATTCGGTTAATTCTTGTCTCTGTTGTTGTTTTTTTTGTAAAATTTCAAGTACTTGTGTAGTTTTTTGACTCTTTTTAGAGATGCGTATTTCTTGAGGTTGTTTAGCTTCTATTATTTCCTGTTCTTCTACAAGGGCATTTTTAGAGCTATTAGGGTTATGATATTGTAATACTGGTTGTAAAGTAGCTATTATGGCAGTTGATTTTTCTACTTTAGCAGTAGTTTTTTCTGTATTATCTTTGGTAATGGTAACTTTATTATTATTCTCGTGGACCAATTTTTCAAGGTCTTTACTCAATTGATTTTGGGTTTCTTTTAATATAGTGTCTATATTTTTTACAAATAACTTAGTAGATAATATATTTTGATTTTTACTCTTAATTAATATGTTTTCATTGTTATTTATAACCATTAAATCGTCATTTAAAATCTTGTTAAGTATAGCTGTTAGTATTTTAGACAAGGATTTTATGTTATGAGCATAAATTTTGTGTGGTGTATTATCTAGTGTTACTTCTTTTATATTAGCAACTTCTAATTTTAAGCCTTCAGAAGTTTGATGCCAAGGTTCGTTAATTACAGGGGATAAAATATTATCTAATGCTATATCGCTCTTGTAAAATAGTATAGAGTAAGCACTATGTAATATAATTCTTAGTGAAAAGAGCACCGATACTATTCCAGCTAAAAACCCAAGTATATTTGGATAGCGGGCAACATAATTGCTTTTTATAGAAGCTATAATATCTTTTTTTATAGAGGCATTAATACTAAAAGCATGGTATGGCATTTCTAGGGGATTATCATTAGATATTTTATCCATTATCTCATAAGACGTATATGCTCTGTTTCCAGCAGAAGAAATAAATTGAAATGGATTATAGTATTCTATTATTTGCTTTAAAAAATGTTTACTATTTTCATCTTTTAGATATATAGCAGGATTTGTGTGCCAATAAGATATGGAAGTGTTAGATAACTCTTCAATATACTTGTTTTCTGAGAGGAGTTTTATCATCTCTAGATTATGGATCTGATTGGCCAACTCTAAGGGAGAGCCAAGTGTTTGAAAAAATTCATTAATTAATTCCTTATTCAGTAATTTTGAAACCTGTGCTTTATGGTTAGATAGTATTGCATATACTAAATCTTTAACCATTACAGATAGGTTAGTAGGAATAGTAAGGATAAGATTGTTTTTATTTTCTATAATTATGTCTATAGGGAAAGACTTCATGATAAGAAAGGGAGCATTTTTGCTAAGATTCTGTTCGATTGTTGGTAGATCAACCTTGTTAAATTGTTTAAATTTGGCAATATCTTTTATAGTAAATTAAGTTGATAAAGACATGATATATGATATATTAAAAAGCTCATAAACCCAAAACAGTAGAAGCAATGGCATATTCCTTAGATTTACGTAAAAAAGTAATTCACTATGTTAATAAAGGTTATACCAGAGAAGAAGCTGCAAGAATTTTTGGCATAGGTGAAAGAACAATTTATAGATGGTTATCGAGATCGAAATCCGGGAATTTAGCAGCCACACGAGCAGCTAAGCCATGGAAGAAGCTTGATCCAATCAAATTATTAAACGAGGTGTCTAAAAACAGCAATTGGCTATTATCTGATTTTGCAAAGGTTTTTAATGTGTCTACAGCTGCTATCTGTTTGGCATTCAAGACTTTGGGGATCACACGAAAAAAAAGACCACACTCTATCGTGAACGGGATGAAGCAAAACGGCAATTATTTTTGGCAGCTATCGCAAACTATAAAGCGGAAGATATAGTTTATATTGATGAGAGTGGAATTGATAGCTATTTGTACTATTCTTGGGGATACAGTCTCAGAGGAAGTAAAGTTTATGGTGATATCTCAGGTAAAAAACATGATTGAGAAAGCTTTATTGCAGGTAAGGTTGGGAAGAAAATTATTGCGCCAATGTGTTTCAAGGGCACATGTAATACAGAAGTTTTTAACGAGTGGGTTAGTCAGTGTTTGGTGCCCGAACTAAGATTTGGTCAAGTTGTAATACTTGATAATGCAACGTTCCATAAGTCAGCTAGAACTAGGAATTTAATAGAAGATATAGGCTGTAAACTTTTATTCTTACCACCTTACTCTCCTGATCTCAACCCAATTGAAAAATATTGGGCTCATTTAAAAGCTAAAATCAAACCTATCATTACTAATTTTAATAACCTTAGCGATGCTATTGATTATGGCTTCTCTATGCCATTCTCAACTTAATTGACTATAGTAATTGAAATGCTCTATAAGCATCAGGAAATTTAGTAATATTATTATAAGAATTGATAAAGGAATTTATTTCTCCGGTCATGAACTCAAGAGTTTGCTTTGTAAGATGGGATTTGTTTTTTTCTAAGCAATGTAAATAGGTATATAGCATAGTAATAGGATCAGCTATAGTGTTCAGAAATTTTACTGCTTGAAGGTTGCTATTTATTAAAAGCTTTGTTAATCCGAAAGACCAATTTATTGATAGATGTTCATAAGGCAAAATAGTTTGATTTTTGTCTATTAATAATTTTAATAATTTTATTTTCATATCAGGTGATAAATCATTCCTGATTAAAATTATATCTATATTATAAAAATTAAAATTAGATTTATCATTAGGTGATTTAACAATATATGAAGGCAAATTAGCATAATCACAATCCTCAGGAAGCAGTTCAATCAAGGTTTGTAAATCGTCAAAGTTTAAATAATTGAAAAATGCATTTAATATAGCATCAAATGTTGGAAGCGGTATATCGTTATATATCTTGTTAAACAGTGGAGTTAAATCTAGTTTATTATTTAGCAGCTTACTAAAATTATCGCGTCCTGAAGATGAAAGAATAGCTTGGTCAGAATGTATATAATTTTTATCTAAGATTTTCTCTAAAAAGAAAGTTTGCATTTCAGATTTTTCAAGGAGTTTTTGAGTAAGAAAATTTGCTAACTTTTCATTATATTGATTAAATTGATTATATATATTGGTATTGTAATAATCTTTACCATTTGCATATACCAGATTTATCGCTGTTTGTAATAGATGTTCTTTACTTGAAAAATCTATATAGTTATTTTCTGCTGGAATAGAAGAGGAAGATAGTAAATTATCATTATTAATTTGTAGTTGATTCTCATTTAGGGAGTTAGCATTAACATTTAAGGGTCTTGATGCATAGATTGCTAAATACATAATTAATGATTTCTTTAATAATTTAAATAATTTTCTCATAATCCTACAACTTTATATAGTTAATTTTCTAGTATAAAATTAACTAGTTTTGTAATAATTGTCAAGACTGTTTTAACATATTAATATATATTACAGCAAATGTAATAATCAATTATTCTAAAGATGTGTATTTATAAAAGAAAATTGATAAGACAAAGGATGGATAGAATTGTAATAATATTAATTATTATTTCATTTAGAAACATAATGGGTTCTAAAATATTTGAGAAATTTCTTGAGTCTGACCCTTGTATAATTAAAATTACACCCTAAATTAAAAGGTAGAAAAATTATAATACTGATAAAAAAGGATATTAAAGTATGTCTATGGCACCTGAAACTAGAAAATTTGATGCAGAAGTTGGTAAAATTCTTCATTTGGTGATACATTCGCTTTATACTAATAAAGATATTTTCCTGAGAGAATTAATTTCAAATGCTTCTGATGCTTGTGATAAATTGAGATATTTATCAGTTACAAATTCTGCTTTGCTTACAGGTGATACTGAATTAAAAATTACAATATCGGTTGATGAACAAAATCGTACTTTAACCATTGCTGATAATGGTATTGGTATGAATAAAGAGGATTTAATTGAAAATTTAGGTACTATTGCAAAATCTGGTACACAAAACTTTATTAATCAGTTAACAGGAAATGATAAAAAGGATTTGCAGTTAATAGGTCAGTTTGGTGTAGGGTTTTACTCTGCATTTATGGTGGCGGAAGAAGTCACATGTATTACTAGAAAAGCAGGAGAAACACAAGGTTGGATGTGGAAGTCTCAAGGAGAAGGCGAATTCGAAATTTCGTCTATTGATGGTGAAGTAAGTAGGGGTACTACCATACATTTACGGTTACGTGCTGGCGAAGATGAATATTTAGATAAATTTCGTATACGTCATATAGTTGGTACTTACTCTGATCATATTTCATTCCCAGTAGAACTAAAGGAAGAAAATGATCAGACGAGTGTATTAAATAAAGCTTCTGCCTTATGGACTAGACCTAAATCTGAGGTCTCTGAAGAGCAATATCAAGAGTTTTACAAGCATGTATCGCATGCTCCGGATCAACCCTGGATGATATTGCATAACCACAATGAGGGAACCATACAATATACCAATTTGTTGTTTGTTCCTACTAACAAACCTTTTGATTTATTTAATCCAGAACGTAAATGCAGGGTAAAACTATATGTAAAACGTATTTTTATTACCGAAGATAATGTAAATATTGTGCCAGCTTATTTACGTTTTTTAAGAGGGGTGGTAGATTCAGAAGATTTACCTTTAAATGTTAGTAGAGAGACCCTTCAGCATAATAATGTTTTAGAAAAAATTCGTAAATCTATTATCAAAAGAGTCTTAAATGAATTACAGAAAAAAATGGATAATGATCGTGAAAATTATCTAGAGTTTTGGCAGAATTTTGGTGCGGTACTCAAAGAAGGATTGTGTGAAGGTATTGATGAATATAGAGAAAATATTTTAAGTAGTTGTTTATTTAAGAGTGCACTAACTGGTAATTTGATTTCGATTGATGAATATATAAACAATATGAAAGAAGGCCAGGAGCATATTTATTACTATTTAACAGGTGATGATAATTCGGATAACAAGCAATCTTTACCTCAGCTAGAAGGTTTTGTAAAAAGGGGTATTGATGTATTACTGTTAAGCGATAACGTTGATGATTTCTGGGTAAATGTAACTTATAAGTACAAGGAAAAAGAATTTAAGTCTATTACTAGAGCTGATCTTGATCTTAATAAGATTAAGACTGATATAGAAGAAGATAAATCTCAAAATAACGAAACAGCAATCAATGAAGATGAGCAAAAACATTTGACTACTTATTTTAAAGATATTTTGGGAGAAGCTATAAAAGAAGCAAAAATTTCTCAAAAATTAGTAGATAGTCCAGTATGTTTGACAGTATCTGAAGGTTCAATGGATATTAGAATGGAGAAATTTTTACTTGAACAAAAGCAACTAAAATTTGCTTCTGCTAAAATTTTGGAGATTAATCCTAAAAACCCAATTATTGTTAATATTAGTCATGATCTAAATAAAACTCATAACCAGGGTAGTGATATGTCTAAGGAATTAGTTAATTTATTATATGATCAAGCATGTATTATAGAAGGTGAAAATGTAAAGGATACAGCTGCTTTTTGTAAAAGGCTAAATTTATTGTTACAGAAAATTGAACTTGTGTAATTAATAAATTTTGTAGAATTTGCTCTTACTATAGATAGTAACATTTAAATGTTACTATCTATAGTAAAGCTAACGGAAAAAATTAAGAGAATAATAATATCCTTATTTACAAAAAAGTATGTATGCTCGAAGTATTAAACATTTTCTAAATAAATATTTCACTATATTGTCCAATTATACTAGCACGAGTTTTCGTTGGTATTAAACGCTCTACAAATGAAATAGTTGATTTAAAACTATTTGGAGTTATATTTTCTAACAAGGTAGTTTGCTTTACTTCTTTTTCTGAAGAATTATCAACTGTCACCCTACTTGATTCTCCTTCATAATAGTTAATTGTATTAGCTTCTTTGATAGTGAGATATATATTATTGCCTATAGAAATGAAATTGCTTCCTATAAGCTCGAAATGTTTATAACCTAAATTAATCAAAACATTATCAATAGTATTAGGAGTATTAATCATACCAATTTTATGTAATCCAGCTATTAAGTAATGTTCAGGCAATATATATCCAAACAGAGTATCGGTTACTTTTATTCCATAACCTATAATTAATAATAAAGGGTCAACTAAATGATTAGGAATATTAATACCTGCTAATTCAATGGAACTAGCTTTTACTGAATCTTTTATATAACTGCCACATGCAAAACTCAGTCCTAAAGCAATCCATGGAGAAGTGAATAAGGAAACCATTGAGGCACTATATAAACTCATACCTACTATAAAATTGATCCAAGGCTTATTATTAGTAGAGTTAATAAAATGATCATAACCAGCTGTGCTAATAGATAATCCAATAAAACACACTGCTAATGTAGGTTGTGATACCATAAAAGCAGCTGTACTTCCTATAATAATTACTTTTTTTGCAGTATTATATATGTTTATTATCTCTGGGACAATTATATCTTGTAGTGATCTTTTAGGAATAATAATTTCCTTAAGAAGCTTTAGCTGAGTATTACACATATCTTTTAAGCTATTATAGCTCTCTTGTACGTAGTCTAACAAATTATTACTCAATTTAGACGAGGGTTGAATATTAATTTTTGTTTTAAAACTTCTATGTATGAAAGTAGAATTTAATTTTTTAAAATCCCTATTTCTGGGTTTTCTTCTCATGTTAGGCTCCAATTAATGAACTTTACGTACCTTATCACTATACTCATGCTTTTATTGTTACTAATTAATCTATTTAATAATTTATATTTTAAATATATTAATTATTTTAGTCAAGTATTTTATTAAATTTCATTAATAAATATTACATATAGTATTAAATGTTTGGAGGCAAGATACTTAAAACCTTATATTATTTGCATAATTTATAATATTTAAATATAGTTTCTTGATTTAAAATTAGCATATGCGTTCTTCTACGCTCACCTAACAAAAAGTAGGTTTTGCTCATCATTCCTAGCGGCTAAGGAAGCTAAAAAAACTATATTGTGAAATAAACTGACATATTTAAATATTTATTATAAGAAAAGTAAATATAGAGATTTTTTCTATTCAAGATTTGAGGTCTTATCGTGATATCGCAGCCTTTGATGAAGATCTTAGTTTTGAAAATATAAATCATTGGTTACGTGTAATTATATATAATCGCTGATACCGTGAGGAGTTTTGTCCCAGTAAGTAGGTGCAAAAATTAGATACCATACCGCACGAAAGCTAGCTATACTGTGTAATATAAAATAAAATGGGAATAATAAACAGGATAAAATCATGTGAGGCCATTTGTTAAAATAACTAATAAATGAAGCTGAGATAAGTGGTAGTATAAAACAATATATTAAATTAATATACCATAAATAATAAGTAGTTTGAGATATTAAACTGCCAGATATATTATAATTTATAACAAAGCTACCAAACCACATGATAGGAGCTGTAAGAAAACATATAGCAGGTAATCCTATAAAAAATTGTATGCCTAGAAAACCTTTTACTCCTAATGAATTAAGTAATAATTTAGGATTTCTCATATGTACAAGATAAGTTAATATATATCCTTTAATCCAGCGAGACCGTTGAATAATCCAGCTTAATAATGTAAGAGGTGATTCTTCTAGTGTAATAGAGTTAAGGATTTGTGTTTTATATTGATAGCTAGACAACCTTATACCAAGATCTGCATCTTCAGTTACATTAAAAGGGTCCCATTTACCAATTTGTTCAAGCTTATCTCTAATAAAATGGTTACTTGTACCGCCGAGAGGTATTGGCATCTTGAGAGAAGATACTCCCCAGAGAATAACATCAAATAATAGAGAATATTCTAGGGCAAAAAATTTACTTAGTAAATTTTCCTCCCTATTAAAAAAATTTAATTTAGCTTGCATACAAATTACGTCATCAGAAGCATTTTGAAATGCTTTAATCACTTTTCGTAATTGATTTGGTTCTGGTCTATCTTCGGCATCATAAATTGTGATATATGTACCTCGGGCAAATTTGAGGGCATAGTTTAAGGCTTTTGGTTTTGTGCAAGGAAAAGATTTCGGTACTATTATTAATTGGAAATGATCACCACAATGTAAATTTTTAATGGCATTCAATGTGATATGATCATCTTCTTCAATTATTAATTTGATATCCAATTTACTTTTGGGATAGTTTAAAGAATTGATTGAAAAAATTAATCTAGGTAATACTTCTTGTTCATGTAATAAAGGAAGTAAAATAGTATATATGGGTAATTCACTATCTATTAGTTCTAAATTTTCTTTTTCTTTATTTTGGTAAGAAAAAATACCTGCAATATATAAAATGGTTTTAAAAATATTAGAGCATAAATAAAGTAAATTAGTAGCTATAAATAAGCTTAATACTGTAGAGGTAGTAAAAAATTTGAAGCTTATTATAATAAAAAAAATTAATAGAATTATGCTAATTTTTTGCCATCTACAAAAAGTAAAATGCGAAGATTTATTTGGTAAGGAATGTTTGAGATGGTTGATAGAATCATAAAGATGATATTGGCTAAAAAATTTTTCAATATTCCACTGTATTTGTGTAGTAGAGGTCATCACAAGCTTATAGTTAGGAAAATTTGCCTTAATCCATTGTAGAGTTTCATGATTAAGATCGCTGACAGCAATCACCATAGTATTATCTTTATATTTCCACGGTATAGCTTGATATTTTATATAAAATTTTACTAAAGCGGGTGATAATATAGATATATCACATGGATGGGTAATTAAGTTTATAAATTCTAACTCTAATTGTTCAGCAAGCGAAGTATAGAGTTGATTACTATTTATTAGACCTTCGGTCAGTAAAATTTTACCCAGTTGTGATTTACATTTAGTTTGTAAATGTAATGCAAATTGTAGGATGTCATTAGTAATATAATTTTTTTTTACTAGGATTTCTCCTAATCTAAAAGTGGGTTTTTGGCATAATATTGACATAATTTGTATATTAAATAAAACTAAATATCTGACGTAATAGGTTGTATAAACAAAATATATTTATCGTCAAGTAATAATAATTAATTTCTAGATTTATTTGTAATGACATGGTGTTATAATAAAAATTATAAAGTTAGCCATAAGGCTATAGATATGGTATTTGCTTTGGCACGATATTTTTTAGGAATGTTGCTAAAAGAAGCATGGTTTGATAAACCAAGTTGCACTGCATAGGAGCTATTAAACACTTTTACTAGAGAAATTTTGGGAATAATAGAGAATCTTTGATAATAAGGATTTTTAATAACATTATAAAATTTTTCATGTTTATTATCAGACCATAGAGTAACTATTGAGGGTGGATGTACGTTTAAATATTTGTCAGAGTATTTTAATTTATTGATATGATATTTAGAAAAAAATTGAGTAAGAAACATAAAATTATGAGGGAATTTTACTCCATGGGTAAAATCAAAAACTAATTCATCAGGGACGGATTGCTTTATTTTTATTCCAAATTCTGCATTAATAAAATAATCTTTGCCGTGTTCTTGAAAACTATGTCCTAGCAATAATCTGAGTTCAGCTTCTAAATTATGCAAAGAAACTAAAGGTTGTATTGATAAGATAGAAGCACCATTTTGCAATAACAACTTTCTAAAATACATTGAAAATTTTCCATCATATCCGTAATCAGAGTTGTGCAGATGCTTACATCCTACATTATCACCATATCCATGGTTACAGTATATATACGTATTACGGGGTCTTGCTTTTTCTTTAAATTTTCCAAAATCTGTTTGATGATTAATACCTAGAGTTAGATTTTTATTTAATCCATATTCAATATCTTGAGAATATCCATGCTTTGAGAATGTGATGTCGGGATTAGTGTATAACTTATAGCTATTTAGCCAGGAATAGTTAGTAATAAAAAATGACACACCTTCATCTTGTAACCACGCTGCAGTATAGCATTGTTTTGTTGGTAAATGCATAATACAGATTACGAATAAATATATAATGAAGTGAAACATATAATATTAATCAAGGGTTAAGTAAGAGCAGTAAATAATGTGTAATTTTTCATCTTAAAGTCCTATACCTTAATAAAGTTAAGTTTTCTTCTGCTTCATTCTTACTCTAGCTTCTTTTACTATACTTATCGTTTTAAAATGTCTAGAAAAAGTTACAATTTCTTAAAATGCTTTATAAGTTGTTGATAATTAATAATATTTGGTATAAAAACTTTATAAAGATTTTATATTAATATTAATAAAAAATTATCAGAATAGTATGAAAAATATAGAAGAACAATCATTAAAAGAATATTTTGAGAATGGCGCTGTAATAGAAGATATAGATGATCAATCGTTAGACTTATATCTTCAAAATGGTGTTATAATAGAAGATGTAATTGATAAAACTAATGGTAATACAGCATTACACCATGCTGTATTAGAAAATAATATAGAAATGATTCATTATCTAGTTGGGGCTGGTGTTGAGAAAGATCTACAAAATAATGATGGTAATACTGCATTACATTTAGCTGTATCAGAAGATAAATTAGATATTATAAAAATTTTAACTCAAGCTGGTGCCAATCTATATATTTATAATAATGATGGTAGAATCCCATTACATTTAGCAATAATTCATAGTCAACTAGAGGTAGTAGAATATTTTGTTGCAGCAGGGATAGATATAAATTATCGAAATGATGTAGGAAATAGCGCATTACATTTGGCTGGAATGAATCAAAGTGAAAATATGTTACGTTATTTGATTAGCAAAAATGTATATTTAGAGGCTCCTAACCACTTGAAATATACAGCTTTGCATGTAGCTGCAGCTAATAATAATGAAATAGCAGTGGAAATATTGATTGCAGCAGGGGCGAATATAGATGCTACAAATATAACTAACACTACCATATTACATATGGCAGCAGAACAAAACAATGTAGAGATTGCAGCTTTAGCAATTAAATATGGCTGTAATAAAGAAGCAAAAAATCAAGATGGTAATACTGCTCTGCATCTAGCAGTTTCAAATGGGAATATTGAAATAGCTGATTTATTAATAAAAGAGCACGCTAATAAAGAAGCTAAAAACTATAAGGAGCAAACTCCATTACACTTAGCAGTATATAATGTACATATGAATATGATAAAAAAATTATTACTTTTAGGTGTAGATAAAAATAGTAGAGATAATTTAAAACATACAGCTTTGCATATAGCAGGGTATATAGGTAATAAGGAAATGGTTCAACTATTTCTAGATAAAACTAATCAAGATAGTAAAAATTTTGAAGGTAATACAGCATTACAAATAGCTATATTAAATAATCATACTGA
The DNA here is from genome assembly GCA_000746585.2 of Rickettsiales bacterium Ac37b. Lineage (NCBI taxonomy): Bacteria > Pseudomonadati > Pseudomonadota > Alphaproteobacteria > Rickettsiales > Rickettsiales bacterium Ac37b. Next base: position 1,248,360 of record CP009217.2, read on the forward strand.
GATAGCATTAATGCTTATAGAGTATGGTGTAAATATAGAAAATGAAAGTAAAATAGGTCATACGGCATTAATTACCTCAATAATTTTAGGGAATATAGAAGTTGTAACAAAGCTAATATCTAAGGGAGTATTGATTGGAGACTATATTATTAATGCTATAATATACTCTTTTAATGTAGCAGAATTTGAGAATACTACTAAAATTATTCAAGCTGTGAGGGGAGCAATTCTTGCTGATCGGTTATATTATGTTGGTTCAGAAGATATTAAAGAAATGTTAGATAATTTTGATATAGATGTATTCTTATCTAGATTAATATATCTATATAATGCAGAAGGTATATTAAATAATTTAAATCTTGAAATACTTCCTCACGATTTACAAAATCGTATTAAAGATTCTACTAAATCTATTAAGGTTTCAGAAGAGAAAATAATAGAAGCAGTAGAAGTACCCCTTGCTGAAATATTTAACAAGCTATATCCAGAAGATTTTCCTTGCCAAGCTCCATATACACTTTTACTGAAATATAAAGATAGTGATACTAAGTATAATTATCAGCAGAATTTAAATAGCTATAAATATATTCCCCATTCTCATCCTGTGCAATTTTTCTACTACATGACTAATCCATGTAATAGAGAAAAAATTATTACATTATGTATAACTATGCCTGAAGAAATGAGATTAATTATTTACGGACTTAAACCTTTATCTTTATATTATGACCAGAAACACGAATTATTTAAGTTAGATAAAATACTAAATAGTAAGCCTATCCAAGCTCAAATTATAAAAAATCTATATTATGAGAGCAAAATTATGAATGATAAAACTAAAGATTATGAAAATATAATTGTTGAACTTAAAGATTCTATTGCTCAACTTGTAGCTCGTGTTAATAAACAGCAAGAGGTAATAAATTTATGGGAAGAAGGTATAGAAGCAAAGGGGAAAACTGGTAGTGATACTATGTTGGTGAAGCCTCAAACTAATGATAGCAAAGAAGCTTTACCTGATATAGGTAAACGTAAATTTAGTGAAAGTTTTGTGGAAGCAGAAAATATAAAAAGAAAAGACAAAGCCCAAAAAATTGAAACTATTTATCATTAGGAAAAATTAAAAGCAGAATGCTATTCTGTTAGCATAAGGAATTAGTATATAATTTTGTTCAATAGAAAATAAATTATTAATTTGATCCAGCGTTTAAGAAATCTTTATATAAATCTACGGTGGATATTTTTCCTATTTTGCTAAAATGTTCGTGTAACCAATTTGATGCTGTGTGTCTTCCAATATCACGTAAATGGGTTAGAAATTTCCAGCTAGAGTCGAATTTGCTTGCAACATCATAATCACGTAAAGCATGGTCAGCGCGTATGGAATGTACTAAAATATGTCTGAGCTTAGATGCAAATTTATCTTTAAGCCATTTTTCTTCTATAAGTTTATTTACAAAAGCGATAGATCTAAATTCTTTTAATAATGAAGAATTAAAAGTAATTTCATTTATACGGTTAGCAATTTCATTAGCGGTTTTAGGGATGTTGTGTCTATACATAGGGTTAATATGTACAATAATAACATCTCGTGTCTTACCATGGTAAAATAGTGGGAAGATAGGGGGATTACCCATATAACCACCATCCCAATAATAATCCTGCCCTACTTTAACAGCTTGATATAAGTTAGGTAATGCTGCTGAAGCTAAAACTACCTCTATTGATAATTCTTTATTGGTAAAGACTTTAACATTACCACTGCGTACATTAGTTGCACTAATAAATAAGCTATTGCATTTGCATGCTTTTAGTTTATCAAAATCTATTAATTGGTCTAAAATATTTTTTAGAAAATTAATATTATATGGGTTAGATTGGTAAGGAGAAAATATACTACCTAAAGAAATCGAAGCAATATACATCATTTGATAGTATAGTTTTTCTAGAGGAGGATAGTCTGGGATAAAGGAAGAGCTATAACTGCTGACATGTTGCCAAAAATCATATAACTTTTGTCTTGCACCATCTATGCCACCTTCCATATAACCATAGCTATACATAATCGCATTCATGGATCCGGCACTAGTAGCTGCTATTCCATCTATATCTAAACGTCCATCTTCTAATAATTTATCAAGTATACCCCAGGTAAACGCACCGTGAGCACCTCCACCTTGTAATGCTAAATGTACTATTTTCTTCTTTATTTTCATATTACTATTTTTTTAAATAATCAAATAAAACGTTGCCATATGGTAAAGTGGCATCGACAATAAAATGCGTGACGTCAACTATCCGTTTAACAGGTAAATCAGCTACTGGCGCATTAACGTGGGGGACAAGATGTAGTCTGCCAGGACCTCTCCATGCTCCTTTTAGTTCTAGTTCTGTCATTTGATAACCAACTAGTTGTGCAATTGCCATTTGCCCATTAACATCTGGTATTAATTTAAGATTGACTTGAGTTTTTGATAATTTATTTATTATAGATTTTATATCTTCAGCACTATTTTGCTTATGTATTAAATTTTCGTGCTTATATCCCATAGTTCCTATGGCTACTTTTTCTCCACCATATTCTAAAATACCTGTTAAAGTATCATGTATAATATATAATTTAGGTTTTGCGTGTTTTTTGGGAAAGCCCCAAATTTCTCGGCCAGCTGCAATAGGTGGTTCACAATCTAAATACATTTGTGCAGTAAAATTAACAGGCTCTTTATTAAATAATGCAGGTATAACTAGACCGCTTTCACAATAGCTACCAAATCCTGAGCTATCAGGCATTTTAATGAATTCGTATGTAACTGTATTGCTTCCATCAGGTATAAGGGGCTCTGGTAATGCTTCTGCGATTGTACTTGGGTTAGATTCATAAGTTATGACCAAATATTCACGATCAATAAATCTGTAAGGTCCTTTAGGGTAACTAGGGCTATCGAGTGGCATTGATGCTAAATTTAATATTTCTTGCTTGTGCATAGAATATTCCTATTCTCTTATTATATTTATTCAATATAATTTAGTTAACTATATATTATGCACTATTTAAGTTAAATAATAATTAATATATTGTTCAATATTTAGTGGGTGCTAAGAACCGTAAAGGCTTGCTTATAATATTGATGTAAATGTCCTATTTAATTCAGCCATGATAGCTTGTTTCTGATAAGGTTTTTTGATGTAGGTGACAATGCCAAGTGTGAATGCTCTTTCAATTTCGGCACTATCGGAAGAGCCAGTTTGAAGAATGACTGGGATTTTGGCAAGCTCTGGGTTCTGCTTGATCTCAGCGAGTACATTTAAGCCATAAATATCGGGCATCATTAAGTCGAGTAAAATTAAATCTATTTCCTTAGAATGTTCTTTCAGATATTCAAGGCCAGCATAACCTCCCGCTGCTTTATGGAGATTATAGCCACTTCCAAAAAGTAGTAATTCCATACTCATTAAGCAGGCATCTTCATCATCTATTATTAAAATATTAGCTGATTTAGTAGTTTGAGGAGCAGGTTTTGTAGGTATTTCGACATTATTTTCTGCAATGATTTTATGGCCATCCATTTGTTTGGCCTGCGATATTGGAATAACAAAGTTAAAAGTTGCACCTTGGTCTTGGTTATTTTCTGCCCAAATTTCACCATGATGCGCGTCGATAATTTCTTTACAGATAGCAAGGCCAAGACCCGTGCCTCCTGCCCTGGTTTTAGTTTTGCTGCTTTGAACAAAGACCTCAAAGATAGTATATAATTCATTTTCAGGAACGCCTACCCCTTCATCTTTAATGGCAAAATGATAAGCTTCAGATTTATTTTGATCATCATAGGTGATTTCAGAAAGCTTTAGCGAAACAGTGATGGTAGAATTATTTGGGCTAAATTTGATGCTATTGACAAATAAATTACGTAAAACTTGGCCTATTCTTTCTTTGTCCGCCAGGATAAAGGCGTCTTTTAAAGGAGTGAAATTAATTTGGAGCTGCTTACCATTGATATATAGGGTTTGAGCTTCGTCAATCATTTCCGTGATAATCAAGTTTAAATCTATTTTTTCTAAACTAAGCCTCATCTTTCCTGCTTGGAACTTAGAAAGATCAAGGAGATGGTTAAGAAGTGAAGACAATCTTTTGGCATTGCTTGCAATTTTATCTGCTAACTCATATTTTCGTTCATCGTTAAACTCTTGCCAATGCTCAACGAGGGAAGTTGAAATCGCAGTGAACCCTTGCATCGGCGTTCTAATCTCATGACTCATGTTATTGAGGAACTCTGTTTTGGCTGCTAAGGCTTGCTTGAGTTCTGCGGTGCGTTCCTCTACTTTTTGTTCTAGGGATTCGTTAGCAAGTTTCACTTCTGCATGAGCTTGTTCTAACTCTGCTGTTCGTTTACTAACTTTATCTTCTAATTGATTATTTAATTCAGCTATTTTATGATGATAGTCGTTACGTTTTTCATATAGCTCCTTTCTTTTGCTAGAAAAAATAATAAAATAGATTATAGGAGCACTATACGAACCAAATACACCTATTAAATTATTATGTAGCTCAAAAGAATTGCTTGATAGAGAGCTCATAATAATAGCTATAGATAATCCTATCATTGTCATTAATAAAAAACTTACCCAATCAACAAAAAACGTCAATAATACTATCAACAAAAAACGTCAATAATACTAACCCTACCAATTCATTGACTTGCCAAATGTTAGAAGTTGGATTTTTAAAAAGCATATACGAAAAGAAAAAAGGAAAGCTAAATATAAGAATACTGTAAAATATCAGCGGAGTTTGTGATACAAACGATTTTGGCCAATCTTTATATACTATTAATAATATACCAAATAATGCGATAATCAGCCTAAGAGGAAGGTTTTCGTAGCCACTGGGGGCAGCTATTTTAAGATTAAAGAAATAAAATCCTGTAAAAGCTAAAATTAGTACCCATCCGAGAATAGTAAAATATGGTTTTGCTTCTTCAGTATTATAAATCATATTGCGCCAAATTAATTGCCTTACTCTTTGAATAATCATTTAATTCCCCAATTGAAATAATAGTCTGAATCATCTCAATATGATATTTTACTCCGTTATAGTGATATTTAGTTAGATATTCAGCTAATTCTTCGCCAGTAGCTGTTGTTGAAGCATCACATAAACATACTCCAGCAATATGCTGCATAGTAATAAGATCTTGAGTTATTATAGATTCTTTAGACTCTACAATTTCTACATTCTTATAATTATTTACAATATAATTTTTAATATCACTAAATTCAAAACTCGTACCATTAAACTGCTGAGTTAATTCATAACGACTTAAACCTTCATTAAATATAATTAAAATTACACCTTCTTTATTTAAATAACTATATAACTTATTTATTAAAAAATTTCTAATATTTACCGGAATGTAATATAAAATTTGAGATAATATAATTAAGTCATAATTTTTCTTGGGTATATTAATATCTATAATTGAGCCACAGAGTTTACCTATATTGGTATGTGTATACCAATGATAGTCTGGAATATTATTTAAAGAAGCTATGCTATTATCAACTACAGTGATATTAGTAAAATACTACCCTATATCTTTTGTAAGCTCACCATTGCCAACTCCTATATCCAATAAATTTTTGAAAGATTTTATTCTGGGAAGAATTTTGGTAAAGAGAATTTCTCTTCTATGTTCTGTCTCACGGGTAGAGGCAACTAATAAATCTACTGAATCCAAATAATGCTTTTGGTCTATAAATGTACCATATAAAGTAGGTATTGGTAAATTTTTAGCATTTTTAGACACTTTTATAAGTTCTTGTTCAGTAAAATCCGTAATAAAATTATAACAATCTATAACATATTTTTTACTAGTATTCCTATTTAAAGTGGAAAATGATTTAGTCATGTAACGCCTTCTAAATTCTCTTTATAAAAGTAATAATTTAAATATATATATAATATCGTTAATATTACATATAAATTTACTTTAGTTATTTTAATATAGGTTAATTTTTATTAATAATGATGTAATTGTGTAACTAACAAGCTATAGTGAAGTTTTGCCCATATTACTAGATTACCGCCTGCGCGATAATGACAAAAAAGAGTATATTTTGTATATAGACTATCTTAAACTTTTTTGTTGGGTAGGGTAAGGAATTAATAGAAATAATTATTTAATATACACCTAATACGCTTAAAACTGAAGTTTTTCACGACTTCTCCCCTAAGGGAGAAGTAAAAAACATATTATATATTACTTATACACGTTCTTTAGCGTGATCTTTGGTTATCATTTGGAGCAATGGTCTTTACATTATCAGCAAATTTATGAGATGTATCTTGAGAAACATTGCTACTTAAGGTCTCTTTGATAGAACTTAATATATATTTTGCATAATCAATAATTTTTGATAATAAGCTTTTGGTAGGTAATGGTGCTGCATTATGCAAGTTTTTAAGAGCAGCAACTAAGTTTGGTTGTTCTTTAGCTTGTTCAGAGGCTTTTTTAAACTCTAGTTCTTCTTCTGTTGTGAGGTCAATATTTGTAGATACAGGGATACTACTGAGAAATTGGTCAGTTATGCTAGTAGACGTAAACTTTGCAAGAGGTTCACGTATATAATCTTTAATATCGACGCCTATTTTACGATTATAACTATAAATACAATCCAAATATCCTTCAACTAGTGGTATAGGCTTTGGTGCTTTTTGTTTAATTTCTTCTAAGGCTTGAATTAATTTTAAATTACTGCGAGTTAATTCTTTTGTAGTTAGATTTATACTTCTAAGTATATCAACAGCAGAGTCTATATGTCCATTTTTAGTAAGTTTTAATATATCATCTAAGCTTGCTTTTCGCTTATTATGGTCAAATATAGGATTATTTAATTTTTGGAAAAAATCTTGGCCAAAATTTTGGTAATATTTTCTTTTTTCTTCTAAATCTTTAGGCGCAAATAAAGAAGATTTAAGAAAATCTACCTCTTGATTTGTAGAGTAATGGGTAACTATACTAGCAATATTGGTTGCAACTGATAATCCACAGCAATTTCCTACTTGTTGATCATTTGACACTTCTTTATATTTATTATCACGTATATTGATACCTTTATCTTGGAGATATTTTACCAGTGTGCTAGCAAAATGCTTAGCTGTGGTATCTGATGGAATTGAATTTGTATATAATACAGAAAGTTCATTTGGGTTTTTACCATGTGGTAATAAGCTAATTAAAACAAAGTGTTTACCATCATCAAGAGAAAGAAATGCAGGTGTTCCCTTTTTGGTATGGTTAATAGCATTTTCTATAGATTCTCCAAAAAAAATACCCATTAGATCTGGAGATATAGTTGTAGTACCTTTTATAGAGAATCCATCTATAAAACATTGTTTTATTGCATCATTAAAACTGATATTCTTACGCTTTGCAATATCAAGAAATGCAGCTGCTTCAATTTGTTCATGGGAGAGCATATAATGAATATTATAGTTACCATTCTCCATAGCAGTGTGTTCACGATATGTTTGTGGAGAGCTTTGGGCAATTTTCCAAATTTGTTCTGATGTTTTCATAATATTTCTTCTTATATTATAATAAATAAAAGTTTATTATAACATTATACACTAAATATTAAAAATGTTAATAAAAAAAATACAAAAATTAATATATTTTTTACTTTATTACTTTAATCAAATAGTAACAATAATCTATAAAATACTTATATATAGCTCTCGTAAGGTAATCTTAATTAAAAAGCTATAATCCTTTAGTTTTTGAGGAGCTCTGTACCTGGCTAAACCATTGTAAGCAAATTGAACACCATTATCAGTTAATATGGTATGTATCTTAAAGGGACAGCTACTTACCAAGTTATCAAGAAAATTAACTGTAGTATCGCCATTGCTATTATTATGCAGCTCAACATAAGCAAATTTACTCACTCTACATATTGCCACAAATATGTAAAATTTTCCCTCACCAATTCTTACTTCTGTGATATCAAGATGCATAAATCCTATTTCATAAGCCTTAAATTTCTTCTTCTCTTTGATATTATCTTCTTTGGGTAAACAAGATAAACCGTACCGTTTAAGGCATCGGTAAAGATTTGAACGAGTTAAATAAGGTATTTCTTTAATAAGTGCATCAAAGCAATCATCCAAAGGTAATTGCGTAGACTTACGAAAAGCAATAATCAAAGCTTCATCTTCGGGCTTCAAAATAGTAGTTGCTTTTTTAGGAGCATTAGAGCGATCTTCTACTCCTTCTTCTTTTCTTTGACGCCATTTTATCACAGTTTTAGGGTTAATATTATATTGTTCACTTAATTCTTTGATCGTAGCTTGCGATCGCTGTAATTCTTTTCTAATTGCGTGCGTAGTCGTGGCGCAGCCATGTAATATTTGTCCCACAATTCCAGGCCAAATAAATTTCGTAATTTCTAAGGCTTTATCCTGAAAAGTTTTTAGATCCTTATTTTTTAACAACTCATTTTTTATTAATTTATAATTGTAACCAAAATCAGTAACAGCAGGTTGCAGGCAAGTGACGCCAGCGAGTACAAAACTAACTGCTAAATTAGGATGGGCAAGTATAGCATTACACATAGCGGTAAAGCCTATTAGAACTAAATTACTAATATTGCCTGGTTTTTTAATACCTTCTTTAATAATGCTAGGTATTTCACCTATTAAAGTTCTGCGATTATTGCTCGAGCGTATTTTAGCTTCAGGTTGATCAAAAGTAATAGTGCCTGCTCTGCCTTTACCTTTCGTCCTTAACATCTATGCCCTCATTTCTTAATTAAAAAGCTATAATCCTTTAGACTTTGAGGAGTTCTGGCCAGTAGTGAACCATCCCATTATTTTTTCTACAAAACTTCCTTCATCACGGCCATTATGATCCAGTAAAGATGCTTTTTCTCCTTCTGATTTTTCTACTTCCATGGATCTAGAAATTGATTTCATCGCTGCTTCTTGTTTAGTTTGCAAAGGTTCATCTGATTTGGATCTATGCCTTAAGCTAGAGTTTTGCCCTTCTAGTATTTTTTCACTCCAAGTTTTTTCCTGCCAAGTTTTTTCCTGCTTTTCTTCAGCTATGGATGTTGATTTTATTATTTCTGGTAAAAACTTCCTGTGATATGGCATAAGGGGTATGTTTTTTGCTTTAGCTTCTAAACATTCTTGATAATAAGCTTCTTGTTCTTTTAGTGCTTTTTTTAACTCCACTACCACTTCTTTGCCTGGGCTTTTGTCAAGCTTTTGTGCATTTATTACAGGAGTCCATTTTACATTGTCTTGTTGATCTTTAAGCCAAGGCAAATCTTGATATTTTTCTGGAAAATATGCCCTTTGCTCTGCTTCATAGTTAAGTAATAATCTAAGTATTTGATAAGTGAATTGGACAAGAGGTTTCAGCTTATTATCTTTCATACAAAGAGAAGCGCATCCAACAGCACAATGCAGCGGATTTAATTTATCATTATCGAACACGTAAATATTAGCATCTTTTTCTAAAAAATATGCAACATAATGAGTAAAGTTAGTATAGGGTAATGTATGGAGAAATGTTTTATTTTTATTATTTGGGTCTTTAAAATTTATTATATCAATATTAGGATATTTTTCTATTGCTTTGTCTAGATCTTCTAGAAAATTTTGGGCTCGTATATCAAGGGCTATAGTTTCTTGTTTCATTTTAATTACCTATTTTAATTAATAATTCCTTAGCGTATAAATACTGATATTTCATCATTAGAATTTATGTTGATTCTTGACGCGCTACTACTGGCTGTATCTATTTGAGTAATTGGTTGCTGTAAATGATTAAGCTGGTTTTGTAATTCTCTGTTATTCTCGATTGCTTGCTCAAATTGTTGAGTCAATTGTTCTTTTTCTTGGGTAAGTTTTTCTATAGTTTCTACATTTTTATCTAGCTGTTCAGTAAGAGCTTGATTATTTGCCTGTAAATTATTATGTGCCTTACTAAGTTGGACAATTTCTGTTTGTTGTTCATTAACCTTTTGTTTTAATGCCATAGTTTTGATGCTAGCGTTACGGTTTTGTGCCTTAACTAAACTTGTAATCTGTTCTAATTGCTCCAGTTGTACATCATTATTAACAATCTCCTGCTCAAGCTCCTCAGCAGCTTGTATTGCAGGAGATATCAAAAGTTCTCTTTCTCCTACCATTGGAGCAGGGGGATTTTTTCTCGCCACTTCTCTTTTGATCATAGGTTTCACTAACATCTGCGCGCTACCTACAATAAAGGTTCCAACCGCAAGGAGTACAGAACTGGCTACTTCTGCGCCTTGGCTATAATTAATATATAGACCAAAAAACACGGCTCCAGCTATTACCGCCACAATTCCAGGCCAAATAAATTTGGTAATTTCTAAGGCTTTATCCTGCAAAGTTTTTATATCCTTATTTTTTAATAACTCATTTTTTATTAATTTATAATTGTAACCAAAGTCAGTAACAGCAGGTTGCAAGCAAGTGATGCCAGCGAGTACAAAACTAACTTGCTAAATTAGGATGGGCAGGTATAGCATTACACATAGCGGTAAAGCCTATTAGAACTAAATTACTAATATTGCCTGGTTTTTTAATACCCTCTTTAATAATGCTAGGTAGATCTTTAATCAACGTTTTAGTATCAGAATGTATTTTAACCTCTTGAGAGCTAGGGATAATATCATCCTCTCTTTGTTTACCTTTATCTTTTCTCTTTGACATATATACCTCATATATAAAGAAATATGTTTCATAATAATGAATAATTTCATTAACGTCAAGAGACCTGTAAATATTATTAACGACATTTAACTATCTATTCATAAAAATTCTTCTCAGGAATTAAATAGACAGAGTTTAGACACAAGGTTTCTTTAATTGTCTATCAAAATGAAAAAATATATTTACCAATTTGTGGACTGTTTTCATTATAAATTTTTAACTGTGAATAAGGATTCTATTAGGTTTTGTACTAATTTTGTACAGTTCTTTCTGTAATTCAAATGAAATTTGCCACAAATTTATTAATAATAAATCTATTTACAGAACAAGAAGTAAAACATGTGTAATACTTATAGGTACCATTTTGGTTTAAGCTGTAGCTGCCGCTTCTAGTCCTAGTGTATTAAATAGTTTTGTATCATGATCTGCATCAGGGTTTTTGGTAGTTAGTAATTTTTCACCATAAAATAAAGAATTAGCACCTGCCATGAAGCATAATGCTTGTGCTTCATCAGTCATAGTTTCTCGGCCTGCCGATAATCTGACTACGGATTGAGGCATAATTATTCTAGCTACTGCTATTGTACGTATAAAATCGAAAATATTAACATTTTCTATATGCTCTAAAGGAGTTCCTTTAACTTTAATTAATAAATTAATAGGCACACTTTCTGGATGAGGATTAAAATTAGCAAGAGTAATAAGCATGGATAATCGATCTTCAATAGATTCTCCCATACCTATTATACCACCGCAGCATAGTTTAATATTAGCATTTCTAATATTTTCAATAGTATCTAATCTATCTTGAAACGTTCTAGTGCTAATTATATGCTTATAATGTTCAGGAGAAGTATCAATATTATGATTATAGTAGTCAAGTCCAGCATTTTTTAATGTAAAAGCTTGGTTTTGAGTTAACATACCAAGCGTAACACAGGTTTCTAATCCTAAGTTTTTAACTGCTTTTATAACTTCTACCATTTTAGGGAGGTCACGATCATGTAAATTACGCCAGGCTGCGCCCATACAAAACCTAGAAGCTCCTGAGTCTTTAGCTTCCTGAGCTTTAGTTAAAATATCTGTAAGATTTAGTAATGGTTCTTTCTGCAGATTGGTATTATAATGGGCTGATTGGGGGCAATATTTACAGTCTTCAGGACAGCTACCAGTTTTAATACTTAGCAAAGTGCTGATTTGTATTTTGTTAGCAAGGAAATTCTGTCTATGTATAGTTTGCGCTTCAAATATTAAATCATTAAAAGGCTGATTAAATAGTGCTAAAACTTCTGGAAGCTGCCAATCATGTCTAATAGTCATAAAGGAGAAATCCTTATTTATAGGTTATTATATTTTTATTAAACTATATAGCATTATTTTTGGCAAATACTCAAGTTTTTATTTATTATATCTGAAGTAATGAAAGAACAGTCTAAAATGCTATGGAATATATTGTCTTGATTTAAAGCGGAGTGTAGTTTGGATTGCATATTATTAAAATATGCGGGATGATTTTTTATGTAGTTTTCTGAAGCAAATACAAACATAGGTATATGAATTTGTTCTTTTATATTGCTATTGCCATGCATATATATTCCGTTTTCTCCTAATGATTCTCCATGATCAGATATATAAAAGAATAATGCATTTTTTTTCTCTAATAAGTTTATAATTTTGGATAAGAAGAAATCTGTATATAAAATAGAATTATCATATGAATTGATAATCTGTTCCTGAGAACAATTATGTAAATTTTTATGTTTAAAATCTGGTTTGCACCTAGGTATAAATATTTGAAAATTAGATGGTGCGCGTAAATCATAATGAAAATGGCTACCAATACTATGGAAGATGATAAGCTTTTTACCATGATTGGTTACAAATTTTTCCAGGTACGGCAATAAATCAACGTCAAATTGAGGTTTTGCGCTATTAGTAATAAAATCTTCTACATAGAGATGATGTTCTGCTTCTTTGCCAAATTCATAGTAATGACGATTAAATGAAGAAGAACCTTGGGATCCAAGCCATAGAGTATTAAAACCTAATTTTCGCATAATGCTTACGAAAGAAGTTTCTTTTCTACCTAAAGATCTATTTTGGTTGGTAGAACGGGTCATTATGCATGGTACTGCATCCATTGTCATAGCTGCACAAGCTTCCACATTTTGAAAACTTAATAAATTAGATATTTGTGATAGATAGGGAGTCGTAGGTTTATTATAACCGTTTATGCCAAAATGGTCAAAACGTGCTGATTCACCAATGACTAGTACAACAATTAAATCTTTTGCTTCATCTTCTTGAAGATGAAATTTATATATATTTGCAATATCTGTTCTACTTTTATACCAATTTAATTGGTCTAGGGCATAATATGTTATTTCTTTTAAAATATTATATGGATAATATTTGGCATTTATTTTGGCGCCATTTAAGAAAATCCCCATTAATGATAGTGTAAGGGAAATAAGTGATATAAGATATTGGAATTTCGTAGTATGGTTATCATATTTATCAAAAATTCTTACTAATATTATAGATACAACTCCAGAAAAGATAATTTCGGTTAAAATTCCAATGTTAAAAAAGTCTTTAGCTTCATTAAGATCAGTAGCAAATACAGCACTAATAGTAGAAATATTAACATTCAGACCTAAATTTATAAGAAAATATTTAGCTAGAGCAGTGATAATAAAAGTTAATATAGTAAATAATACAAAAATTTTCTTATTTATGGTTAAGGTATAAAAAAATAGCCAGGTAATTATACAAGATATGATAAATTCTGTAGTTATGGAAATTAATAACTGAGTAGAAAAAATATTATATATATATAATCTCTTTAAAATAAAAGGTAGATTAAATAATGTTGTATATATTAAAGCAACAACAAAAATAAACCATCTTCTATGATAAACAAAGTTAAAATTCATATATATTCAATTTTATGTAAATTAATATATTGTTTAATTTTTTCAGTAAGTCTGGTGCTAGTTAAAGTAGTATAAGGCTCATTATATGTGTTCCAAACAGGTTTAGGCCATGCTGCATCATTTTTAAATCTTGCTATTATATGTATATGTAATTGAGCTACGACATTACCTAAGGTTGCTACATTGATCTTATCAGGAGAAAAAAAATGTTTTAATAATTTAGAAGTATAAATAATCTCGTGCATTAGTAATTGTTGATCGGTTGTAGATAAATCTATTAACTCTGTTACATAATTTCTTTTAGGTATTAAAATGATCCAAGGAAACAAAGCATTATTCATAAGTAAGATTATAGATAATTCAAGCTCTGTAATGTAAAAAGTATCTTTAGCTAATTGCTGATCGATATTAAAAGATTGTTCCATACGATTAAAATTTTAAATTAATGTATTAAGCTTCTTGAGATGGCTATTTTAATTATTAGACCTAATAGTCTAGTAGAAGGTATTATAAGAGATAAAAAAATATATGCTATATTTATTTGGTATAAATTAAGAAATATTTAGAGTCAGTTGTAAAAACTAATTGTTATAATTACTCAAAAAATATTAAAAAAATTCGAAAAAAAACAAAAAAATATTGTAATATATATGCGATTTAGGTCATAAATAGCCCTGTAACGTATGAAAATGCTTGGGTTTAAGGAAAATAATATTTTGTATTTTTTAGTGTTGACAAAAGGTGCAAGAGATAATATAAACACTTTCCTACGCAGGCAAAAACTTAAAAACATAAGCCAGAAGCGTAGAAGAAGCTGTTTAACATTGTAAATAAAATTTCTACAAAAATACTAGCTTTATTAATAAAAGCGAGTTGATACAAGAAATAAGTTCTTTTTTTAATGTAGATTTAATTCTGCATATGAAAAGTACTCTCAAGTGTGAATTTTAAATAAAAAAAGGGCATTTGGTGGATGCCTTGGCGCCAGGAGGCGATGAAGGACGTAGTACGCTGCGATAAGCTTCGGGGAGATGCGAACAATCTTTGATCCGAAGATTTCCGAATGGGGAAACCCACCTGTTTTTACAGGTATCGTATGATGAATAAATAAATCATATGAAGCAAACCCAGTGAACTGAAATATCTTAGTAGCTGGAGGAAAGGACATCAACCGAGACTCCGTTAGTAGTGACGAGCGAACGCGGACCAGGCCAGTGGCTTAAAGGAAATAATTAGAATGACTTGGAAAAGTCAGCCATAGAAGGTGATAGCCCTGTATAAGTAAAAGACTTTAAGTCCTTGAGTAAGGCGGGACACGTGAAATCCTGTCTGAACGTAGGGGGACCACCCTCTAAGCCTAAGTACTCCCTGGCGACCGATAGTGAACAAGTACCGTGAGGGAAAGGTGAAAAGAACCCCGACTAGGGGAGTGAAATAGTATCTGAAACCAAATGCCTACAAGCAGTCGGAGCATTTTTTTGTTTTTTGGAATAAAAATAATGTGACGGCGTACCTTTTGTATAATGGGTCAGCGAGTTAGTTTGTCGAGCAAGCTTAAGCCGTTAGGTGTAGGCGTAGCGAAAGCGAGTCTTAATAGGGCGTATAGTTCGACGAATTAGACCCGAATCCGGGTGATCTAGCCATGATCAGGTTGAAGGCGCAGTAACATGCGCTGGAGGACCGAACCCATTAATGTTGCAAAATTATGGGATGAATTGTGGCTAGGGGTGAAAGGCCAATCAAACTCGGAAATAGCTGGTTCTCCGCGAAATCTATTTAGGTAGAGCGTTGTATGGTTACCACAGAGGGTAGAGCACTGGATAGGCTAGGGGGGCCCGAAGCCCTACCAAACCCAACCAAACTCCGAATAGCTGTGAGTATAGTACAACAGACAGACTATGGGTGCTAAGGTCCGTAGTCGAGAGGGAAACAGCCCAGATCGCCGTCTAAGGTCCCTAAATTATGGCTAAGTGGTAAAGGATGTAGGAAGGCCAAAACAACTAGGAGGTTGGCTTAGAAGCAGCCATCCTTTAAAGAAAGCGTAACAGCTCACTAGTCTAAATAAGCCTTCTTGCGCCTAAAATGTAACGGGGCTTAAGCCATATACCGAAGACGCGGGTGTATATCATTGGATATACGCGGTAGCGGAGCGTTCTGTAAGTCTGTGAAGGTGATTCGTGAGAATTGCTGGAGATATCAGAAGTGAGAATGCTGACATGAGTAGCGACAAAGAATGTGAGAAACATTCTCGCCGGAAGTCCAAGGTTTCCTGCGTAAAGTTAATCTGCGCAGGGTTAGTCGGCCCCTAAGGCGAGGCCGAAAGGCGTAGTCGATGGGAATCAGGTTAATATTCCTGAACCTGTAGGAAGTGACGGAGATTGAACGTTGTATGTTCTTATTGGATTGAATATGCAGCTTAAATCTTCCAGGAAATAGCTCCTACGTATAGACCGTACCCCAAACCGACACAGGTGGACAAGTAGAGTATACTAAGGCGCTTGAGAGAACGATACTGAAGGAACTAGGCAAATTGCACCCGTAACTTAGGGAGAAGGGTGGCCTTTATATGGGTAACCATGTAAAGGTGGCACAAAGCAGGGGGTAGCGACTGTTTAACAAAAACACAGGGCTCTGCAAAGTCTATAAGACGACGTATAGGGTCTGACGCCTGCCCAGTGCTGGAAGGTTAAGAGGAGAGGTGCAAGCCTTGAATTGAAGCCCCAGTGAACGGCGGCCGTAACTATGACGGTCCTAAGGTAGCGAAATTCCTTGTCGGGTAAGTTCCGACCCGCACGAATGGCGTAACGACTTCCCCACTGTCTCCAGTATCGACTCAGCGAAATTGGATTCTCCGTGAAGATACGGAGTACCCGCGGCTAGACGGAAAGACCCCGTGCACCTTTACTACAGCTTTGCAGTGGTATTAGGGATTGGATGTGTAGGATAGGTGGAAGGCTATGAAGTAATGACGCCAGTTGTTATGGAGCCGTCCTTGAAATACCACCCTTTCAATCCCTGATATCTAACCATGACCCATGAAACTGGGTTTGGGACCCTGCATGGTGGGTAGTTTGACTGGGGCGGTCGCCTCCCAAAAAGTAACGGAGGCGCGCGATGGTAAGCTCAAGCTGGTCGGAAATCAGCTTTTAGAGTGTAATGGCATAAGCTTGCCTAACTGCGAGACTGACAAGTCGAGCAGAGACGAAAGTCGGTCATAGTGATCCGGTGGTTCCACGTGGAAGGGCCATCGCTCAACGGATAAAAGGTACGCCGGGGATAACAGGCTGATGATTCCCAAGAGTTCATATCGACGGAATCGTTTGGCACCTCGATGTCGGCTCATCACATCCTGGGGCTGGAGCAGGTCCCAAGGGTTCGGCTGTTCGCCGATTAAAGTGGTACGTGAGCTGGGTTCAGAACGTCGCGAGACAGTTCGGTCCCTATCTACCGTGGGTGTAGGAAATTTGAGAGGATCTGTCCTTAGTACGAGAGGACCGGGATGGACGTACCTCTAGTGCACCAGTTGTCGCGCCAGCGGCACGGCTGGGTAGCCATGTACGGACGGGATAACCGCTGAAAGCATCTAAGCGGGAAACCCACCTCAAAACTAGATTTCCCCATTAGAGCCGTGATAGACCATCACGTTGATAGGTTGGGTGTGTAAGCACGGTAACGTGTTAAGCTAACCAATACTAATAGCTCGATTGATTTAAATTTTGCATATGAGGGTACTTTATTCATATGCAGCGTTAAGTCTGCATAATGGAATAGAGAAAGAAAAAGAAAAAGTTTGTAGAGATTTTATTGCTTGTTAAGCAGCTATGAAGCCCGTTTAATTGGCTTGGTGATTATAGCACAGGTGACACACCCGACCCCATACCGAACTCGTAAGTGAAACCCTGTTGCGCTGATGGTACTGCATCTTAAGATGTGGGAGAGTAAGTCGTTGCCAGGCCTATTAAGCGGGCTTTTTATTTGAATCTTATAATATGTAGATAATAAACTGAGTATAGTAAAAACATTTTTGCTCTCCTACTAATGTAGGGTTTGTTCTATCTGTCCAAGTGATCAACATTCAACTTTTTTACTATATATGCAGATTAAAAGCATAATTTATCTGTTTTAACTTTAGTATTACTCTTATATTGATTATATTGCTTAAAGAGTTTTGTTATATAATTATAGTAAATTGATTTGAACTTGCGGACGCAGTTAGCTCAAAGCTCTCCTACTAATTTTAGGGTTCGCTTTATCTGAGCCTAGCCCCAAATACAAAGGCCAATCAAACTCGGAAATTTAATTTACTATAATATTTTTAAATAAGGAAAATGGATTGATTTGCACTAATATATCTGAGTTTATGTATATTTTACCTAAGGGTAGAATATTGGGGTTGGACGTGGGCTTAAAAACTTTAGGTATAGCACTAACTGATATAGATAGACTAATTGCTAGTCCATATGATATATTATTGCGTAAGACTTTTAAAAAAGATTTATACGCTTTAAATAACCTTATTACCCAAAAAAATATTTGTGGTATGGTTATTGGTTTTCCTAAACAAATGGACGGTGTTGAAGGATCAGCTTGTATTATGGTAAAAAATTTTACAGATAAGTTAGATCAATATTTTAATATACCAATTTTTTTTCAAGATGAAAGATTAACTACGGCTGCGGCGTTACGTATTCTAAAAGAGTCTGGTATGTCTAGAAAAAAAATAGGAAATTTAGATGATAAAATAGCTGCAAGTTATATATTGCAAACTGTTTTAGACCAAATGAGATTGATGAATGCAAAATAATATTGTACTAAAGTTAGAAGATGTTTTTTTTTCTTATAATAAGCAAACTGTATTAGAAAAAATTAACTTTACTATATATTCAGGCCAGATAATAACAATTATAGGACCTAATGGAGGTGGAAAAACTACATTAGCAAAATTAGTTCTAAATTTATTAAAGCCAAATAAAGGTACAGTGAAATTAGAAAAGAATATTTCATTAGGGTATATGCCTCAGAGAATTTCTTTGACCCATTTAATGCCTTTAACAGTTGCACGATTTTTAGGATTATCTATTAATGATAGATGTAATCATTATTCGATTGAAGAGATAGCTAATATGCTAAAAATATCGTATTTATTGAATAAACAAATATATAATCTTTCGGGGGGGGAGTTACAAAAAATTATTTTTGCATGTAGTTTAATTAATAAGCCAGATTTGTTAGTATTAGATGAACCAATTCAAGGGATAGATATAACTGGCCAGATGGAATTTTATACAATGATTGAACGCATAAGAGATATATATAAAATTGCTATTTTAATGATATCACATGATTTATATATGGTGATGAAAGCGACTAATCATGTTATTTGCCTTAATAAACATATATGTTGTGAGGGCACGCCTGAAAATATTAGTAAGCATTCTTCATATATAGATTTATTTGGACAACATGCCATAAATAAAATTGCTGTATACCAACATTATCATGATCATAAACATTAAAATGTATAATATTTTATTTATAAAATGAAACTAAATATAGGGATTTTTGGTTTTGCGTAAAAGAATCCTAATAGGTGTGCCAGGCAAATTAAAATATTCACGTAAAGAATGGCTTAAATATCTAATATAACTATCTTCTATTTCTTCTGGATAATTGGTAAATAATAAGAAAGTTGGAGGCCTAACCTTATTTTGAGTGATATATTTAAAACGTATACGGCGTTTAGATTTTGCTAGAGCAGGAGGATGATGATTTACAGCTTGAGTTAGCCAGTTATTAAGATCTTTTTTAGGAATTTCTGTATTCCATAATTTAAATAAATTAAGAGCTGATTTAATAGGAGAATATATATAATTACCATGCAAAGCAGAAATATATTCTACAGGTATATTTTTAATTTCACCAAGTACCTTAGAAATTTTGTATTTAATATTGTCTTTAATAGCCAATTTATCAGTGATAGTATCCCATTTATTTACAGCTATTATAAGGCCTCTACCTTCATTTATCACTAAATTTGCAATATTAATATCTTGAGCTTCTAAAACCTTCGATGCATCGGTTAATAAAATTACTATATGTGAATATTTTATAGCTTTTAAACTATCTGATACTGAAAGTTTTTCTAAAGAAGTATCTATATTTGATTTACGCCTCATTCCTGCAGTATCTATTAAACTAATATGAGTATTTTGAAAACTCCATTTAATATAAGTGGCATCTCTTGTAATTCCTGCTTCAGGTCCAGTAATTACTCGTTCTTCACCAAGTAACTTATTAAAAAAAGTTGATTTTCCAGAGTTAGGTCTTCCTACTATTGCAATTTTTATAGATTGTTCAATGTGTTCATCATTGTTAGTGGTTGATTCATAAAAAGGTTCGATAGCGTCATATAGATCAATCATGCCTTCATTATGTTCTGCTGAAATACATATAGGAATACCTAACCCTAATTTAGAAAATTCTAAAGCATTATTCTTTGTATTGTAAGCTTCACATTTATTAATTACCAAAATAGTATTCTTGCCTCTCTTTCTAATCCACTTGGCAAGTAAATAATCTTCAGACATTAAACCGTCTTTGCCATCCATTAATAAAATAGCTAAATCTGCTTTGAGAACAGCTTGTTCTGTCTGTAAATTCATGCGCTCGGTAAGATAATTAGTAATTTTATGTTCTAATCCAGGTGTATCAATTATGGTAAAATGCATTGATCCCAAATTGCCATTTTCCTCTTTACGATCACGGGTGACTCCAGGCATATCATGCGTTAAAGCAGATTTTTTATTTGCTAATCTATTAAATAAAGTAGATTTACCAACGTTAGGTCTGCCAATAATTGCTATAGTAAACATTCTAGATATTTACTCGCAAATACTCAAAGTTCCATTGTCACTCATAATAAATAATTTAGATGAAGCAACAATTGGTAGTGAGTGAACATTTTTAGATATAGACATCTCACGTATTATTTTACCTTCATAAGGTGAAACGAATAATAATTTTCCTATATCAGTTGTAAATAATAATAAGTCACCGGCCAAAATAGGACCAAATGACTTAATTTTAGAAGAAGATTTATTAGTATCTGCTAGTTGTAATTTATTTACCCATTTTATGTGGCCATTTTTATTATAAATAGCTAAAATTTCATTTTCATCATTAATTATATATAAAAACTCACCTGCAACCCATAAAGATTTAATACCTTTAATATTTTTGTGCCATAAAGGCATGCCATTTTCTAAATGAATAGCATATAAAGAACCGGTATTACCTGCAACATATACAATATTGTCACGAATGACAGGAGTAATATCTATATCGCTAAAAGAGAATCCCATTAAGGAGCTTTTATTAAAGGCAAGATTCACGCTCCATAGTTCTTCTCCTGTATTAATATTGAGGCCGTGCAATTGACCTGAAGAATGAGGTATTACAACTACATTATTGCTTGCTGCAATTGAAGCAGCCCCAAAAATACCTATGGATTCGCTTGCACCTTCATGCATCCATATTACATTACCAGAAGTACTATCTATAGCATATAGCTTATTATCTATTGTTACTACAAATAAGGTATTTTGACTTAATATAGGTGCTGCTCTAATAATATTATTAAGAGAGTGACGCCAAATTTCTTTACCGTTATGTATGTTTAAAGCTAAGACATCACGATGCCCCGCAGTGACAAATAACTTATCATGAGCATAAACCATCCCTCCGCCAATATAATCTTCTTTTTCATCAATAGGCATGGTATTTTTGGTCCAAAGTGGTTTAGATAAATTATTGTTCTTAAACGCAACCACACTAGCTTTTTTGGCCATAATCAATATGAGGTCATCTGCAATAACAGGTGTTGAATTTATGTATGTTTTACGAGATAGCCCTAAAGAATAGGATAAACAAGATTTAATTTGAGGTAACTTTATGTTTTCAGGATAGTCATATTCACTACCATTACTATTAGACCACGCGAAGTTCTCTTGCTGTAAGGGAAGTTTTATATTAATATCTTCCATTTGCTTATTGGCTACTAAATCGTTTTCGAGCTTTAATATTGTTATCCTTTCACCTGTTAATGCAGGAGAAGAATCTTTTTCTGCTATTAAATTAGATAAAGTACTACAATTATTTGTTATAAGTAATAAAAAAGCTATTAATAATTTTACTATAAACATTTATCTACCTATATCTATGCTTCAAGTTTGCACATTATTAATTTTGGGATATGACTGTTAATATCTCTTCTGCCCTTTTATAAACAAAATAAGATTTTTGATCATCTTTTAATTTTTCTAAAATATCAATTGCTGCACTTTTATTATCTCTATCTAGTAAAAATAGGGCATTCTCTAATTTAATTAAATCATTAAATGGACCTTTAATATTATTTAAAGATGTAAAGTAGTCATTTATTTCCTTTTCTGTTAGGTTTGTAGAGTTAACTACATATAGAAGCCCCGCTAACTGCCTGAAAGTTAAATCCGTATTTTTACTATTATATATGTTGTGATATAATTGTAATGCTTCTTTTTTGTTATCTTTTCCTATTTCTAAAGAAGCTTTATTAAAGGTAGCTAAAGTAGAAAAAATATTTTTTTGATTAAGGCTGATTAAATAATTCAAAGATTCTTTGACTAGACGATCATCTGTTTTATTTAAAGTCATCGTAGTATTAAATATATCTCCGGCTTTTTCTTGGAGATTAACATTATAATTTGACCATGCAATTTTAGATATTGCAAGTATTAAAATGATAATAATGGCAATTATTGCGTAAGGCGCGTATTTAGATATAACCTTTATAAGCTTCTCTTGTTTGAGTTCTTGATCAATTTCTGTAAAAATATCAGACACATCACCTCTTTAACAATATTATTCTAATTTATAAAATATAATAACTTTTCCCATATTTTGGAATTTTTGTAAAGAGATTATTTAGACTATTTTCATTATAAAATATTGCATTTGATAACGAATTTTTAATTGAGGTATAAGGATAAATAGTGTATTGCTTTTGCTATCTTACACTTTTTTGTCTGAGTAGGACTATTTGTAGGCTTTGCTTATCGCTCCTAGCCTCAAATACAACTTAATTTACTATATATAATTATAAGCTATTGGAACTTAAGTATGCACTATTATATTACCACGCCAATTTATTATGTAAATGATGCTCCCCATGTAGGCCATGCTTATACAAGTTTAGCATGTGATGTTTTAGCAAGATTTATGCGTTTATGTGGTATGCAGGTGAAATTTATGACTGGCACAGATGAACATGGTCAGAAAGTAGAAAAATCTGCTTTAAATGCTAAGGTAACTCCTAAAGAATTTGTAAATACAGTATCACAAAAATTTTATGAGTTAAGCGAATTGCTAAATTTAAGTAATGATGGTTTTATACGTACCACAGATACTAATCATATAAATGCTGTACAAGCTTTGTGGAAAAAATTGCAAGAAGAGGGGCATATTTATCTGGGTAAATATAGTGGTTGGTATTCAGTACGAGATGAGGCTTTCTATAGTGAAGCGGAGCTAATTGATGGCAAAGCGCCCACTGGTGCTCCTGTTGAATGGGTAGAAGAACCAAGTTATTTTTTTAATCTTTCCAAATGGTCAGAAAAATTACTGGCTTATTATAAGAAAAATCCAGATTGTATACAACCCGTAAGTAGATATAATGAAGTGGTAAGCTTTGTAAAATCAGGACTTATAGATTTATCTATATCACGTACTAGCTTTAAATGGGGTATACCAGTACCTGGAGATGAAAAACATATAATATATGTATGGTTAGATGCTCTTAGTAATTATATTTCTGCAGTTGATTATCCAAACACAAATTCTGAAACATTTCAAAACTATTGGCCAGCTGATATTCATATGGTAGGTAAGGATATTTTAAGATTTCATGCGGTATATTGGCCAGCATTCCTAATGGCTGCGGAATTACCTTTGCCCAAAAAGATAGTAGCTCATGGATGGTGGACTATTGAAGGAGAAAAAATGTCAAAATCCTTAGGTAATGTAATTGCGCCTATAACATTAGTGGAGGAATATGGTTTAGATCAAACTCGTTATTTTTTAATGAGAGAAATAGCTTTTGGTAGTGATGGTAATTATTCTAGTAGTGCACTGATAAACCGTATAAATAGTGAATTATCAAATAATATTGGTAATTTGGTTCAGCGTACTTTAACTATGATTTATAAAAATTGTGCAGGGCAAATACCAAATTTTGTCGACCAAGAGCTTACCAATACTACAGATCTTTATAGCAATATTTCTTTGTTACAGCAGGCTGTTAATGCCTTTCCTATTATCGAGCAATATATGCGTAATCAGCAATTTAATGATGCAATTGAGATAATAATAAAATTATCTAATGCAGCAAATATTTATATAGATATAGCTGCGCCGTGGAATCTAGCTAAAACTGATGTTCCAAAGATGCAACAAACATTGTATATACTGGCTGAAACTATACGTTATATAGCAATTTTATTGCAGCCATTTATCCCAGATGCAGCTAATAAAATATTAGATCAGTTATCAGTAGATACTAACAAACGTACTTTTAAAGAATTAAGCAGTGAAAATGCTTTACAAGTTGGTAAAACAATACGACAACCTGAAATAATATTTGCACGTTATGGAGCTAAACAGAATGCTAGTTGATTCACACTGTCACTTGAATTTTCCTGAGTTTGCAAGTGATTTTAACTTGATACTTGAGAGAGCAAAGGAAGTGAATGTTGGTTTAATGCAAACCATATGTACCAATATTGATGAAATGCCCGAATTACTTTTGATTGCTGAGAAATATGATAATATTTACGCTTCGGTAGGGATTCATCCTAATAATGTTAAAAAGCAGAAGGTAATCTCTGCAGAGCAGCTTTTAGATTATACAAAGCATAATAAGGTAATCGGAATAGGTGAAACTGGTTTAGATTTTTACTACGAACAAGATTCGAAGAAAAATCAGATAGAGTCTTTTCGTAACCATATACAAGCGGCAAGAATAAGTAATTTACCTATAATAATTCATACCCGAGAGGCTGATCAAGAAACTATTGATGTGCTCGAAGATGAAATGAAAAAAGATGAATTTAAAGGCTTGATACATTGCTTTAGTACTGGTGAAAATCTAGCACATAAAGCTATAGAAATGGGATTATATATATCTATTTCTGGTATTATTACTTTTAAAAATGCTAATAATTTAAGAGAAATTGTAAAAACTTTACCTTTATCTAGCCTACTTTTAGAAACAGATGCACCATATTTAGCTCCAGTACCTTACCGTGGCAAAAGGAATGAACCTTCATTTGTACATAATACAGCTGAATTTTTAGCAGACTTATTTTGCATACCGTATGCAGAAATAGTAAAACACACTACAGATAATTTTTTAAAATTATTTGATAAAGTACAATTGCCAATTGAAAATTAAAAAGATTCTTGATATAGCTACTACAGCGTAAATAATCAATTATTCTTTATTATTAATTTAGGTCATTTTATCCTCTTTTATTTTTCTTTTTTTATTTTTTATATTTAAACTTAAAGTATCAATAATCGTCTAAATATTTTTGTCAGCTTATTACATTTAAAGATTTTTAGGACCCTATAAACTCAGGACTCACGCTAAAAAATTATAACTGCATTTTTGGCTACAGTTAATATTAATTTTTTAATCGTCATCCTTCGTAAATTCTTCTTAAGGACATTACTCCTTAAGTACTGACCTATTCTTTAAACGATTACTGATACTTATCATGGTATATATAATTTTTGATCTATGGAAGTACCTTTGTTTAATTTTTTCAAAAATTTTTATTTTTTAATTAAAAAATAATAAAAATATAAGAAATTTAATTATTTGATTTCTCTCAACCGCGGAGAATTTATGGTTTTTCATGACTTCGTCCTATTTGGAGAAGTGAAAAACATATTATATCCTATAGTAAAAGAAGTTGAATAGTGTACTAGGCTTCGTTTTATTCTTAGCTTAGTCCCAAATACAACTTAATTTATTGATAAAAAAGTTATTAATGCTTGTACGGCAAGATTTCGGTGACTTAGGGTGTTTTTTTCTGTTTGGGCCATTTCGGCAAAAGTAGAATTATACCCTAAAGGTACAAAAATCGGGTCATATCCAAATCCATTATTACCTCTAGGAGGAAAAGTAAGAGTGCCCGTTACTTTGCCAGTAAAATTTTCTATATGGCCCTTGGGAAATCTTAAAGATAAAGCACATATAAAATGCGCTTTACTAGTAGTTTTACCTTGTAAATTTAGTAAAAATTGTATTTTATTTATTGCATTACTAAATCCATTCTGTTCTTCAGCAAAGCGTGCAGATAATATGCCTGGAAAACCATCCAGTTCATCTATACATAATCCTGAATCATCAGCAAGAGTCATTATATTATATTTATTACTATAATATATTGCTTTTATATTAGCATTGTCGGCAAAAGTAGTACCGTTTTCTTCAGGTGAAGGAATAGGTTCAAAATCCTGTAAAGATTTTGTTTGCAAATGAAATTGGGATAATAATGAGGTAAATTCTTTGACTTTATCATGATTACTGGTGGCTATTAATAAATCTTTATTTATGTTTAATACCATTATTGATAGCATCTCTTTGAATATGAATTAATTGTGCAATAGAATCTTTTGCTAGAGCCAGCATTTTATAAAAAGTTTCTTCAGTAAATGGGTGATTTTCAGCTGTGCCTTGAATTTCTACCAACTGCCCAGAAGCTGTCATAACAAAATTAGCATCTACATCGGCATTGCTGTCTTCTTGATAATCTAAATCGGTAATTGCTTCTCCAGAATGCACGCCGCATGAAATAGCTGCAATTTCTTCAGTAATGGGTATGGAGCGTATTAATTTCATATTATGCATTTTTTTTAGAGCTAGGTATAAAGCCACATAACCTCCAGTTATACACGCAGTTCTAGTACCTCCATCTGCTTGTACTACATCACAATCTACAATAATTTGCCGTTCTCCAAGTTGTTCTAATTTTACAACCGATCTCAGAGCCCGTCCAATCAAACGCTGTATTTCTTGCGTTCTACCAGATTGTTTCCCAAGTACAGCTTCTCTTTTAGTTCTAGATAGGGTAGAGCGTGGCAGCATACTATATTCAGCAGTAACCCATCCTTTATTCTTACCACGTAAAAAGGGAGGTATAGTTTCATCTAACGAAGCAGAGCATATTACATGAGTATTACCCATTTTAATGAGACATGAACCTTCTGCATGGTTATAAAAATTTGGTTCTATACTTGCTGAACGTATTTCGGTTGCTAACCGGCCTGAAAGACGCATATTTAATCCATTTATTAGTTTTTTTTACTCAAGGCTTGAAAATTATCATTATAATACATAAATTACTAGTAATAAATTATAGCCAAGGCAATTTAAATATTGCCAAATTAGTGCATCGAGCCTAGAACTATTTTAGCCTTTGCTATAGAATTGTGATTTAAATATAAGTCTCGGGGAATTATGGAATCAAAAAACGATGATGAAATGCCAAATAATGAATTAAATGAAACTAAAATTTTAGAAGAAAATCCAAAATCTGCAGAAAGCAAAAATGGAGAATTTTCAGAAAATATAAAGCAGCAAGACCAAGAGGTAATACAGAATTTTGAAAAAGAAATCACCTTACTTAAAGATCAACTTTTAAGAGCTGTAGCTGAAACTGAAAATGTACGTCGTAGAGCTGAAAAGCAATATGAAGAAGCTTCTAAATTTGCAATTACTAATTTTGCTAGAGATTTAATTAACGTTATGGAAAATTTATATCGTGCTACTGAATTTGCATCAAGTAGTGATGTAGCATTCACTCCAGAATTAAAAGCAGTTATAGAAGGCGTAGAAATTACCCAAAAAGAATTTATATCAGTTTTTGAAAAACATGGATTAAAGCGCATAGTACCAGCTCGCGGTGAGAAATTTGACCATAATATACATCAAGCTGTAGCACATGTAGAAGATCAAGAATTAGAATCTGGTTTGGTAACACAAATTATGCAAGCTGGGTATACTTTGAAAGATAGGTTATTGCGTCCTGCTATGGTAGCAGTTTCTAAATAAGGCGCTGCATAATTGATAACATGAAGCTGGTATTTAAGAATAAATATGCTAATGTAATTAATATGATCTAAGTGATGCCTAAAAAAACAGGAAAATATATGGTAATTCATAAACATATTAAACTAAATAATTTTAGTATAGGTAATAATTTACCGCTAGTTTTAATAGCGGGTCCTTGCCAACTTGAATCAGAATCACATGCTTTAGAAATGGCTGATGCATTGGTGAGTATGGCATCCAAATTATCTATTAATTTTATTTATAAATCTTCTTTTGATAAGGCAAATAGAACTAGTGTTAGTGGTAAACGAGGGATAGGTCTAGAAAAATCTTTACCTATTTTTGAAGCCATAAAAAATAAATATGGCTGTCCTGTTTTAACCGATGTGCATAATGAAGATCAGTGTAAAGTTATAGGTGAAGTAGTTGATGTGCTGCAAATACCTGCTTTCTTATGTAGACAAACAGATCTTCTAAAAGCTGCTGCTCAAACTAATAAAGTTATTAATATTAAAAAGGGGCAGTTTTTAGCGCCGTGGGATATGAAAAATATAGTAGAAAAAATGATCTCCTTTGGAAATGACAATATATTACTTACTGAAAGAGGTGTAAGTTTTGGCTATAATACCTTGGTATCTGATATGAGGTCATTACCAATCATGGGAGAAACTGGTATGCCTGTTGTCTTTGATGCTACACATTCTGTACAACAACCAGGAGGTATGGGACAAGCCAGTGGTGGACAGAGGCATTTTGTCTCTACACTTGCTAAAGCTGCAACTGCTGTTGGGATTGCTGCTGTATTTTTGGAAACTCATCAAGATCCAGATAATGCACCAAGTGATGGTCCATGTATGGTGAAATTAAATGAGCTGCCTCTGCTGATGAAGCAGCTTATAGAATTTGATAAATTAGCAAAACAGTTGCCTTAAATAATTATCTGAGGCCTATATGAGTACAGAAAAATTTCTTATCACAGAGAATGCGGCTAAGCAAATTGTTAAGCTCCTGCAATTAGAAGAACCTAATGCAAAATTTCGTATAGAAGTTATTGGTGGTGGATGTTCAGGTTTTAAATATAATTTGGGTTTTGATGTTAAAAGTAATCAAAATGATGTGATATTTCAAAAAGATGGTGCTTTAGTAGTGATAGATGAAACATCCTTAAATAGCTTTATGCAAGGTTCTATATTAGATTTTGTAGAAACCTTGGGAAGTAGTTATTTTGAAATAAAAAATCCTAATAGTTCGGCACGTTGTGGCTGTGGTAGTTCGTTTTCTATATAGTTATAAATTTATGTTCTTACGTTATACTATAAAGCTTTAGAACTGGTATTTCTAGCAGTTTTATCAGACGAAGATTCGCTCGAATTATTCTTCTTATTGATAATATCTTGGATCACGTTTTTCGTATGCTTTATTGCATTATTATTTTCGGAATGAAGCTTTCTTAGGTTCTCCATAGCAAAAATCACTTGAGAACAAGGGGAGGATGGTTGATTATAGCCCTTTGTTTTTATGTGCTCATCGATAATTTTTTTAGTCTTGCTAAAGGTTTGATCATTTACTTCCTTTGGTAGAGTAGAAGTTAATATCTTACCTATCAGTTCAGGAGAGATTTGAAAACAATCTCGAATAGGTTTATGTTGTTTTTGTACTTCCAGAGTTTCGGATTGTGTAATTGTTTCTCTATTCTGAATTTCATGTTTAGGCACAACTAATTTCCTATGATATTAATTAATTTAAAATTAATTAATATCATAAAATAAAGAAAAAGTATATATTAATAAAGAAGATTATCTATTCATCATTTTCCTACCTTGGACTGATGCAATATTCTCTGCTATATGTAAAGAAGTGAATTGTTCGGTTTCAGGATATTTAGTATGGATATCTCGCATTGTATACATGACATCTTTTAGTTCAGCTACAAGATTGGTATACCGTGGATGTGTTTTCGACATATTATTTAGTTCATCAAGAGTTTGATTAAATCCTTTACCATCAATTTCATTTGGTAAAGTGGCAATAATAAGTTTATTACCTAAATTCGATTCATTTAATGGACATGCTTTAATTACCTTATTTATCATCTCATCAATTTGGTTATAGAGTTCCGCAGTCATTATCCCCTCCTATTATAATTATATGGCGGGGCCATCTTTTTCATGGCCTTTAGTAGATTTTGTAATAGGTTCTTTAGATTTAGTATTTTCTATAGTATCATGCACAGCTTTGAGATCTTGTTTATTATCTCTTATGACGTCTTGCATATGTTTGCTTTCTTTAGAAACTTTCTGATAGGCTTCTATAGCCATACTTCCTACTTGTTGAACAACCTCAGGACCATGTCTTACAGCTACTTCGGTTATATTGCTGGAAGCACGAAATGCTGTACCAGCTAAAAACTGCGGGACACTGCTAAAAAGAGCATCAATGGCAATGGAGGGAATAGCTGCAACATATTTATTATCTGTAATATGAGTTACACCAGCTATTATACCAGTAGTAATAGGCGATTTATCAACTCTTACACCCTCACTCTGTCCAACTTTTTTAGGATCAGATTTTTCAATCTTTTGTTGCCATTTAGTTATTACTTCATTTGCAGCTTTTGAAGTATCATCTGTAAAACGTTGGAAAGCTACTTTTACTGAGGGTACTGCCTTATCTATGGCTGTTTCAAGAGCTTTAGCATCCTCTGGAGAAAAACTCATGGCTTGTTCAACGGGTTTTTGTTGCGTCGCGGTCTCTTTATCTTGAATGCGGCCTTTCATGCCTTGAAATGTACCGTATACAATACCTGCTACAGTCCCACCTTTGATTGCGGTTTTCATTGCACCTTTATAGCTTTTAGCCGAATCAATCTCACTTTTTAATATGGCTCTTCCCATAGAAAACATTCTATCTGGAGCTTGTACTAGTTTAGAATGTATATATTGTGCAGTTTGAATCCCTGTTTTTTGGATAAATTCTTTCATGATATATATTCATAATAAAATTATTACATATTATTAATATGGCATTATATAATTAATTATTAATTAAAAATTATTGTATTTATTATTTCTTAATAGTAAATATTTTAATGAAAAAATTAAATGGAAGTATAGTATTTTGCAGAAGAAAAAAGGATTTTTACTCATTTTCGGCTATACTAGCCAATCTAAAGGTATCAATATTTTATTAATTTAACCCGAGCATTTATGATCCAAGTTATGATAAAATAGTTTCCTCATATAAGAAAACTATTTTAAATTTCTTAGTTTTCGCAACTGTTATCTTTGCAATAGCCTACTATCTCACACAGAGATTCAACAACAGAAGAATATTCATTAGTAACGAGTTTTCCATTCACATATTCATAGTGATGTGCATACCCGCCTGAGGGTCCTACATATACAGTATTTGCTGGGCACTCCCTTCCTTCAACTTTCAATACAGTTATTTCTTCGTTTATTTTATAAACTCCCATAATTTTATGATAGGGATATTTTGCTTGTAAAGCAGGATTTTGATGGTGCATACCTTTACTCCTTAGTTAAAATAATTTATGAAAAGAAATATTAAATATAATTAATATATTTTTAATAATTTATCTAATTTTAAACTGACCTATGGATAAATGGGATGAGATTTATTAAGTTTAATTTGAAAGGTAATAAGAGAGCTAATCATATAAGTAAAGAATATAGTAAAAACATTTGAATTTGCGTACGCCTAAGTTCTTCGCTCTCCTGCTATTTGTAGGTTTTGCTTCAATTACGCTAAATATCAATACTCAACTGTATTTACTATAGCTTTGCTTATTTATTTTTTAATAACTAAAGTATTAGCCAATTTATCATGCCATCCTTGCTTTTTTTTAGAAAAAATTATCGCTGTAAATCCAAGTAAGAGTGGTATAAAAGATAAAAAATATCCCAAAAATCTTATAAATAATTGTTTTTTATTAGGTTTATCTAAAGTGGTAGCATCAACAATTTTAAAAGATAGTAACATTTTACCAGGAGTAGCTTGATATTTTATCCAGCATATTATTACAATAATCATAAATAATATCAGCTGAATTATATTACTAATAATAAACTTTTCTAACCCATGATGCGTAATAAAGAAATCATATACTTTTGGATCAGTAAAAAATTGATGCATAGGAGAAAGATTGGCCGCATCATGATGTTGCTCCATATCTTTTATCACTTCTTCCATCATAACCTTAGGAGTATTATGACCATATAACATAAAGTCTAATAATTTAATTACAGGCATCGATAAGAGAAGAACAATAGTCATGTCTATTAAGCTTGCGGTAAGACGTCCCCTTAATCCAGCGTACTTAATTTGTTTATTATACATATAATACCTATAATACCTTCTCTAGGTTAATAATGTAACATCACTCCACCAATTACCGTGATGTTTTTGTATGGTTGTTAAAGCATGTTTTGCCTCTTCTAGTGAAGTAAATAAACCAAAACATGTAGCGCCACTCCCAGACATTCTGCTTAGTATACAACCATTTTGAGAATTTAACACGTTAATAATATCATTTATTTCTGGTACCAGCCTAATTGCGCTTTTCTCTAAATCATTTTTTTGAATTTTTAAAAACTCAATTAATTCTAGAAGATGTAGAAAAGATTGGGGCCGGTTTGAAAAAGGCTTTGAAAATTCCTCTTCTCTTAAATTGTAAAAAACCGCTTGAGTTGAAGTAGCTATAAGTGGATTAATTAATAAAGCATAAATCTTTGGGCAAGTAGTTTCTATAGGCGTAATAATTTCTCCTTTTCCTGAAAAATAAGAATATTTACCATAATAGCATATTGGAATATCAGAACCTAACTTGGCACATATGTTATATAAAGTAAAATCTGTTATATCAAGCTTCCAAAAATTATTTAATAGCTTTAACACAGCGGCAGCATCAGACGATCCTCCACCTAGCCCAGCAGCTACAGGTATATTTTTTGTTAAATGTATATGTGCACCGTAAGAAGTATTGGTATAATTTTGTAAGCAAAATGCAGCTTTTAATATTAAATTGTCAGTTGCAGAAAGACTACTTGAAAATGGTCCATCCATGGTTAAATATAAAGAGTTAGAAGATTTGATAGAGATAATGTCATATATATCATTTGCAAAAGCTACTATGCTTTCTAAATTATGATAATTATTTTCGGTACGAGAAGTAACATGCAAAAAAAGATTAATTTTTGCTTTAGCTTTTAGGGTATTTGTCATAAAAAAATATTAAAATTTTTTAAGAGTTTTACTATTTTTTATTTTTCTTGTTTTTTTTACTTGATAAATCAAATGGCATTGATTCATTAAAGACGCATAATACATCATTACCAAGACGCAACGTAAAACGATTAGCAACACGTTCTACAACTATATATTTACCAGAAACCCGATAATTTACTATAGATTCATTACCTTCAGGATCCACTATAAAGAATGCTGGAATTTCCGTGTTTTTTTCCCTAAATTGAAAATAAGTAAAATCCCTATCATCAAAGATTTTAAGAGGAGAAATATTATTACTGCCGCTAATGGTATAATTAAAATTATATTTTTCTGGCTCGCTTAAATCTGGTTCAGCAGAAACTGAAAAATGCCTTACAACTTCTCCTCCGCTTTCATCTGGATATAAAAATCTTATATTAAACGCTATTTCTGGATCTTCAATATCTTCAGCACTTTTGGCATGCAATTCAAAATAATATACTCTTTTGTTAGTAATAACAGTCATATTAGTAGTAGCATCTGGTTCCATAGGTTTTAGAAAAATACGTTTACCTGAAGGCACAATCTGCCATGCTATCGTATCGCCTAGCGAGATATTATCCACAACCTCGCTTTCAGAAAATTCTATATTTCCTTGATAACCATAATAACCTACATACTTGAAAATATCATCAGGGTTGTAGACCATAACTTTAATTCTACTATCAATGGCCATAGGTTTAGCTTCTCTAATTGCATAAGCAGGTATAGCAGTAATTAGAAAGACTAAACATACACTTAATAGAGATAAAACTGACTTTATCATATCAAACTCATATACCTTTTTTAATCACAAGTTATACCTAGTTAACTTTCACATTATATATATTACTTTATTTCTTGTACATTATAATCAGTGACTAGAAAGTTTAATGGTGCATTTTTTTTCATTATTAGTTCAATATCACTCATATCATACGAAATATTAGCTAACCATAAAGATTTTTCTTCTGATCCGCTATTGGTATCTTTAATTGTTGCGCTAAATTTAACAATTATACTTTGGGCTTGATTTGATACTGCAACAGATTCTATATTTATAGAACGAGTTATATATTGCTGATAAAGTAAGACAGGACTATTAGCATTTTCTAAACTTAAACTATTGTAAAATTGTTTAAAGACAAATTTCGTGGAATTATTTTTAATTTTATTAATTTGAGTATCAATATCTGCATAAGAATAGGATTCACGCCATATAATATATTTAGATGCTAAATATTTTGCTAAAGAGATACTAGTGGATTCATTTGGATATTCTATACTATGTATAACTGAGATATCTTCTGTAAGATTTTGAATTTTGACTAGGATTGGAACAATTTTTTTAAGAGGTAATTGAGTATATATTGCATAGCTAATAAGTAAAAACGTAACTGCTATTATTGCAAATAAAAAAGTTAATAGAGATCTTTCAAGGATTGGGTATATGTACTTACGCATATACCACAATCTTCCATCATGGTAATATTGGCCACTTTTAAGATTATTTAGCAGAGATTTATTAATTTCATCCATAATATAAACCAATAATTATTCTACTATAAATGCTCTACCTAAATAGTTAAGAAATATTTAAGAATTACATTAATATACTAATTTCCCACCATTTTTTCTGGTTTTACCCATTCATCAAACTCATGGTCTGTTAATAAACCAAGAGCAATTGCTGACTCTTTCAGAGAAATGTTTTCTAAATGAGCTTTCTTTGCGATCTTAGCTGCATTATCATATCCTATATGAGGATTAAGTGCAGTAACTAGCATTAAAGAATGATGTAAAGCTGAATTAATATTATCAATATTTGCCGCAATACCATTAATACAATTATCAGTAAAACTAATAGTAGCATCACTGAGTAATTGTATAGATTGCAACACATTATATATAATTACTGGCTTAAATACATTCAGCTCAAAATTACCTTGAGAACAAGCTATTGTAATAGTAGTATGATTGCCCATTATTTGTACGCATACTTGAGTTAAAGCTTCACATTGTGTAGGGTTAATTTTGCCAGGCATGATGGAAGATCCTGGCTCATTTTCAGGTAAATGTAATTCTCCAAGTCCACAGCGTGGCCCAGAACCAAGCCATCTTATATCATTAGCAATTTTCATTAAACTTACGGCTAGCACATTTAAACATCCAGAAATTTCTGCCATAGCATCGTTTGTTGCTAGTGCTTCAAATTTGTTAGGAGCAGTTATAAAGGGCAAATTAGTAAAGTTTGATATTTTTTCAGCAAATTTTTTGGCAAATTCTGGATGTGCATTAAGTCCTGTGCCTACAGCTGTACCGCCTTGAGCTAAATAATATAATCTAGTTAAAGAAGTATTAATACGCTCTATACCATATTCTAATTGTGTTGCATATCCAGAAAATTCTTGACCTAGCGTAATAGGGGTAGCATCTTGAAGATGTGTTCTGCCAATTTTAACGATGTGATTAAATTCTTTCACTTTATTTGTAATAGAAGTATGTAATTTTTTAATTGCTGGCAATAATTTATTATGAATTTCAAGAATAGTTGCAATATGCATTGCTGTTGGAAAAGAATCATTAGAAGATTGCCCCATATTTACATGATCATTTGGGTGTACTGGAGTTTTTGATCCTAAAGCTCCACCTAAAATTTCAATAGAACGGTTTGCTATTACTTCATTCAAATTCATATTAGTTTGGGTACCAGAACCTGTTTGCCATATTACTAAAGGAAATTGATCTATTAATTGATCTTTTAGGATTTCGTCAGCAGCTTGTCCGATAGCAGTACCTACCTTCTTATCTAATAAACCTAATTCTATATTAATTTCTGCAGCAGCTTTTTTTAGTAAAGCAAAAGCATGAATTAAAGCTTTAGGCATCCTTTCTTGGCCAATTTTAAAATTATGTAAAGAACGTTCTGTTTGAGCTCCCCAATAAGATTCAGTTGGCACATCTATAGGGCCAAAATAATCAGTTTCTGTGCGAAATTTATTATTCACCTTTTTCTCCTTTATTTTATTGTATCGTTTAGTGTAAACATTGCTACAGTCTCCTTAAGAGGTACAAAATTTTGCTCTAACCCTAAGGTATTTTCAGTAGAGCCTAAAATTAGTACACCATTTCGATTTAACTGTTTACTTATCATAGTTAAGACAGTATTTCTAGTCTCGGTCTCAAAATATATTAAAGTATTTCTACATAAAATAATATCAAACATACCTAAGCTAGAAGAATCTTCTAAAAGATTAAGGTGTTTAAACGTTACCATAGAACGTATCTTTTCATCTAAAATCCAAGAATCACCATTTTGATTAAAATATTTAATAAGAAGGGTAATAGGAAGTCCACGTTGTACCTCAAATTGACTATATGTACCTGCCTTGGCTTTTTCCAGTACTGTAGTTGAGATATCAGTTGCAATAATTTCAAATTTATAGGAAGATAAGGTTTTATTTTCAATTATGTTCATAGCCACAGAGTAGGGCTCTTGTCCAGTAGAGCAAGCAGCACTCCAAATACGAAAAAGTTTTTTCTCCGGATTCATTGAAATTAGCCTAGGGATGACTATAGTTTGTATTTGTTCAAAGGGTTTTATATCGCGGAAAAAAGAAGTTTCATTGGTTGTAATAGCATTAATTACCTCTGTAATTAATCCTTCATCCTTGTTTATACGAATTTTATTTATTAAATCATGTAAGTTACTAAAATTTAAATTACGTACTATGTTTAATAGTCTTGAATCCACAAGATATTTTTTATCTTCAGATAAAGCTATACCAGAACGTTTTTTTATTAATTTTGTAATAAAATCAAAATCTTCTGTTGATAAGTCCATTGTTAATAAAACCCCTTACTATTGAATATAGTTGTTATATAGCTTGCCATATCATTAATAGATAGTATAGTGCTACAAAGGCCAGCATTTACCACTGCTCCTGGCATACCCCATACAATGCTGCTTTTTTCATCTTGTACAATTACTTGCCCACCCTTTTGTACTAATTTAGTAGCCCCATCTAAACCATCTTTACCCATGCCGGTTAGTATTATTAATAATAAACTTGCCCCATATATATCAACAAGAGAATCAATCATTAAGTCTGCTGAAGGACGGCAATAATTCTTAGGAGGATCTTGATTTATAGCTACACGTATTTCTTCAGATATTTTATGTGCAACCATATGAAAATTTCCAGGAGCTAAATAGATAGTGCCAGGTCTAACTATATTCGTATCATTAACTTCTATGCAGGGTAGTTGAGTTGTATTGCTTAAATGAGTAGCTAAAAAACTAGTAAAAGTTGGGGGCATATGTTGGGTTATAAAAATAGGTATTAAATGCAAAATATTGCTTTTAACAAAGTTTGAGAATAGGATTTGTAGAGCTTGTGGCCCTCCAGTAGAGCTAGCAATTGCTATAGCTTTAGGTATATTACGAATATGTTTTATAGTTGGAATGTCTAGAGTTTTATTCTCTATAACCTCTTCTTGGGCTATAGAAATAGCAGGTATTGTTTTGGCTATATGTTTTACAGAGTACCCTAAAATTTTAATTTTGGTTAATAATTGTTCTTTAAATATTTCTATAGAACCATTGTTAAGTGAAGAAGGCTTTTCTATATAATCTGCTGCGCCCATTGATAGAGCTTGTATTGTAATAGGGGCATATTTTTTAATTTTGGTTAATAATTGTTCTTTAAATATTTCTATAGAACCATTGTTAAGTGAAGAAGGCTTTTCTATATAATCTGCTGCGCCCATTGATAGAGCTTGTATTGTAATAGGGGCATATTGTTTAGTTAGGCTAGAAACCATAATAATTCTTAAATAAGGATCTATATTTAGTAATTTTGGTAGTAAAGTAATACCATCTATATCAGGCATTTCAATATCTAATAATAATACTTCAACTTTAAAACGTTTTATATATGCGAGCGCCGCTTCTCCACTATTGGCAGTTGTTACTACTTCTATTTCTGGATGAGTTTGTAAAATTTTTATAATAGAGCCTCTAATAAATAAAGAATCATCTACAACCATCACTTTAATAGTATTTTTATGTTGCATGTGATTTATACCAACTTAAAGTACACCAGTTTGAATAAATTTATTCTTTACTACTTCTAAATCAAAAGGTTTCATAATGTATTCATTTGCTCCTGCTCCTAAAGCTTCTTTGATTTTAGGTAATTCATTTTCGGTAGTACAAAAAATAACAATTACATGTGACCATTTCTGATGCTTTCTAAATAAATTTAAAAATTGTAAACCGTCTACATTTGGCATATTCCAATCTAGCAATATTACATCAGGGAGATTTTTTTCGCATTCTGATAATGCTTCTTGTCCATCCCCAGCTTCGCTTACTGAAAAACCTAATTCTTCTACTATGCGCCTTGCAAATTTTCTTACCACTTTAGAATCATCTACAATCATACAAGATTTCATTTTTTCCTCTACTTCTATTAATTTAATACTAATTTTTAGTAATAGAATTTAGTAATTTATTTATATCGAGAATTACTATTAATTCTTTAGTACTAGGATAAACCCCTTGAGAAAATTCTTGCCATTTGGGCTCCAAATTTTTAGGATTATCAATAAATTCTGTTTTAGGTAGATTTGCTACGCTGTTTACATAATCTACAATTAAACTGTATAATTCTCCATTATGCTCCACTACTACACTCATAAAATAATTTTGATTCACACACGATTGAATATTTAAAATCGTTCTTATATCTATAACAGTTACAATTCGTCCTCTTAAATTTAAGGATCCTAGAACTTCTGGAGGAGATAAAGGTATATTAGTGATTTTATGGGTTGATAAAACATCCCTTACTACATGTACGGATATACCAAATAATTGTCCACTGATGTTAATGATAACGAATTTTTGTTCATTATCTGAGTTTTTGATATCAAGATCATTGTTTTGAATGGAATTTAAAAAGTTGTTATTCATGTTTTGCTTCAAGTAGTGATTTATTAGTTATAGTATCTTCAATAAATTTCAGTAATTGTGTATGATTAGTTTTATAAATACAAGTTTTTATATTGTTATCTTGTTGCATAAAAGATAGGTTACTTACATGTGTAGATGATAATATTATAACAGGTGCATGATTAATTTGTGCAAAGTTTTTATATGCTATCGGAAGACTTTCGTCAGAAAATTCAAAGGTATTAGAATCTATTATTATTAAACCAAATTTATTTTCAGTTGATAATAACTCTAGTGCTTTTGAGGGATGATCTACAGATGTTACTTTATAACCGTGATGTGTTAGAATAGACACAATAAATTTTCTAAAGAAGGGACTGTTGTCTACTAAAAGGATATTAAGTAATTTCTTTTCTTCGGAGCTTCTATTATATACAGGTGCATTATATTCTTGTCCGAATATTTGATAAAAATATTTGGATACATCAATTAAATCTGTAGTTATGCCTTTAATGATTAGGGTACCTAGTATATTATGATTAGGATCTTGAATGACAGGTGTAAATTGTGGCATGGGATGAGTTATTATATCTATAATTTCTTTTGTAATTAAGCCCATTATTTTATCCTGGGTACTAAATACTATTACTGGTTGTTCTCCTGAATTTGGTATTGTATGATATGAATCTAATTGTGCCAAATACATTAATTCATTATTATATGGAATTAAAGGTCTATTACCGGAATATGTAATTTGGGTTACGTCTATTTCTTCTAGCCTTGTAATAAATTCAATAGGGACTGCTTTCTGTAAGTCATTAAAATCTTTAAATAATAAAAAGCTTGTGATGGAAGAATCTTCTTCATTATTTTGTAGCTCTTGATCATCTAAAGATTGATTGTGATCATTGATATCAAGGTTATCAAGTAATTTTGCTAAACCATTAGGATCTATAATCATAATAACATTACCGTCCCCAAGTAAAGTAGCACCAAAATAGATTGATAATGATCTAAGCATAGGTACCATAGGTTTAACTACAATTTCTTCGGTACCGTGTATTTTATTAACAATAACACCAAAATTATATCCGCCTACCTCGCATATAACTATAAAAACAGTGTCACTGATCTGCTGTGGAAGATGTAATATATCTGATAATAGAAGTAATGGTAAAATAGCCTGACGTAGTCTCAATACTTGCTTATTATTTATATATTCTATTTTATGTTCTAATTTTGGACCTGCTCTGACTATTTCTATAATATTAATTTGGGGAATACCAAATTTTTCATTAGAGCATTCAATGATTAATATAGGAATTATAGCTAATGTTAAAGGTATTTTAATTATAAATTTTGAGCCTTCTCCTTTAACATATTGAAGTGAAATTGTACCATTAATGCTGGATATATTGGATTTTACTACATCCATGCCTACACCACGTCCCGAAACAGAAGTAACATTTTCTGCAGTAGAAAATCCTGGGCGAAAGATATATTTACTAATTTGTTGTTCTGTTAAAGAATTCATTTCTGATTCAGTAAGTAAGGAGTTTTGTAGAATTTTGGCTTTAATTTTGTCTATATCTAGGCCTTTGCCGTCATCAGATACTTCAATAACTATGTGTCCTCCTTGATGATATGCATTTAGGGTAATAGTGCCATGCTCGGGTTTATGGTTGTGTAGCCTTATGCCAGGATCTTCTATACCGTGGCTTGCTGCATTACGTACCATATGTATTAATGGGTCTTTGATAGCTTCAATAAGTTGACGGTCTAATTCAGTCTCTCCACCAAGCATTTTTAAATGGATTTTTTTATTTAATTCTAACGATAAATCTCTAACCATTCTTGGAAACTGTACCCAGGCGTTACTGATAGGTTGCATACGAGTTTTCATGACTTTGTCTTGTAGTTCTGAGGTCAGTATATCTAATCTTTGTATTGGAGTAGAAAAAAAATTTTCTTGATTAGCCCTAGTTAATTGTAAAAGTTGATTCCTGGTTAATACTAATTCACTGACTGTTTGCATGATATTTTCTAGTAAGTTTAAATTGACTCGTATGGAAGCATAACCAGCGCGATGTGTGGGTTCTATTACTTCTTCTGTAACCTTTAAACCATGCATAATAGCATCATCTATCTCTAGCGCAACAGAGGTAGGTAATGTTTTAGAAGAGTTTTGGATATTAGTGTTAGATTGTAAAGATTTTTCTTCTTGTATATTAGTTAGAGGAATAGAATTATTAATTAAGGAATTGAGTTTTAATACTAGTGGCTTGATATCATAATCTGATTCGGTACCGGTTGATTCTATATGGGTCATAATTGTTTTTATGCAATCTACAGCTTCTAAAATAGTGCTAATAACATTCTTATTTGCCTCGATTACTTTGTCACGTAATTTGCTTAGTACATTTTCAGTGGCATGTGTAATAGATTCTAATTTGGGTAGATTGAGAAAACCACATGTACCTTTAATCGTATGAATGATACGAAATATATTTCTAAGTAATTCTTCGTCATTTGGATTAGATTCAAGTTTGACTAATTCAGAATCAAGTTGAGAAAGCCCTTCAGTAACCTCAATAATAAAGTCTTTAATTAATTCATCCATATTCTGTAGTAATCAATATATACATACCATATAAAAATTCTAATTCATACGAGTTAAGATTATATTAATAATTAGTATATTAAATATAAGAAGCTTATATAATATAATAGATACTATTCTATTTCAAAAGAGATACGTCTTTCGCCTAAAGCTATTGTTAAATTAGTATTGGTAGATTGTATTAGTTTACTCAGTAAATAGACATTGATATTTTTAGTATTTATAGTTACATCTGCAAAATTATTTTGTAGAATTTGTATTGCAGTAGTATCACATTTTAATGTTTCTCCTTCGCCAATTATACTAGCTTTTTTGCCATTGGATAGTTTTTCTAAATGAATTGAAATAGTACCTCCACGGATTAACATAAGGCCTGTAATATGTATGAGATTTAAGATAGCTTTAGCAAATTTATGATTTATGATAATACCAGGTATTGTCATATTTTCATCTGTCCATATAATTTTTACTTTTTGCTCAGCAAAAAAGTTTTTGGCAAGCATGCGTAATTCACCTAAATTAGCTTCTCCTATACTAGGGCTAATTCCATATAGTTGCCTAAAAAATTGTAAGCGTATTACAGCTTGGTAGGTGCTAGTTTCTATTAATTTTACAGCTCTTTCTCGCATGGACTGGTTTTCTTCTTGAAAGAATTCAAAACCATTGTGTATTGCGCCTATAGGTCCTGATAAATCATGGCACATTTTTGCAACCAGTAATTCAGTTGTTTCTAAATCATTTAACATATCTTGTATACCATTTTTATTATTATGCTAATTGAAAATATATTATGGTTATTAATAAAACATTAACATTTTATATTATAAGTTCTAAATAATTTTCTAGTTTTTGCTATTTTAGTTAATAGTAAAAGAGCAAAAATTTGTTCATATTTCTAAATTTAAGCTTCAATATTATATTATACTAGTTTTTAAAAACACTATAGTGAAAATATTTGAACTAGTATACTTAGTTAGTGCTGTATTATCCTACTGTTTATAAGTTTTGTTTATCGCTCTAAGGAATCAATGATCAACTGTTTTCACTGATATAGTAAATTGGTTTGAATCCGGTACGCAGTTATAGCTGTGGCAATTTAAATGTTACTTTGTTGTTCGTTGCTCATGTAGTATTTCTATGCTTCGCGCCTCACGCCTTCTATTATTTTAAATTGCCTTTGCTATAGCTCAAAGCTTTCCTACTATTTCTACGTTTCGCTCTATCGCTCCTTGTCTCAACTACAACTGAAAAAACTATATAAGAATGCAACACATTTTGTAGTCTCGTATAATGTAAGCGTAGTGTATTATAATTTTTTCATATAAGATATGAAAAAATATTAATAAATTATTATCTTAAGAGGTGTAGTCAGATGGGATTTAGTCAAATTATTAAGAATTTATGTATAAATATTCCAGGATTTGGTTATAAAA
This sequence comes from Rickettsiales bacterium Ac37b, assembly GCA_000746585.2. NCBI lineage: Bacteria > Pseudomonadati > Pseudomonadota > Alphaproteobacteria > Rickettsiales > Rickettsiales bacterium Ac37b. Next base: position 1,291,466 of record CP009217.2, read on the forward strand.
AATTGGATAAATCAGATGAATCAATAGAATTATTGGCTAGAGTAAATAAAAATTTTGGCGTGGCGTCCGATAGAATTAATGTACAATATCAATATGAAGATGAAGATATTAGTAAGTTAATCTCTTACTATTATAGCAGAAGCTAGTGTAATAGGAGTAAAAATACATCATTTGCCTGCAATTAAGGTTACTTTATTAAAAGATATTTTATTGAGTAAAATGAAGTCTGATGCAGGTTTTTTCCCTGGGAAATTAATATGTGTTCTTAATATAGAAGGTAACCATTGGACTGGAATAGTAATAGAACAACAGAATAGCACAACCGAATATGTAATAACATATATAGATCCTTTGGACAAAAGTGTCTCTATATCAACTGAAATAAAGGATATTCTTAATAATATCTTAGATCCTGACAATGAAGGTGTGATAAAATTCCAAAACTTTTCTCAAATATGGGCACAACCAGTTGGAACTGTAGCTTGTGGTCCTTATCTTTGTGAAAATTTAAGGCGTTATATTTGTAATTCAGATTTAAACGTAGAGAATCCTGGTGAAGTAGTGCTAAGAGCAAAGCATATTAGTATGTTAGGTAAGGATTTTGAGGAAACTCAATTTACTAACAAATCAAAACCAACATATAATTTAAATAGTAATCTAGAACTTAATATAGATCAAAGAAAGCAGGTTATGGAATTAAGTAGAATATGTGCCGAAGTTGAAGACGAACTACTTAAGGAAGAGTTAGGAAATTTATTTATAAATCAAGATGAAGAGACTATTGATTTTCTTGACAGAATAAGATGCTCACTTGATAAATATTATAGCAGCACTCAAATATTAGCTAGAAATGATCAAGACAGATTAAATAAATTTCTAGAGATAGTGGGTATTGTGCGTGGTAAGCCTTTAAAGGTGGATATAAGTATTCTTGAAGAATTAGGTATATACCTTAAGGCTCAAAGATTTGCGTTACTTTCTAAATCAACGGCAGAAATTCGTCAAGAAGGTATAAAAAGAGAGCAAATTATCAAGGAGAAAATTAGTAATAATGAGGATCTGAGGTTAATTATAGCTATGTGTAGACAAGCTGCATGTTTATATACTCTGTTCTCAAAGCAATATAGTAATGAAATTGATATAAATAAAGCTAAGGCAAAAGAATGGTGTAAACTTATAGGTCAAAGTAACTTTAATAAGCTTATACAAAAATATTCAATTAAATTTGATGATTTTGTAGAATATACACATTACTTACAAATAAAATTGGCAGAAGAATTAGGAGAAAATAAAAATATTAATGGTATAGCAAAGATATATGTTGGTATAGGTGTTTTAGGGGACTTCCATAAAAATAAAGGTTTTAAGATTAATGAAGTATTTAAGGGATGTCCTGCTGAAAAAGTAGGTTTACGTAAGGGTGATATTATTACATCTGTATATTATGGAGATCAAAAGATTTCTATGTTGAGCTTGGATCCTAGGAAAGCTTTATCTTATATAAGAGGGGAATTAGGTGACAAGTTAAAGCTAGAAATTAAACGTAATAATGCCATGGAGATAGTAGGCAAAGATGTATATGTTGCAAGAGATACTATTCATTCAGAATATAAAATATTACATAATTACGTAAAACATGCATATGTAAAAGGGAAAGTGCCTAAATATATACAAAAATTTCAAACTACAGAAGCAACATTACAAGATGGAATAAAAATATTACAAGAAATATATGAAAATGTTAGTAATAATAAAGAAAAATACTATAATCTTACAGAGGATGAAAAAAAACTAGGAACATATACTCGTAAAACAATAAAACAAATTATTTATGATGAAAAATATGTTCATAAAGGGGAAAATTATACTTCTTTAATTAATAGAGAAAGATCAGGAAATATATATGGTAGAACAACATAGCGTGACTTCTGAAATATTACGTAAAATTTTACATTTATCTTTTATTATAGTACCTATATCTTATTACTTTTTTAGTAAAGAAGAAATGTTTCCTGTGATTATGGTACTTACAATATTGGTATTAGTAGTGGATTTAGCTAGACACTTTAATGATAAATTACAATTTATACTATATAGATATTTTGCTAAATTTGCGCGTATCTCAGAAGCGAGAAGCCTAACTGGTGCGAGTTTTATGATGATCGCTTCTGTATTAGTTATTGGTTTGTTTCCAAAGGTTATTGCGATTACATCTTTATCAATACTAGTAATATCAGATAGTTTAGCAGCGTTAGTAGGTAAATATTTTGGTCGTATTAGGCTTGGTAATAAAACTTTAGAAGGTAGTTTAACTTTTTTCTTTTCCGGGATAACCATAGTATTTATAATTAGCAAAATGTTTAATGAAAATTTAGATTTTATCTTATATGGTACTATAGCGGTATTTGGGGCAACCTTTGTTGAATTTTTTTCTAAAGGCTTTAAAATTGATGATAATTTATCTATACCTTTAACCATTGCAATTATATTTGAACTATTAGTTAGGTAATGTTGTGTATTTTTCAGAAAGTTTTATAGAAAAAATACGTGAGCGTTTTAGATTATCTGAAATTATATCCAGAAAAGTTAAATTATCTCGTAAAGGAAATGAATATTTAGGTTTGTGTCCTTTTCATTCTGAGAAAACACCTTCTTTTACGGTGAATGATGAAAAGAATTTTTATCATTGTTTTGGGTGTGGGGCGCATGGTGATGTTATTAAATTTATTGGTGATACATCTAATTTAAATTTTGTAGAAGTGATTACCTCTCTAGCAGAAGAAGCTGGCTTCAGTATAGAATATAATAAATCACAATTAGAATATCACAATTATACTAAAGACTTATATCAAGCTTTACAACTTGCATGTAATTATTTTCAAAATCAATTATTTTCTACTGTTGGCAAAGAGGCATATTCATATTTACAGCATAGAAATATAAATACTACATATATTAAAAAGTTTTTATTAGGATATGCCCCAGGTGAGTCATATAAATTAAAAGAGTTTTTATTAAGTCAGGGCATTAGTAATGAACTGATGATTAAAGCTGGTTTAATGGTGCATGGCAGTAATAACGATATATATAGTAGATTTAGAAATAGATTGATATTTCCCATTAGTGATTATAAAGGCCGTATAATAGGATTTGGTGGACGTGCGCTTAGTAACGAAGTGATGCCTAAATATTTGAATTCATCAGAAACTGATGTATTTAAAAAAAGTGAAATTCTATATGGATTGAATTTTGCTAAAGAAGCTTCTAATAAATCAGGCAAAATTATAGTGGTAGAAGGATATATGGATTGTATATCGATGAATATCGCTGGTATAGAAGAAGTTGTTGCAAGTTTAGGAACTGCTATTAATAAAGAGCATATTCTCAATCTTTGGAAGTACAGCAAAGTACCTGTGATTTGCTTGGATGGAGATAGAGCAGGTAGGCAGGCAATGTTAAGGGTAGCAGAAAATATAATGCCTATATTAAAGCCAGGATATTCAGTAGATTTTGTGTTATTAACAATGGGTAAGGACCCTGATGAATTAATTAAGAATTATGGTAAAGACGCTATGTTACGTAGCTTAGAATCTACTATTACACTTTCAGATTTTATATGGCAAGAATCAATTAGAGAGCTTTCATCAGCTCTGATTCCGGAGCAACGTGCTTTATTAGAAAAGCACTTAGAAAATATAGTAAACAAAATCCGAGATAATACTGTTGCACATTATTACAGACAATATTTTAAAAATAAATTATGGGAATATTTTAAAAAAAGTAAAATAAAACAAGTCGATATTAATCAGGAGCAAATAAATAGAATTAAATTGAATACTGTACAAGATATATCTTCTATCCAGCTATTACAGCAATTATTAGTTGCAATTACAGTCAAATATCCTGAAATATTAAGTAACGATCAAGCAAAAGAAGAGTTCATTTCCATGGATTTTGGTGATGAAAAACTTGATAAATTACGTACTTTAATTTTAAATAGTAAGGAATTAAACATAATAGATAGTACAATTCTCCACTCTTACCTTGAAAAAAACACATATAATGATGAAATGAATTTTTTATATGGACATTATAAAACAATAAGTTATATAGTGAATGGTTTTAATACATGTATAGATATGTGGAATTATAATATAAAAAAATACCATATTGCTTTACTTGAACAAGAATACCAAGATGTATTAAGATGTATGACTGAAAGTTCTGTATCGATAGCGTCTGCGCTAAAAGCGCAAATAATTTATGCAAAAAAACATCTGAATAAGATGGAGCAGTCTTTGCAACATAATGATTATTAGTAGTTTTAAAAATTAATTAATGGTTCGTTTTTTATGAATAAACGTAGTAAATCTTCAAATACTAAAAATATTAACAATTCAGCTGAAAAGCCTCAAGATAATTCCAGTAGTAATGCACATCCTTCATTAACTACAGCTCTAAAAAAGATATTAGCAAGAGGAAAAGGGCAAGGATTTATAACATATGATGAAATAAATGATATGTTGCCTCAAGAATATTTAACTTCTGAACAAGTTGATAATGCGATTACTGCATTATCTGAGGCAGGTATTAATGTAATTGAAAATCAGGATGAAGATGAAGAAATCACGCTAAATGATGATGACAATGGAGAAGGATTATCAGAAGAGGTAGAGGAAGAGGAAGAGGAAGAGTTAGCTACAACTGATGATCCAGTTAGGATGTATTTGCGTGATATGGGAGGTATAGAATTACTCTCACGCGAGGGAGAAATTGAAATTGCTAAGCGTATTGAAGAAGGTCGTGAAACAATGTTGTATGCATTGTGTGAAAGTCCTCTAGCACTTAAGCAATTCATTACTTGGCATGAAGATTTAACAAATGAAAAAATATTACTAAGAGAGATCTTAGATCTTGATGCTATGTATGGTACTGATACGGAATTTAGTGAAAGCGAAGGGTTTGAAGGAGTTAAGCCTACTAAATTTAAGGCTGATGGTGAAGATTACGATGAAGAAGATGAAGAGGAGTATGATGAAGAAGATGAAGAGGATTATGATGAGGAAGGAGAAGAAGAGGGTGATACTTCATTACTTGCTATAGAAGCAGCTTTACTTCCTGGGGTGCTCGAAACATTTAGTAAAATTTCTGATGTATGTACTAAATTACTTGAAATACGTGTTGAAGTTTTAGATTATTCCTTAGAAAACCATAAACAGAGTGCTAATAGTAATTGGGCTAAAAATATTAAGAAACATAGTAAAGAGTTAGTGAATTTAATTAAAGAATTACATTTAAATGAAAAATGCGTTGAGGCATTAATAGACCATTTATATGGTTTAAATAGAAGATTAATAAGCCTAGAAACAAATTTATTACGTCAAATATCAGCATATGAGATAGATCGAAAATCCTTTTTAGACAATTATATTGGTAATGAGATGGGTCTTTCTTGGATAGAAAATCTAGCTGCTAAAAATAAAAATTGGAATAATTTATTATCAAGTGAAGGGGAAAAAATAAAAAAGTTTCACCACGAAGTTATTTCCATAGCTAAATCTGTTATTCTACCAATTACTGATTTTAAGCAGTTGGTGCAGATGATTCAAAAAGGAGAACGTTCTGCTAATAAAGCCAAGAAAGAGATGATTGAGGCTAATTTACGTTTAGTAATTTCTATTGCTAAAAAATATGCGAATAAAGGTTTACAATTTTTAGATCTTATCCAAGAAGGTAATATAGGGTTAATGAAAGCTGTAGATAAATTTGAGTACAAGAGAGGTTATAAATTTTCTACCTATGCTACTTGGTGGATTAGACAAGCTATTACACGTTCGATCGCTGATCAAGCACGTACTATTCGTATACCTGTACATATGATTGAAACAATTAACAAGATTGTACGTACTTCTCGTCAAATGCTGCATGAGCTTGGCTATGAGCCTACTCCTAATGAAATTGCAGAAAGACTTGCAATGCCTGTAGAAAAAGTGCGTAAGGTAATGAAAATAGCTAAAGAGCCTGTAAGTTTAGAAAATCCTGTAGGAGATGAAGAAGGTAGTTCTTTAGGGACATTTATTGAAGATAAGAATGCCATTTTACCTGTTGAAGCTGCAATACAATCTAATTTAAGAGGGGTTACAACAAAAGTATTACTTAGCCTTACTCCAAGAGAGGAAAGAGTGTTACGTATGAGGTTTGGTATTAGTATTAATACTGACCATACTTTAGAAGAGGTAGGACAGCAGTTCTTCGTAACACGTGAACGTATTAGGCAGATAGAATCTAAAGCTATACGTAAACTTAAACATCCAAGTAGATCAAAAAAATTACGTGGATTCTTGAATACATAGGGTAAAAATATGTATGCACGTTTGAGCGTTGTAACTAGCTTAATAGTATTAAGTGTAATACTATCATATTATTTTCTTGATAGGGAAATAGTGTATTTTTTTGATGCATTAAATACACGTCAATATAAGATTTTAGATTATATAGCAGAGATTCCAGGCATAGTTCTATCTTTAGTACCTATAGTAATACTATATTTAGGGTTAAAGCTTATAGCAAATAAAATAACTGTTTTGGATAATAGGTTATATATTATATCTTTAGCTTTGAGTATAAGCTTTACTATAAGAGAAATTTTGAAAATAATCTTTGGTCGAAGCTGGCCCTCAACCTTTTATAATAATCCTTCATTGTTATCAGATAATATGTACAGTTTTAACTGTTTAAGTTTTAATCATTTATATAAAAGCTTTCCGTCTGGGCATATGATAGCGATGTGTAGTATAGCTGTAGTATTATCTATCCTTTATCCTCAAAAAAATATGTATGGTGGGTTATCACAGCTATTGTTGGAGTATGCCAATTAGTATTATATTATCATTTTTTGAGTGATATTATTGCTGGTGCTTATATAGGAGCTTTAACAGGCTATTTTACTGTGACATATAATTTACGTTTTCGTTCGTTATAATTATTATTTAAATAAGGACTAAAATAACTTTAGTGACTATAATTATTGAAACAGAGAGGCTATTGCTGCGAACTTGGAAAAAAGAAGATGCAGATATTTATTTTCAAATTAACCAAGATTTAAAAGTTATCGAATTTCTCTGTGGTTCATTAACTATGGAACAAGTGGTTAAATTTATTGATGCTGTAAATATTAATCAAGAAAAACATGGATATACATTATGGGCTACTGAGTTAAAAAAAACTGGTGAATTAATAGGTTTTATAGGTCTTAATTATACTAACTTTGCTGCACATTTTACTCCAGCAGTGGAAGTAGGGTGGCGTTTAGGATCTAAGTATTGGGGCAAAGGCTATGCTACTGAAGGAGCTAAATCTTCAATAGAATATGGATTTAATCGCTGTAAATTAAAGAAAATTGTTTCATTTACAGTGCCTGCAAACTTGCGCTCTATTGGTGTAATGGAAAGGATTGGATTAAAACGAGATTTTGGTGGCGACTTTGCGCACCCAAAATTAGAACGTAATCACCCTTTATCACTTCATATTCTGTATAGATTAATCAATGATAAACTTGAATAAGTAATATGACTATTTATTTGATTGTAAGAATACTATTAAGCTATATTTTACTAGGTGTAAATAAAATATATATAGTAAAAACATTTGAATTTGCATACGGCGTCATTCGTTGCTCACCTAGCAATTAGTAGGCTTTGCTCCTCATTCCTTGTATCAAACTTCAACTGTTTTTACTATAGTAAATTGATTTGAATCTGGGACGCGGTTATAGCTGTTGCAATTTAAATATTACTTTGTTGTTCGTTGCCTACAATAGTATTTCTACGCTTCGCGTCTCGTATTATTTAAATTACCTTTGCTATAGATCAAAGCTCTCCTGCTATAGTAGTGTCAAATGGAGATGACACTCGGAATGAGGAGGCGAAGCCTACTAATTGCTAGGAGAGCGACGAATGACGACATATGCATCTTCATTTGAGACTACTATACTTGTAGGTTTCGTGCTGTTTGCCCTCGTCTCAAATACAATTTAATTTACTATAGTTTATAATAAAGAACTAGGTTAAGCTGCTTCTCTTTCTGCCAAAATATCTGTTAGTTTATCTGCAGCTTGCTTAGTATCTATATTTTCAACAGCAGCAAACTCTCCAACTAACCTTCCTAGAGCTGTTTCATATATTACACGTTCGCTATATGACCTATCAGGGTCATCAACGTTTTTATGAAGATCTCGTACAACTTCAGCAATTGAAACTATATCTCCTGAATTAATTTTATTTTCATATTCTTGAGCGCGGCGACTCCACATACCTTTATAAACTTTAGCTCTACTTTGCAATGTACTAACCATTTTCTGTACAACTTCATTTGAACTAATAGCTCTCAAGCCTATTATACCAGCTCTTTTAACAGGAACACGTAATGTCATTTTTTCTTTTTTAAATTCTATTACATATACTTTAAGTTCAACTCCACCTATAGCTTGCACTTCTTCTTTGATAATTTCACCTACACCGTGTGAGGGATATACGACACTATCTCCCACTTTGAAAGTAGTATTATTGGACATCATCACTCCTCTGAATTTATTAGTATGTTAATTATGATCAGGAATACTTTATTTGAATATTTAATGAATTAATATAAATTCACATATAATTTATTATAACATAAAAATAAGTTAAAATAAAGCAACTTTTTCACTACATTCTTACATTATTAAAGATGTAATTAAATCGTTATCATAGCAAAATAAAATGGTTGTTTTGAGGTCAGTATTTTGCTATTAATTTAAAGCAAAATTTTGCAGCGCACATTTATGGGGAAATTAATTATGTCTAATACTGATCAAGACCTTTTTTTTACATTACTCAAAGAACATGAAATAGAATTTATCGATTTTAGATTTACAGATTCTGTAGGTAAATGGCATCATACCTCTTATTTTGTGGATGCTATTAATGAAACAAATTTAAGAGATGGATTACCATTTGATGGTTCATCTATTGCGGGATGGAAAGAAGTTAATGAATCTGATATGCTACTTATTCCTGATATTAAGACTGCTTTTGTTGATCCTTTTAGCGCTTCCCCTACACTTGTGGTATATTGTGATGTGTTTGATCCATCCACAAAAAGTAATTATACAAGAGATCCAAGAAGCACAGCAAAACGAGCAGAAGCATATTTAGAAACTACTAAAATAGCGAATAAAGCTGTATTTGGACCAGAAATAGAATTTTTCATTTTTGATGATATACGCTTTAAAGTTTCCTCTAATAAAATATCCGTAGAAATTGATTCTGAAGAAGGGCCTTATAATTCCGACAAGAGATATGAAGCAGGCAATAATGGTCATCGTCCTAAAATTAAAGGAGGGTATTTTCCTGTACAACCTATAGATTCTTTAAGTGATATTAGGGCAGAAATGTTATTACAATTAAAATCTATTGGTGTAAAACCTATAGTACACCATCATGAAGTTGCTCCGGGTCAATGTGAACTAAGTTTTGTATTTGATACCTTAACTAATACAGCAGATAATGTACAAAAATGTAAATATGTTATCCAAAATGTGGCTCACTCTTATGCAAAAACTGCCAGTTTCATGCCTAAGCCTATTAAAGATGATAATGGTTCTGGGATGCACCTTCATCAATCTTTGTGGCAAGATGCAAATCCATTATTTAATGGTAATGAATATTCTGGGTTATCTGAATTATGCTTATATTATATAGGGGGTATAATTAAACACGCTAGGGCGATTAGCGCTTTTAGTAATTCAACTACTAACAGTTATAAAAGGCTTGTACCTTGTTTTGAAGCCCCAACTTTACTTGCCTATTCTGCAAGTAATCGTTCAGCTGCTATACGTATACCATATGTTTCTTCTAAGGAAGCAACAAGAATTGAAGTACGCTTTCCTGATCCCAGTTCTAATCCTTATTATACTTTTGCAGCTATGTTAATGGCTGGGTTAGATGGTATAGAAAATAAAATTCATCCTGGCCAAGCATTTGAAGAAAATTTATATAATATATCACAAGATAAAATATCTTCTATATTAAGTACACCTACATCTTTAAGAGAATCTTTACAAGCTCTCAAAGACGATAGAGATTTTCTAAAAAAAGGTAACGTATTTTCTGATGAGCAATTAGACGCCTATATAGAATTAAAAATGAAAGAAATTAATGAAGTTGAGCGTACACCTCATCCAATTGAATTTTTATTATATTATAGTGCGTAATTATTACACACTAATTTTTTTTATTCTTTTTAGAAAATTTTAGGCTTGCATAGCTTATTGCTATCTGCTAAAAACACTGGTGGATGGATGTCCGAGCGGTTTAAGGAACCGGTCTTGAAAACCGGCGTGCGGGTGACCGTACCGTGGGTTCGAATCCCACTCCATCCGCCATTTATCAAAGACTTTGCTCGGGGCTATATAGTAAATTAAATTGTATTTGGGACTAGGCTAATAATAAACGAAGACTACAAATAGTAGGAGAGCTTTGAGTTAACTGCGTACGCAAGTTCAAATCAGTTTACTATACATAAAATCTTACTTTTAACGTTCATAACTAAATGCTTGTATGATTATATCTTTGAAGGTTTGAATTCGTATGGATCTTAAATTTCAAAAGTTAGAAACATCGCATTTTCCACTGTTATATAAATGGCTAATGACACCGCATGTACGTAAGTGGTGGGATAACCATGTTGCATGGACCCCAAAATTAATTGAAGAAAAATACAGCCAATATGTAAAAGGTTATAAACGGTTGATACTTACAACTGGAACAATTCAAAAACCCTTTCATGCTTATATAATTTTAAAAGATGATCAAGAAATTGGTTATATTCAGTATTATAATAAACACGATTTTCCATCAGAATACGGTTATGAGATCTCAAATTTACCCCTAAATCTTGCAGCAATCGATTGGTATATTGGTGAAATAGAATATTTACACCAAGGCATTGGTACCAAAGCTTTAAATCTTTTTATAGAAAATTACGTATTCTCACATTTTGACGCTGTATTTGTTGACCCAGATTCTGGAAATGTAGGAGCAATTCGTAGTTATGAAAAAGCAGGATTTGTTCTAGAGGAGACGCTTAATGAAATCACTTGGATGCTAAAGAGAAAATTATAGTTTGAGAATTTTGGTAAGATTATCTAATCTATTTAATTATTATATCCATTATTTATTAAAATATTAATACTTAGCGTATTAAATTAATAACTTGTTAATAACTGTTTGATACCATGAGTATTTCACATGACAAGTTAATAAATTTTAATTGCTGGAGGTCACTATGACTATGACTTTGAGTAGAATGATTTTTGGTCCTCATCACGGTTTTGCAGGTTATTATCGTTATTATAAGCATGTAGAATGTAACGATGAAACATACAGGCTACCTAGACAGTATACAGAAAATTTTGAAAAGGCTATGTATAATAGCTATTTAGAGATAAAGGAAAAAAACTTAAAGGCAATAGATTTGGGAGAGCAATCTGGATATAAAGTTCCTACTTCTTATGGTACTTTTAAGGTGATATGTGCAAATGAACCTTGTGGAAATGGATATACTGTAAAAAATATTCTTATCCGTGAAGATATAAACAAACTTCCAAGTGAGGAATTTATTAATAAATATTTTGATGATGATATAAAATGCCTACAAATTTGTTTCAATCCATCAGATGAGTATGTTGAATAAAAATAGCATTATATAAACATTGTTGAATTGATTAAAAACCATGAGGTCACATCTATATAGTAAATTGATTTGAACTTGCGGACGCAGTTAGCTCAAAGCTCTCCTACTATTTGTCCTACTTCCGGACAAAAAAGTGAAATAATGAGCAAGAAATGATGCCATACCCGCGAAAGCGGGTATCTCATGTGTCTGGGACATTAGAGTGTATCTTAGATATAGCCTCTCTTACAATTTTTACTGTAGTAGGCAACAACACTCTTTTAGCAGGAGAACAATGTAGTAATATTAAAATTACCTTAACTATAATAAATTTTAATTTATGGAGGTTTATATGGCTCTGACTAGATTAATGTTTGCTCCTCATCACGGTTTCGAACTTTTTTATCATTATAAGCATGTACAATGTCATGGCAATCTATTTAAAATACCTAGGAAATATTCAGAAAATTTTGAAATAGCTCTACAGAAAAGCCAGTTAGAAATAAAGGCAAAACACTTAAGAGAAATAGATTTAGAAGAACAATCTGGCTATAAAATTCCTACTTCTCATGGTAGTTTTATAATAACATCTGCAAATGAATCGTGTGGATATGGATATATTGTAAGAAATATTATAAACCGTGAAAGCGCAAACAAATTTACCAGTGAAGGATTCATTAATAAATATTTTGAGGACACTATAAAATGTCTACAAATTTGTTTCAATCCATCAGATGGGTATATTGAATAAAAATAGCATTATATAAACATTGTTGAATTGATTAAAAACCATGAGGTCACAGCTATATAGTAAATTAAGTTGGAAGACGTACAGCATCGATCCTTGTATTATTCTTAAACTCTAATTTACTATATAACATTATTATAGATATTTAACCTTTAAAGACAGACTCAAAAATATTATTTACGTGAGTAATATAATGCTTTGTATCACATAAGTCTTCTATTTCATTATTAGTAAGATATTTAGATATTATAGTATTTTCTAATAATAATCCTTTAAAATCCTTACTTTCTTTCCACGATTTCATAGCAATAGTTTGGACAATTTGATATGCTTCTTCACGTGATAAGTGCTTTTGAGTTAATGCTAATAAGACTCGTTGAGAAAAAATAAGCCCATAAGATTTAGCTATATTCTTTTTCATATTTTCTGGATAAATTATTAAATTATCTATAATAGAAATAAGGCGGTGTATAGCAAAGTCTAAGGCTTGTGTGCTATCAGGGCCAATAACACGTTCTACAGAAGAATGAGAAATATCTCGTTCATGCCACAGAGCAATATTTTCCATTGCAGGTAATGCATAACTTCTTACTAAGCGCGCAAGTCCAGAAATGTTTTCGCTCATAATAGGATTCCGTTTGTGTGGCATAGCAGAACTACCTTTTTGCCCTTCTGAAAAAAACTCTTCAGCTTCTAAAACTTCAGTACGTTGTAAATGCCTGATTTCAATAGCAAGTCTTTCAATAGAACTGCTAATTAGTGCAAGTGTTGTAAAAAATGCAGCATGTCTATCTCTTGGAATTACTTGAGTTGAAATGGATTCTGATATTAAATTCATTTTTTTTGCAACATATTCTTGTACAAAAGGATCAATATTTGCAAAAGTTCCTACAGCTCCAGAAATTGCGCAGACAGAAATTTCTTGTTGTGCTCCCTTTAAACGTTTTAAATGACGGCTAAACTCAGCATAAGCATATGCGAATTTAAGTCCGAAGGTAATTGGTTCTGCATGTATGCCATGGCTTCGCCCCATGCATATGGTATCTTTATGTTCATAAGCTCGTCTTTTTAGTATGATCAAGAGCTTTTCTAAACCTTGGATTAAAATTTCTGATGCCTGTTTTAATTGCACAGAAAAGCAAGTATCTACTACATCAGAACTCGTCATGCCTAGATGAATAAATCTTGAATCTTCTCCTACATATTCTGCTACATTAGTAAGAAATGCAATTACATCATGTTTGGTGGTTTTTTCTATTTCATTAATTTTATTAATATCAAACTTACCTTTTTGCCATATATTTTGAACAGATTCTTTAGGTATAATTCCTAATTCACTCTGAGCTTCACAAGCATAAGCTTCGATTTCAAACCATATTTTATATTTATTTTCTTCTGACCAAATATCAGACATTTCTTGTCGAGTATAACGTGGTATCATATTATTCCTTATTAATTTACTATAGTCATTTGAACTTGCTACGTCATCGCTCTTTGCTCATCCAGCAATTAGGAGGCCTTGCTTATTGCGCACTTAGTATCAATTGATAAACTGTTTTCATTATATATTTTTACCATAGGCAATAAATAAATCATTTACAAATTTTTCTTTACCATACATTAGAGGTTTATTATCATGCGTTTTAACTGAGCCTCCTGCAGCATTTAGGATTGCATGTCCTGCAGCGGTATCCCATTCCATGGTTTTACCAAAGTTAGGATAGATATCAGCTTTTCCCTCAGCAATCAAACAAAATTTTATAGAACTAGAAGCAGTCATAACAGATTTTAATTTAAGAGTATTGAGATAAGAGTTTATTTGACGATTACGATGATGTGCGCTAATTATAGCTACTACTTCATCCCAGTTATTATTGACACTAATAGGTATAGTGGAATTATTATGTTGTTTATATGCTATATTATGTTTATTAAAGTACAACGTTTGGCTAAGAGGAGCATATATTACGCCAAATATAGGATATTTATTATGTACAAGTGCTATATTTACGGTAAATTGTCCTGTTTTATTAATAAAACTTTTAGTACCATCTATAGGATCAACAAGCCAAAAAATTTTCTCATTAATATGTATAGGTGTTTCATCTTCTTCAGAAATGACTAATATATCAGGGGTAATATGATTTAAGGCTTGTACTATAAAATTATTTGCTTCAATATCAGCTATAGTGACTGGTGAATTATCAGATTTGATTTGGACGGATAAAGGTTGACTATAAAAATCCATTATTAAATCTCCAGCTTTTAAAGCTGTGTTTATAATTTTTTGAATCACCGCATGGTTTAGGAAATCAATCATTTTTTATCTTTAAATATATGCAATTCACTGATTTAGCTATCTTTCTTTCAGCAAAAAAGCATGGTGAGAATAATGCTATAGCTTCTATTTTAACTAAACAACATGGTTTATACAATGGTATAATTAAAGGTGTGAATAATAAAAAATTAAATTCGCTATATCAACCCGGTAATATTATAAATTTTGTATGGAAAGCCAGATTACCTGAGCATTTAGGGTGGCTACAAATTGAATTAATTGAATCATTACCTTATAATATATTGGTTGATAAAAGAAAGCTTTTTGCTTTTTCAGGTATGTGCAATATCTTAAGTCAGGTCTTGCCTGAACGAGTACCAGAAGAAAAATTATTTAGAGAATTCTGTCAGATATTTACCCTTGCCAAAAACAATAATAATCATTGGTTAATAAAATATATAATGTTTGAATTGCTTTTATTATTTGAATTAGGATTTGGAATGGATTTAAGTGAATGTGCAGTAACTGGTACGGTAGATGATTTATATTATGTATCACCTAGATCTGGACGTGCAGTTTCAAAGAAAGTGGGTGAACCTTATCATAATAAACTTTTTATACTTCCAAGCTTCTTTCTAGAACAAAAAAGTTTTGATATGATAAATAATCAGGAATTGAAACAAGGTTTGCTCATTACAGGATATTTTATAGAAAAGCATTTATTAGCACCCAAATATATAGTTTTACCGTTAGTAAGAATGAAACTGCTGGAAATAATTGAGAAAAATTAAAGAGGATTATTATGAAATTGATTGAAGAAAAACTTAAAATATTGGATCCGCTATTTTTAGAAATTAAAGATGATACAGACAAACATTCTAACCATTTTACTGCCATTCCAGGAGTAATTACTCACTTATCGGTGAGTATTGTATCTGATAAATTTATGGGTTTAAATAAAGTAGAAAGGCATCGAATGGTATATAATATATTGCAAGACGATTTACGTGAATATATGCATGCTTTATCTCTGAAAACTATGACTAGAGACGAATATATAAGAAAATAAGATTTGAGTACTAGGTAAAAAACTATAGTAAATGTATCCATAAATTATACTGCTACTATCTTAATTCCAAGGGTATAAATTTTATACCCTTGTAGCTAATTATTCATTTCAACATTTTATAATAAACTTTATATATTACATCAAATATTATGCTAAATGCAGGAATATAATAGACATTTAGAGATGTTTAAGCTAGATTTTCCAAAATGAAAGATTTAAATAGAATGTTATGGCGTTAATATTACAAAAATTTGGCGGTACTTCTGTAGCAAATATTGAGCGTATTAATAAAGTTGCTTTGAGAGTAAAAGCTGAAGTAGATAAAGGGAATGAAGTGGTAGTTGTAGTATCTGCTATGGCTGGTGTTACTGATCAACTAGTTAGTTTAGTTAATAATATATCGACATTATCTAAGGCACAATCATGGGCTGAATATGATTCTATAGTCTCTTCTGGAGAGCAAGTAAGTTCTGGGTTATTAGCTTTAGCTTTACAAAATTTAGGTATACAATCTAGGTCATGGAGCGGATGGCAATTACCATTTAAAACTGATAAAGCACACAGTAAAGCTAGAATAGAAGATATAGATGTGACGCCAATTCTAAATGGCTTAAAAGAAAAAGAAGTAGCAGTAGTAGCTGGATTTCAAGGTATATCACCTGATTACAGAATTACAACTCTTGGTAGAGGAGGTTCTGATACCTCTGCCGTTGCGTTAGCTGCTAAGCTCCATGCAAAGCGATGCGATATTTATACTGATGTAGATGGTATTTATACTGCTGATCCAAGAATTGTGAACAAGGCTTGTAAACTTGCAAAGGTATCTTATGAAGAAATGCTTGAAATGGCTTCTTTAGGGGCAAAAGTATTACAAACCAGATCAGTAGAAATGGCTATGAAGCACCATGTGCCTTTATGTGTACTTTCAAGTTTTAATGATATACCAGGTACTTTTGTAGTAGATGAGGATAAAGATATGGAAAAAAAACTTATTACCGCTGTAACTTATAGTCGTAATGAAGCTATGGTTGTTTTACGTGGTATGCCTGATCAGTTGCAGATATCAGCTGCAATTTTTGGACCTCTTGCAGATGCGAATATTAATGTAGATATGATTGTAAAAAATGTAAGTGAAAATGGTGATAAATCAGATATTACATTCACTGTGCCTAGGGAAGATTTACATAATACTGAACAATTATTATATCAAGAGAGTGGTTCAATTAAATTTGAATCGCTTACAGCTTACGCAAATATAGCAAAAGTTTCGATTATAGGAGTAGGAATGCGTAGCCATTCTGGTGTTGCAAAGCAAATGTTCCAGGTGTTAGCTGACAAGGGGATAAATATAATAGTAATTTCTACTTCTGAAATAAAGATTAGTGTGCTGATTAAAGAAGAATATATGGAGCTCGCTTTGCGTAGTCTACATACAGCATTTGAATTAGATAGAGAAGAAAATTTAGAGGTATAATAGTGCTAAAATTGCTAATATATACTCAGATTAAATGCCATAATGATAAAATTAACTAATATTTAAGAAATAGTTTTTATTATTCATTTCTTTATATAAAAATTTTTTTTGAAATATATCAAAATATGAAAATTTATTTTGTATTTTTGGCTTTTTTATTTTCTAATATTAATATTAGCTTAGCTAATTCGTCTTCACTGTTAACTGACGCTCAATATTGTATGCGTTATTTTTCTTTTTATGAAAGAATTAATAAAATTCCGAGTAATTTATTAAAAGCGGTCTCTCTTACAGAAACGGGTAGGTGGCACCAAGAATCTAATCAACATGTGCCATGGCCATGGGCAGTTAATATAGGTGGTAAAAGTTATTATTATAAAAATAAGTATGAAGCTATATCTTCAGTAAAAAAATTTTTAAAAGAAGGAAAAAAGTCCATAGATGTAGGTTGTATGCAGATAAACTTACATTATCATCCCGCAGCCTTTAAGAATTTAGAACAAGCATTTGAGCCTAAAACGAACATAGCATATGCTGCTACTTTTTTACGTAATAATTTTGAAAAACATTCAAACTGGTATAATGCAATTGCTGCTTACCATTCTGAAACTAACTCGCTTGGACATCCTTATGCACAAAAAGTTTTATCTCATTGGCAGGCGATTAAACGTACACCAGTAAAAAGAGTAAATAGATATAAATATCCTAGGATTATGACAAGTAATGTGAATTCATCAAGAGTAAGAAGCGTAGGCAATTATGTATCTAGGAATCATAATCGTAGAAAATCTAATATGTTTGTGAGGGTACGTAATCCTAAGAATAATTATAGGGTACAGACTGAACAGTTAAATATAGTGGAGAAAATAGACCAAGATATAACAAAAAATGGGATATAGTAAATTGATTTGAATCCGGGACGTTGTCGTATCAAAGCTCCCCTACTATTTGTAGGTTTTGCTCTATCTACCCTCGTCCCAAATACAACTTAATTTACTATATTAAGATAAAAGTTTATTGATATAAGAAGTAATTTATTATATGGAATCTATTATGTTTAATATTGTTTAATGGTATTATAGTGGATAATAAATATAAAGCCGCCGATTTATTATTGGCTATGTGTCCTAATATTATCAGCTTTCAATCTACAACTTCCTATTATAAATTATATATACATTATAACTTGCTTGGTGAACCAGTGATTACTAGGTATTGGGCTGGGAAATTTAATAGAAAATCTAGCACAAATCATATTATGGTTTCTATGGATAAATTAGAAACTATGGTGGCAGGTTTGATAAAAAAATATTACAGTCTTATAGGGTAGTAGAACCACTATTTAGTAAGGTTTTTGTGTATCATCCAATAACTATTATAAGAACAATAAAATGTTTAAAGATCGTTGTGACGCTGGGAAAAAACTAGCATCTTTACTCTCTAAATATAGAAACGCATCTAATACTATAGTTTTAGCTTTACCGCGTGGAGGTGTACCTATTGCTTATGAAATTGCTAAAGAACTTGTTCTTCCTTTAAATATATGTCTTGTTAGAAAGCTAGGTGTTCCTTCTTATCCAGAGCTTGCTATGGGAGCAATTGCTTTATCTGATACCATCTTTTTAGACAAAACATTAATTAAACAATTTAATTTAACTATGCAAGATGTACAAAAGGTTATTGATCAAGAAATAAAAGAATTAATTAAGAGAGATAAATTGTATAGAAATAATAAACCTTACCCTGTATTAGAAGCTAAAGAGGTGATTATAATAGATGATGGATTTGCAACAGGTGCAACGGCCTTGGCAGCAATCTCTTATATCAAAAAACACGGAGCTCAAAAGATTATTTTTGCTGTTCCAGTAGGACCAAGTGATATTGAAGCAATTCTAGAGCCTTATGTTGATGAAATTGCATGTTTATGTAAATTAACTGATTTTTATGCTGTTGGTCAAGCATATCAAGACTTTTCGCAAGTCCTGGATGAAGAAGTATTATCTTTATTACGAATGAGTGATTAAATATTATTTCTATATATTAATTTTTTATAAGAGTTACAATGGGTAATAATCTACATGATTTTATACAAGCAAAGGTAGCAAAACTTATTTTTCCTACCAAACATCATGATTGGTATAAAAGATATGCAGGAAAAGACAACGAAGAAAGATTTAAAGATTTCTTACGTGTTAATCAAAAAAACCAATTAAAAGCAGGTGAAAAAGCTTATTATTATGAAGATTTTTCAAAATTAGAATCAATTTCACGGAATTTTATCAAAGCTATAGATTCTAAAGGTAATAAAGTTAAGTTAGATACCATTAGCCTAATACCTAACAATACCAAAAGTAAACCAGGTGCTGGACAACATATAATAAATTTCTTTGGTGTTTCCGAATATTATGAATGTAATTTCAGAGATATGGTTAGGCAGGCAGATATATCGTGAGCTATTATCCACGCTTTTAATCCTATGGGAATTAACTATAGTAATAGTTAAACATTTCTGTTTGGTGTATGTTTACTTGATTCTAAGACAGAGTTTGTAAAATATTTAGGATTTTGGTTAATTTTGTTATCAAAATTATTATCTTTTTTAGGTTGAATTTCATTAAATATCTGGTTTTGAGCTAGGTTTTCAGAAATATCCTGTTCAGGAGATTGTTTGGAATTTTCTGGTACATAAATGGGTTTAATTAAATTTTTTGTTCCTTCAATGGTCATTTGAAATGAGTCAGGTATGAGCTGTTTACTAGTTAAAATAGTAATACCAAAAATAGAATCTAGTAAAGGTAACATTATGCCTTGGGTTGTGAAAGTTGTTGTAGCAATTACTATTATGCCGAAGGTTGGTATAAGTCCTATTATAATTTTACTTATATTCTCGCTTATTGGGATTTCATCATTGGCAGATTTGATAGTTTGTATGTTAGGGGGAATTATTACCTACCATATTTTGATTAAGATAATTAGTTTGCTGGTTAGTATTAATAGAAATATGACGAGAAGAAGAATGGACCGCTTGCTCTATTTTATTATAAAAATTATTATTATATATATAGAGATTATGTAAATCTATTTTCATTGGTTTACCGTTTCTATTTTGAGCGTATAAAGCAATGTGAAATTTTTCAGGTGATTCTGTAAAAGAAATAGCCAATTTTTCAGAAGAAAAGGCTTTAGATATTCTGTTGTTATAATATGATTTAAATAGTTTGTTTATGATAGGAATTTTATCTATAAAAGTTTTTTGTTGTTCTTCTATAGATTGTATTAATTGTCTATCAGGTGATATAATGTATTTGGGCGATAGTTTTGTCGAAGAAATTTGTTTATTTGGATTATCTGAAAAAAATATTTCCTGATTATGTGATTTTGCATCATTAACTATAAAGGTATGGATAATGGCCTTATCACGCTGGAAGCTGTTATTACGTTCCTCCTTAAAATGAGCACGATGGATTTTTAATCGGCTAGGCTTAGCCTGATGAATATCTTGTATTTTCCCATTTAGGAATGTAATAGATTCCTCAGGATATACTGTAGTGATATTGGCATTGTTAGTCTTTATATATTCTGGGATAATGACGGTACCTGTAAAATTTTTACTTTCTGTAAATAAGAATTGTCCTTTGTATGGTCCATTTTTGACCAATCCTCCCAGAATTTCATTTCCCTTTTCGCCAGCTTTAACATAATTTACAAATTGAGTGCTAGTATGAGGCTGACAAGGGTATTGCTGCAAAATGTAAGATTTGCCTATATATTTTTGGTATTGAGGTACATAATTGTTTAAATTAACTTTAGGCATAAAATCAGAATTTTGTTGTGTATGGTTGCTAAGCGTTTTATGGCTATAAGAGTATGTGGAGTCATAAGTATTATAATTTTTATATTTGGTAATTATTGTAAGATTTTGATATGGATTAAGTATGATCTTTTTTTTCTCTTCAGATTGAATAATTTGTTTAAGAGTTTTAATGGCCTTATCGGTATTTTTCCAATCTATATCATATATATTTGTTTTGTTGTTAGACATAAATATACCCCACCATCTATGTGATAAGTTTAAATGATATAATGTTAATACTACTACAAAACGTTTAATTTTATATTAACTAAATATATTAATATATATTAATATATTATATAAAAATGTTTAATCTATTTATTTTTATGATATTTTTTTAAAAAAAGTTGTAATTCATTTTCACATATACCTAAACATTTCCATTCGCAGGTTTTACATGCGCTGTGAAATTTTTTTATCGTCATTTTATGACCAATACGTTTTTTAGCTTCTTTCCAAGAGAGTTGATCTCCGTCTTTTAGGTTAAGTATTCGTGCATATGCCTTGTCTAAGGGAGTTATATCTAATTGCTTTTTGCAGTGATTATTTAAATGATGTGGACATGGCGTACAAATAGAATCGATACCTTCTTTGACTATTATCATTGCATCAGAATCATATTTTAGTATATTGCTTATTTGTTTAAAATTTTTGATGAAATGAGTAGAATATCCTATATCTTGTAAGATCAAGCTACACATAAAATGATGGGGACGGAATACGAGTTGAGTCATTTTATTAGTCTAAGAATTAATGTTAATAATAATTTATAGTATAATAGTATCTATATAATAAATTAATAATTATACTATATATAATGTAATTTATTAATATTAACCATATAAATTAAAAAGTTAATTGTAAAGATGTTTTATAGGGAAATTGAATGGTAGAGCAATTATTTAATAAGAAATTATTACGACTTAGACGTAATAGAATAGCTTCTAATTTTTATTCACATGATTTTTTAATTAAACTTGCTACTCAGGATATAGAAGATAGGTTAAAAGATTTTAATAGAGATTTTTTTACTATACTAGATTTAGGATGTCATACAAAACAATTATTAAAAACCCATCAAGATAAGGAAATTATACATTTTGATTGTGCAATAGAGATATTTAACCATTCTGTAAGTAGTAAACCAAAAGTTATAGGTGATACAGAATGGGTACCTTTTGCAGATAATATTTTTGATTTGGTTGTAAGTGTTTTTAATTTTCATTTTGTTAATGATTTAGTTGGGACTTTAGTTCAGCTTAAAAATAGTTTAAAAAATAATGGTATATTAATGGCATCTATGTTAGGTGGGAATACTTTATACGAATTACGTCAAGCACTACTTGAAGCTGAAATTTTTACAGGTACTGGAGTGAGCCCACATATTATACCATTTGTGGATATTAAAGATATTGGCGCAGTGCTTCAAAGAGCAGGCTTTAGCTTACCTGTAGTTGATAGTTATGTAATTACTGTGAGCTATGATAATATCATACATTTGATGTATGATTTGCGTTATATGGGCGCAACTAATATATTATATAATAACACTCGAAATTATCTAGGCAAAAAAGTTTTAATGAAAGCTGACGAAATATATAAAAGTAAATTTTTCGATGATGAGAACAAGATTGAAGCTAGCTTTGAAATAATTACCATGATTGGATTAAAAGATTAAAAGTGGATGTAATGTATAATCACTCCACTTTTATAATTATATTATAATCTTTAACTTACCTAGATCTTGGTACTATATTATCTTCTTTGACATCACTTAGCTTTAAATGCTTAAAGATATTATACTGAATCTCAGGAGGTAGTTTTAGAGTTTTGTTACCTACTCTTGATTCCCAACTATTACATATTTTAGTTAACACCGCGAAATTACAGCTAATATAATTATCTACTCTATTTAAACACTCATTTATATTTTTTTTGTTCATGTTATGGGTTGTTTCAAAAAAGCTAACTAATAAATTTCTATTATTTTCATATATTTTTAGATGACTAATAACATCTGAAGATTTTGGATCCGGAAGATTTATACTAGGCGAATCAGGGGATGGAAAATGTTCTATAATCCATGATACTAAATTGGTTGTTTTATTCATCAGAGTGTTATACTCTTTCATTATTTGCTGCATTTTTGTCCTTTCGCCATGAGGTAATAATTGAGAATTACTACAATACTCTTGTAGACGATATCTGGCAGTTTTACCTTCTTCATTTACTATATCTAAATTAACATATCCTTGAAAATTATTGTTTAATAAAAACTGCTTAATGGGTTTAGGTCTAATGCTCTTATCCCTAAAATTTTCATAAATCATACTCGATAAAGCTGTATCACCTTTATTATTTTGGATGTTTGGATTAATATTTTTAGTATGCTTAAATATAACCTGTAACATATCATCACCAACATCATTATTATCTATTGCGTCATATGGAGTTTTTCCCCAGCTCTTGCGAGCTATTATATGTAAAGCAGTATCACCTTTATTATTTTGGCTATTTACGTTAATACGAGAATCCGATAATAAAACTTCAAGTAACATAACGTTAATGCCAGAAGCTGCAATATGTAATATGGTATTACCATCTTTATCTGTTTTATTTATATCTTCATGAGATAATGATTTCAATTTCTCAGCAATTGTTGGTGTTAGCTCATCAGGATTGATAAACATATCAAAATTACTCTTTTGACTTGCAGCAATTATTTCTTGGTATAGATCTTCAAAATTCATATTATCCTCCATGATATTAGCTTAAGCGTAATTAAATATTTATATTATATATACTATATTTATTAATAAATCAATTAATAACACATAAATGTATTAGAATTTTATAAAATTACAAAATAATGAAATATTTAATATAAAAGATACAAAAAAATACCCCTCTCAGTTTGTTTGAAATATGTTTTAGATGCTATAGTAAATTGCCACAGCTATAATCGTTCCGGATTCAAATCAATTTACTATAAGAACCATGAAAATTGTAAATTTGGATGTTAACTTGATTTAACAGATATACATTATATAATTATTGCTAATATCTTCGCTCAGATACCAATGTTGTTGTAGAAGGTTAAATTTTATACCCTTAATCTCTCTAGGCTCAAGATTATGCTGTCTTAAATATTTGGAGAGTTCTGATGGTAAAATAAATTTACTCCAGTTATGAGTACCAACCGGAAGCCAGCGTAAAATATACTCTGCAGCAATAATAGATTGTAAGAAAGAATTTACTGTACGATTTAGAGTAGATATAAACATAATACCAGAAGAATTAAGTAAACTTCTACACGCACTGATAAATTGATCTATATCTGCTACGTGTTCAATAATTTCTAGTGCTAAAATTATATCAAATTTTTGCTTAGAATTGGCAAGTTCTTCTACAGTATTGTGTAAGTAATTTATACTGAGTCCTGCATTTTTAGAATGCTCAGTCGCAATTTCTATATTAGTGTTGCTTGCATCTATTGCAGTTACTGTTCCTCCTAATCTAGCCATAGGTTCAGCTATTAATCCCCCCCCACATCCTATATCTAACAATTGCAGTTCCTTTAGAGGACAATAATCTTGAGATTTAATATTAAAATGGCTAATTATTTGGTCTCTAATATATTGAATGCGTATCGGGTTTAACATATGTAATGGCTTAAATTTGCCTTCAGGGTTCCACCATTCGGTAGCAATTTTAGCAAACTTTTCTATTTCTTCATGATCTACTGTAGACATAGTTTTATGAGTTACGATGTTAAATAGTGTTTTTGAGTATAGGTAGTTATTCAGACATTGTCTATATTATAATACTACCGGATAAAACTTTCTAAGAGATTATGAGAGTGTTAACAAAGCCTTTATTAACAATTTTTTTATCATTCTGGCGTACCCCTTCTTTCTCATTCCTGCTTCCTTTTTTGCCATACCCGTGAAAAGGGATAGCTAGGGATGTACTAAACTCCTAATTTTATCTTGAGTTAGCTTTTTAAGTTACACAATTACATCATTATTAATAAAAATTAACCTATATTTCAATAACAAAAGTAAATCTTTATATATAGTTATCAATATTAATGTATATTTAAAAGTATTATTTGACTTAATTTTATATTCAACAGAGAGAACACGAATTTAGAAAATTTTTTAATTAATTGGGATAAGGAATATAAAGATAAAATAGAGGAAATTCCTTTATTTAAGACTCAATATACTAAAGAATGGTCTTCTCAACAATGTATCTATTTTGCAAAGATATTCTACCATGCTAGAGGACATTTCCATGATTTTCTTTGGTATATTGGCAATCATGCAACTGATAAAGAGACTAAAGATATTATATTGAAAAATATTTCTGAAGAATTAAATAGCTCCTCTAAGTCACATGAGCAATTATATATAGAATTTGCAAATAGTGTAGGAGCAAACCTTGAAAAAGAATTAATTGATGAAGAAAATTACTTACCTTTTCTCCAAGATTTTAATCGTGGCCATTTAAAGTGGTTACATGCCCATGACGCCGATGAACGTTTTGCAGCACTCTCTGCCTATGAACGTCTTGATAATATTGATTATGTATACTTAATGAATATGGTAGAGTCTTTAAACATCAGTAGCTCTGGATAAATTTTTTTCAAAATTCACACACGTGTAGAACATTTTGAAAGTACAAAAACAAAATTACACGATATCTACAATATATACCCTGAAAAAATTGTTACAGGATTTAATTTCATTAAAAACCATCAACTTGAAATGTGGAAAAATTTATCTAACAACATTTTTAACTTTAATTTCTGAGTTTATAGCTTGATACATAATAATCTATAAATTAGATTTATTGAAATATAAATTAAATTTTTAATTTTGTTTAAACTATTTCTCCTTATACTTGATTATTAATAGATAGAATCATAAAGCTTTAATAATTACTCAATGATCCTTTGATTAATTTTTTATAGTGTAAATCAAGCAATTAATAGTTATATAAATAATAAGGATAATAATACCTATATAATGCAAACCTTTGGTATTATTATGATTTTGAATCATTTATTATATTTTTTTATTTTTGATTATCATTCTACAGAAATTATCAATAAAATAACTTTAAGAAGTATAGCCTGTATCTTATGCCTTCCTTTATTATTTAATAATTTCTACACTTTACCATTAAATTTTCATAAAAAATTATATTGGTATACAGTGCTTTTATATTGTTTACCTTTCTTTTTCACTTTCATGACATTATTAAATCATGCTTCTGCTGTATGGTTAATGAATTGTGTATCTGCAGCATTTTTTTTAGTACTTTTGGTTAATATTAAAGTTGCATTGTTAATTTTGCTTCTAGGTTCAAGCCTAGGTTTATTTCTATTTACTTATGTTTTTTCTTACAAGTTAGTTATAAATACAGGACAAATAACTTTATATGATATAGTAGCTACTTATTTTGCTGTAATTATTATAGGAGGTTTATTTGCTTATAAAAAAGAAAGCTATCAAAATATGAAGGACTATATCTCTCAAAATATACGGTTACATAATGAATTGCTAGAACATAAAGTCCAAGAAAGAACTATGGAGCTAGAACAAGCTCATGCAGAAGTGAAACTTGCTAACGAATCCCTAGAACAAAAAGTAGAGGAACGCACGGTCGAGCTTCAGCAAGCCTTAGCAGCCAAAACAGAGTTCCTCAATAACATGAGTCATGAGATTAGGACGCCGATGCAAGGGTTTACTGTGATTTCAACTTCCCTTGTTGAGCACTGGAAAGAGTTTAACGATGAGCGAAAATATGAATTAGCTAGTAAAATCGCAAGCAATGCCAAAAGATTGTCTTCACTTCTTAGCCATCTCCTTGATCTTTCTAAGTTCCAAGCAGGAAAGATGAGGCTTAGTTTAGAGAAGGTAGATTTAAATCTTATCATACTTGAGATGATTGACGAAGCTCAAACCCTATATATTAATGGCAAGCAGCTCCAAATTAATTTTACTCCTTTAAAAGAAGCATTTATACTGGCAGATAAAGAAAGAATAGGTCAAGTTCTTCGTAATTTATTTGTCAATAGCATCAAATTTAGCCCAAATAACTCTACTCTAACTGTTTCTTTAAAGCTTTCTGAAATCACCTATGATGATCAAAATAAAAATGAAGCTTATCATTTTACTATTAAAGATGAAGGGGTAGGCATTCCTGAAAATGAATTATATACTATCTTTGAGGTCTTTGTTCAAAGCAGTAAGACCAAAACTAAAGCAGGGGGAACTGGCCTTGGCCTTGCGATATGTAAAGAAATTATTGAGGCGCATCATGGTGAAATCTGGGCTGAAAATAATGAAGATAAGGGCGCAACTTTTAACTTTGTTGTTCCAATATCGCAGGCCAAACAAATGGACGGCCATCATATTATTGCAGAAAATAATGTCGAAATACCTATAAAACCTGCTACCCAAACTACTAAAACTGCTAACATTTTGATTATAGATGATGAAGATGCCTGCTTAATGAGTATGGAATTACTACTTTTTGGAAGTGGTTATAATCTCCATAAAGCAGCTGGTGGCGCTGCCGGCCTTGAATATCTGAAAGAACATTCTAAGGAAATAGATTTAATGATGCCAGATATTTATGGATTAAATGTACTAGCTGAGATCAAGCAGAACCCAGAGCTTGCTAAAATTCCTATTATTTTACAGACTGGTTCTTCCGATAGTGCCGAAATTGAAAGAGCATTCACACTTGGCATTGTCACCTATATCAAAAAGCCCTACCAAAGACAGAATATAATGTACGAAATTGCAGAAATATTGGATAGAAGGACCTAAATTTAACTTCTCCCTTAAGGGAGAGGTGAGGAAACTAAAAAATATTTAAGTTAGAATTATTAATTATAAAAGGCACATACTTATTTCACTTCTCCCCTAGGGGAGAAGTCATGAAAAACTTCAGTTTTGAGCGGATGAGGGGTATATTAAATAATTAGATTTATTAAACCCTCACCCGTATAAATGCAAGCATTTACACGACCTCTCCCTTAAGGGAGAGGTGAGGAAAACTAAAAAATATTTAAGTTAGAATTATTAATTATAAAAGGCACATACTTATTTCACCTCTCCCGAAGGAGAGGTAAAAAAAGTAATTATTTTTTCTTGCTTTTGCGGTAATGAAAAAAAAGAGTATATCTTATATATATAGCCAATCTCTCTTATAATTTTTTATCTGAGTCTAGTCCCAAAT
This sequence comes from Rickettsiales bacterium Ac37b, assembly GCA_000746585.2. Taxonomy (NCBI): domain Bacteria; kingdom Pseudomonadati; phylum Pseudomonadota; class Alphaproteobacteria; order Rickettsiales; species Rickettsiales bacterium Ac37b. The sequence continues at coordinate 1,319,854 of CP009217.2, forward strand.
AGAGCTTAATTTACTATACACCATTTGATGGAGCTAATTTTCTTTGAGGTGCATTTCTCTCTTGATCTATACGTGCTGCCCATCTTGGGTTATTATTTACTTGAGGAGTATTTACTCCATTTTGAGCAGTTTGTGCATTATTGGCTGTATTTACAGGAGGGCTATTATTTTGATTATTGTTAGTTATATAGTTCCAAGTCTTTGTAATAGCACCCTTAGGTCCATATATTGCAATGGCTGCACCTGTTGCAATTATAGGAAGTGTAAGTGCACTTACGGCTAATAAAGATAATGTAGGCATCAAAAAATAGGCACATCCTGCAGCTATAGCAACTGGTGCTATTTTATTAGGCAAATTGCTGAGCATACTCATAGATAAGTTACTTCCACCCTTAGCTATAGTAAAAAGTACTGCTCCAATTGTATCGCAAACCAAATTAGCAGCGGATTTCATTAAGCCGGTAGTGAGCCTAGGGCGTCCACCTAATGCCATTATAGCTGCATCACCTACTAAACAGATGGCTAAAACTTGAGTTAATAATGTTAATCCTACATTAATCATAATATTACCTCTTATTTACTATTTTATGTAATTTAGAATTATTATATATAAATTATTAACAATTGTCAATTATTATATATAAAAATTAACTATTACTAAATTAGTATATAGATAAATTAATAATAAATAGGATAAGATAGGAAATTAAGTTGGTATATAATATAAGAGATAATATGCTTTACACTTCTCCTAGGGGAGAAGTGTAAGATAGGCAAATATGATATGTTTATTATCTTTCCCATCTGGATCTTTCGAGAGCTGTAGCTAGGTCTCTTTGGAATTGTACTTCTTCTCGAAAATTTCTTTGTGGTTCAGCCATTCTTTCCTGATCTATCTGTTGTATCCACCTCTGATTTACTGCAGGATCATATACTCTATGCGCATTGTGATTGACAAGGTTATGATTTCTACCGTTAGTTATATAGTTCCAAACATGGTTCATAGGTTCTTTGCAAGCATATAATGCAAGAGCTGTCCCTGCAACTAGAGGGAGTGGCAATGAATTTAAAGCTAATAAAGGTGATGTTGGCATATAATAATATGCAGCTCCTAGGGCTATCGCGCCTACGGTTGCTTTAGGAAATTGATTAAATACATTAGAGACTATGTTACCTGCTACATTAAGTCCAGCAGTACCTACTCCTCCTATGATGTTAAAAGCTAAGTTAGTAGTAGCATTAATTAATCCAGTAGTGATCCTTGCACTTCCTCCTAATGCCATTGTAGCCATATCACATATTAAGCCTACAGCTAGAGCTTGAGTTAATAATGTTAAAAGTATAGGAGCCATAATATTCCTTATTATTAATAGAATTTTAAATAATTATATAAGTATTTATATATAAATTATTTATAATAGTCAAATATAAATAAAGGTAAAAATTTATATCAGAATATAATTAAAGAAATGCCAATTACATGAAAACACTAGAGAAGTTTTAATTGTTCTATAGCATATTTTAAACTTATAGTTAGCATATACGTAACTCTTCGCTAACCTAACAAAGCATAGGTTTTGCTCATCATTCCTATCTGCTAAGGAAGATGAAAAAACTATAGACCTCATTTCACTACCTTCATAATATTCTTAATCTATTGATATATATTTTGCTGAAGGATTAATTTCATTACATTTTTTGCAATAACGTTATTTTTGGTATATATTGTGCAGATAAGCTATAATCCTAATCAAGAGGTCAAGTATGAAAGAGGAAGATTTTAGATTAGCAGGAATAGAGTTTTTCAAAATAATTGAGAGTCAAATTGATTATATCACCGAAGATATTATACCTCTTCAGTACGATAAACAAAAAAAATTTATACATCATTTAACAACCTATTTAGACCATAATTCTATACCAGAATTAGAAGAGTTACCCATATTAAATGACTCTGTAAAAGAATTGAACGAAACAAAAAAAAATTTTGAACAAAACTCTATTGCTAATAAATATACAGAACAAATTACTAAAGAAGATCTAAGCAGGATATATAAAGAAACTGCAAAATTAATAAATGAAAATATTTTATACAATATTAATGATAAAATATTCTCACTTCAAACTTCAGATGTTCAGAGCAGCGCTGGGTGGGATGAACTTGAACAAAAATATGCCATGGAATATTATAATAGTTCTGAAGAAAAACATCACACAATTATTGAGAGTTATCGTAGAGAGCTTAACGAAAAATTACAATCTAATATTAGAGAGCAACAACAAAGGGTAGAAGCAAGTAGACAGCAAAATCAAAGCACTAGTAATGTAGAAAAGCATGCATTTGTAAATGCAGGACTGTTATCTGATACTGAAATGTCATATTTAGTACATAACTATGAGTTATTAAACACATTATTGTTTATGCACTCTAATATGCAATACCCGAATAAGCTATTTACACTGTTTTATAGTGCACGTAATTTTTACCCTGGTAATAGCAATCAAGGCTTTATTGAATTAGGGGAAATAGATTATCAAAAAGTTATGATTATGCTCAGTAGTAATATCTTAAAATTACTAACTAACAAAGGTATAAGCTTTAAAGATATTAATTATTTAACTCAAAATGATCTCAAGCAGATATCTTTTTTAAATAATATCAAGAATAACGATACATTACTAAGTTTAGTGGTAAAGAAGAATATAAAATCTGTCTTATTACATTTGCTGAATATAAACGTTAATATTACAGATAAGTATGATCATAATCTTCTACATTATGCAATTTTATATAAGAGATTCGTATCACGTCTCATTGATGCAGGTATAGATGTAAATAGCAGAACAGTAAATGGTGAGACTCCATTACATTTTGCTGTCAATATTGGAAATTTAACTATGGTAGAAAAATTAATTAAAGCTGCTGCAGATATAAATGCCAAAACAACACAAGGTGAAACCGCCTTGCATTTTGCCGTAATGAAGAAAGATATAAAAATAATAAAAAAATTAATTCAATATGGTGCAGATGTAAAGAGCAAAACAATAAATCGGAAAACTGCCCTACATTTTGCGGCAGAAAAAGGCTATACAAAAATAGCAAAATTATTAATAAAATCTGAGGCACCTATTGATGCACAAACAATAGAGGGTAAAGCTGTTATACATTTTGCTGCAGATAATGGTTACATAAAAATAGTAAAAGAATTAATTAAGCATGGAGCAAATATTAATATTAAAACACTAGAGAATGTTACTCCTTTATATATGGCAACCAAGAATAAAAATATAAAAATAGTAAAAAATCTCCTTAAATATGGTGCAGATGCTAACCTTAAAACAACCTATCATAAGACTCCTCTCCATTTAGCGGCAGAGAATGGAGATATAGAAATAGTAAGAGAACTAATTAAATATGGAGCAAATGTAAACAGCAGAACCGTAGACAGTGAGACACCGTTACATTTTGCAGCCAATAAGGGAAATACAAAAATAGTAAAAGAGTTAATTGCACATGGTGCGGCTATTAATGTTAAAACACTACAAGGGGAAACTCCTTTAGACTTAGCGATGATTAAATTTAATCCCGAAATAATAAATATATTATCTGAACATAAAGCTAGTCTTGCTTCCAGGAGATATCTTAAATCTTTCCAGGATTTTACAAAAATTGTAGGTAATGTAGGTATGGTTTTAGATGAGGGTGAAAGTTCTGGTCATTGCAGTAATCTTAGAAGAAAGCGCGCTATAAATTGTAAAGAAGAAAATAGAGTGTCATATGAGCCATTGGAGTATGAGGAGTTACCTAATATAATACAGTCTTCTATAAACAGGTATTATAATATTCTTTTGTCTGAGATATGGAAGATAGATAATAATGTTAAACAACATTCGAAGGTAAGCAAAGTTATTAAATTATACGGACATGTAGTAGAGATATTAAAAATTCCAAAAAATAATTGGAGTAAAAATCAATCACAAATTTTTAAACAATATAATAGCTTGGTTAGAAAGATTGAAAGCATCAGTCTAGAATCTACTATATTAAAAGAAATTACAGAAGAGGAAAGAGGAAAATATAATAGTGTTATATATGATAATGGGCAAATTTCAATATTAATGCTTAGAAATGAAGATCACTATAAATTGTATAGTGCTAATTTAAATTATAAAAAATTATTTAAGATAAAAAATCAACTTTTACCTCAAGAATTAAATTCCTTTATTAAGGAGTTATTTAGGTGGCATGGCTCTAATAAGGATTATAAGTTATATATTACAACTGGGGATCAAGCTAGGTTCAAAGAATTATTTTTAACTGATATAGACTCGCTCATGGAATTATCAGATAAAACTCTATTATTAACTTTTAACCATAAGATTAGTAACCTAACATACGAGACTATAATTAACTTATTTATGATAGATAATAAAACAATCAATCACAAAGAATTAAATGATGATTTTTTTAAGATTAATCAATATAGGCTGACTTTACGAGTTGATAAATTACATGAATTCTTACAAAATTTAAATACAGAGGAAAAAGCACATTTATTTCATATTATCAAGGAATATAATATAAAAGGATCTTGGAGTGATGCCGCTCAAAAGTTAAGTAATATAGAACAACATTTGATGGATAATTACGTTAAACATGTGATAGATATAGTCAATTAAGTTGAGAATGGCATAGAGAAGCCATAATCAATAGCATCGCTAAGGTTATTAAAATTAGTAATGATAGGTTTGATTTTAGCTTTTAAATGAGCCCAATATTTTTCAATTGGGTTGAGATCAGGAGAGTAAGGTGGTAAGAATAAAAGTTTACAGCCTATATCTTCTATTAAATTCCTAGTTCTAGCTGACTTATGGAACGTTGCATTATCAAGTATTACAACTTGACCAAATCTTAGTTCGGGCACCAAACACTGACTAACCCACTCGTTAAAAACTTCTGTATTACATGTGCCCTTGAAACACATTGGCGCAATAATTTTCTTCCCAACCTTACCTGCAATAAAGCTTTCTCGATCATGTTTTTTACCTGAGATATCACCATAAACTTTACTTCCTCTGAGACTGTATCCCCAAGAATAGTACAAATAGCTATCAATTCCACTCTCATCAATATAAACTATATCTTCCGCTTTATAGTTTGCGATAGCTGCCAAAAATAATTGCCGTTTTGCTTCATCCCGTTCACGATAGAGTGTGGTCTTTTTTTTCGTGTGATCCCCAAAGTCTTGAATGCCAAACAGATAGCAGCTGTAGACACATTAAAAACCTTTGCAAAATCAGATAATAGCCAATTGCTGTTTTTAGACACCTCGTTTAATAATTTGATTGGATCAAGCTTCTTCCATGGCTTAGCTGCTCGTGTGGCTGCTAAATTCCCGGATTTCGATCTCGATAACCATCTATAAATTGTTCTTTCACCTATGCCAAAAATTCTTGCAGCTTCTTCTCTGGTATAACCTTTATTAACATAGTGAATTACTTTTTTACGTAAATCTAAGGAATATGCCATTGCTTCTACTGTTTTGGGTTTATGAGCTTTTTAATATATCATATATCATGTCTTTATCAACTTAATTTACTATATAATAAATGTCCAAGGAAGTATTGACCTATTAATGTTATCAAAACTATCGCAGCAGCTGTTAGAGGACTATATAAAATTTGAGGATAACATACCAGAATCTCTAGCCCATGATATAGTTAAATCTTACCAAAATTTACTACAAAAATTTTCTAGCAATAAAGTACTGAAGGAAACCGGTTTACAAACATTGTTTTTTCTACCTACCTTAATAAAATCTATAAATTTGCATAATTATACACCTTTAGTAGAAACAATTGTAATGGTAGGTGGGGATATTACATCTAATGTAGTTCTGAATAAGGTGATTAATCATATACAAGTAGTCAAAACATTAAGTAATCCAATAATGAAAATATATACTATATACTCTATTATAGAACTACATAAAGAATTAAATCAAATGCCTGATGATGATCCTCGAAAAGAGAAATTTAAGATCTCTTTGATGTTACAGTATGAAAATGCAGGATTACTAATAATGGATATACTAGGTATAGAAACAATGCCATTATGGATAATATCATTTGCTGTACAATTAATTTTTGAAACATATGAATTTAAAAAAGAATATAATCTAGATATTTCTTATTTAGATGCGTTTTTAATGGAGTTAGGTTTTGAGCAAGATAGGTTGACCAGAATTTTTGATGAGAGAAGTTTAGTACAAGAATATTTATCATACAATAAATATTTAGGTTGGCAAATAGTACAAATACCAAAAATTGATAAAGATGTCTGGGAGTATATAGATGAACAACATATACCCATAAAGATCTTAAATCAGATAAATAAGAAGATCGCAGCTCATAAAGCCTGTAACGATTTAGACATTAGGGAAGATATATATAAATTAACAGTAAAATTTTATACTAAAACTAAAGCTAGTATATGGGGGCCGGCATTTAATGTAAATAAAAAATGTTATACGACTGGAATCAAAAGTAAAGAATGGGCAATTAAAAAGCTATATATATCACCACAAAATTCAGATATTGGTTTTAGTGAATTTACGAATCAAAAAATTGTGAGGTTAGAATCCAATAATTGGTTTTTAGATCATTTCAAGCAACAAAAGGAAGAGTGGTGTAGAGTACCGCAGTTAGATAAAGGAAGTGATGTATGTCCATTTACTACAAATAAATCTCCTATTTTACAAAATACAGGATTTACTGCAGTGTATATTAATAAAAATTCACATCAATTAAATAATATATTTCTACATTATAATCCAGTTTTTGGAAGCGTTCATATGAAGATTAAGGCAAATGGTCTTAAAACCATGGATTACATTAACAAAGTGCATTTAATAGAAATAGATAGTAATATAAGTTATAATAATTCTATGCCTTACACATTTCACATTTTAGTTTTGGCTAAGCAATATAAAGTATTTTATCCTTTACATAAGAATAATGCAGAACTCAGTGTAATGTCTGATAATGATAGAGTGATAACTTCTTACACTATAGATAATCATAGCCCTTGTGCTATTTATGATGTGAATAGTTACACCAAAATAAACTTTATTTTTGATCACAATTTAAACAATACCGATTATTACTATACTTATGGTATAGCACGCCATATAACAATAAATAAGATTAATGACCAAGAAAGTTATACTGAAAGTAATATATATTTACTTTCTGATAAGAAATATTTAAGCATAACATATAATCATCATATCATCAGTCAGAAACAAATTTTTGGGGCAAAACATTTAGAAGTTTTTAATGTACAGGGACTAAATGCAAATAGTACCTTAGAAATTGAGAATAATACCCAAACTTTTAATATAACTGTATTTGGTAATATAACTATTACTCATAAAGAATCTGCTTTTGTTATAGATGTGCAATCTCCATCGGTTGATGCGATTGGTATACATAAAAGTGAAATTGCGAATGGCGGTATTATTTATAATATAACAGTAAATAATATGGATGATGTACTGAGAAATATTGTTAGATATAAGGAAGAAGACAGTTCTCAAATTGATTTAGAATTTTCTATTCTCAATAAAAAATGTTTGTTTAAGAATATCGTTTCAAAAAATATTATTATAACTTTTAACGGTAAATTAGAAACATTCAATGTAATTTTAGTGATGGATATAAATGAAAAAATATTAAATATTGTGAACTCTGAAACTACGACATCAATAATTACTCATTATAACGATAATAACATTAATATAGAAGGATATCTTCTAGGTATATTTACTTACAAACGAGAAATAGGTAATAAGAAAATTATTGGTAATAGTGATTATTTAAGTAATACTGACAACTATAGTTTTGTATATGAAGATGGAATATTTTATGAATTTATAAAATGTAATAACACAAGAATTCTACATCACTTTCCTAACTATAACCAGGATATTGTGATTAATAATATTCAATATGCAATTAATAATGGTCAAATATGGGCGCTTGATAATATATCTGATCTCGTCAATATCAAAGATCTATTATATGTAAATTTCGGAGAAGGAATGACTCAATTAGGTATTAGCTTTCCTATGAATATAGAAGAAGTAACCTTAACTTATCATAATAATTCATTGGTTATAATGAACGGCCTGAACTTAAAGGAAATACTACCAGACACAAAATTAAAATTTAATAATTTGGAGCTGACATTTAATATTATAAACAAAACTATAATTCATGATACAGATTTGGAACAAGAAAATACCACCCTATTAGGAGATTTATATACTATTTATTAAAAATTATTGAAATATAGAATAAAATTAGATCAAAAGATTGCTAATAAAGACTTTGTTAACAGTTCCACAGTTACTAGAATATTTTAAGAGCAATAGTAATTCCATCTTGGGAGGGTAACAAAATACTTATATATTTTTTTTCATCGGCTAATCTTAAATTAAATTCATGTATTGCTTCCTTGGCAGTATTGCTAATTCTTTTATCATACTGCCGATCACCATATACAGAACCTGATAATAAGGTATTATCTCCTATAATTAAGCCTCTATATCTTAAATTTTCTTCTGCCCAATCGAGATATTTTGGATAATTTACTTTATCCGCATCAATAAAAATTGCATCAAAAGGTGCCTCACCTGATAATTCTTTTAATGCCTCTTTTGCTGATTTTTTATGCAATATAATTTTGCTGTTACCACGAAAATTTCTGAAAGTTTGTTCAGCAAGAATTTGCCTTTTTTGGTCATGTTCAATGGTATGCACTTCTCCGCCATCAATAAGCGCTCTAGCAATCCATATAGTAGAATAACCAGCTAATGTACCTACTTCTATTACCTTGCGTGCTTGTATTATGCTTAATAATAAGTATAATAATTTACCTTCCTCAGGACTTATATGTATAGGTAAATCAAATTTCTTTATGTTATTATCAATTTTTAATAACAACTCATCCTCTTTAGCAAAAAGATTTTTGATATAATCATGTATTAAATTTGTAGATGAAGTGCGCATTACTAACTTAATAACTCATTTATAAAGTCATCTAAACCTATTTGCCTTTTTCTTTTTAAGCGTTCTGCTTCTAAGATAGACATAATTTTTTTCATGCTATCCTCAATATTATCATTAATGATAACATAATCATAGCTAACCCAATTACTAATTTCATTACTAGCACCAGCCATTCTTTCCTGTAATACGTCTGCAAGATCTTGATTTCTACCTCTAAGTCTTTGTTCTAATACTTTCATTGATGGAGGTAAAATAAACACGCTTACAACTTGATCTGGAGCTTTTTTCTTTAATTGGGCTGCACCTTGCCAATCAACATCAAATAATACATCTATACCATTTGCCAAAATTTCTTCAATCTTTTGCCTTGGAGTACCATAATAATAACTAAATACACGCGCATGCTCAAGTAATTCATTATTGAGAATCATGGTATCATACTGATGTTTATTAATAAAATAATAATCTATACCTTCACGTTCTTCTGGTCTTTTTAAACGCGTAGTAACCGATACAGACATTACTAAATTGTCGCTATTATCTAGTAAATGCCGTGCAAGAGTAGTCTTACCTGCACCAGACGGTGAAGATAAAATAAACATTAAGCCATGACGTTTTATTTGTATATTACTCATCTTAAAATATAATAAATATTGTATTCAATAAATTGGCACTATATTATTTAACCTTTTATTAGTCTAGAGTAATTATGGCATATTTACCTAAAACTATTTTAATTACCGGTGCAAGTAGTGGCCTAGGAGCTAGTTTAGCTCAGGCTTATGCTAAACCCGGCATAACCTTATTTTTAATTGCCAGAGATCAAGAACGCTTATCGCAAATAGCATTTAATTGCGAGATACAAGGGGCCAAAACTTATACTAAAATTATAGATGTACGAAATAAGGAATCTATGAGTGAATGGTTATCAACTTTAAGCCTTGATTTGGTAATTGCTAATGCGGGTATATCTGCCGGCTCTGAAAATGGTATGGAATCTTTAGAGCAAATTGAGCAAGTATTTGATACTAATTTACATGGAGTACTCAATACCATTTTACCTGTTATACCACAATGCATTAAAAATAATCATGGACAAATTGCCATTATTAGCTCTTTAGCTGGATATCGTGGTTTACCAAACTGCCCATCTTACTCAGCTAGTAAAGCTGCTGTAAAAGTTTATGGAGAAGCATTAAGGGGGCTATTAGCTGTTCATAATATAGGAATTACCGTAATTACCCCTGGATATATTAAAACTCCTCTAACATCTAAGAACAAGTTTCCTATGCCATTTATAATAACCGCAGATAAAGCTGCAGCTATCATTAAAGAAAAATTAAAATATAATCCTTCATTAATTGCTTTTCCGTATTTATTTTATTTGATAGTACGCTGTATAAGTTTATTACCCGCAGGTATAATAGACAGCATTTTAACAAAATTACCTGCTAAACAGGCTATTAAGTCTCATAATTTTGAGTAAATAAATATTTTTTTATATGGGATTGTCACTAAGAATGAAGAGCAAAGCGTATATACTAATATATGGGCTATGGATGACAACGTAGCATCCCCCAACTTCTCTTACTACATATTATTCTTCAACACAATTTGTATTACCTAATAGACAAACATCCACACACTTTACATCTTCAGGTATAACAATTTTGCTATTATCTATTTCCCTTAATTTATATGCTGATATAACATCAATACGTTGTTTTTCTTTATCACAACCATCATATAAAAATCCTATAATATAATTGTCAGTTTTTACTTCAAATCCATTATCTAATTTAATTATATATTGTTCTCTGGTAGGGTCTTTCAAAGATGTAAACTCTACCATGTCTACATATCTTAACTTATGTGGGTGATGGTAAAACGGTATATCAATACATTTACCTCCACAATGTACAAATTTATTATTGTCTAAGTAATTATTGATTGCATTATGAATGTACATATTACCTCCCGAATAGGAAATATTTAGAATATGAAATATAGCATAAAATTAGTTTCAAATATTGCTATAGTAAATTGATTTGAATTCGGGACGCGGTTATAGCTGTTGCAATTTAAATATTACTTTGTTGTTCGTTGCCTACAATATTATTTCTACGCTTTGCTTTGCGCCTCACGTCTCGTATTATTTTGAATTGCTTTTGCTATAGCTCAAAGCTCTCCTACTATAGTAGTTTCAAATGAAGGTGCATATGTCGTCATGTGTCGCTCTCCTAGCAATTATAGTAAAAACATTTGAATTTGCATACGGCGTCATTCGTTGCTCACCTAGCAATTAGTAGGCTTTGCTCCTCATTCCTTGTATCAAACTTCAACTGTTTTTACTATAGTAGGCGTAGGCTCCTCATTCCGAGTGTCATCTCCATTTGACACTGCTATATTTGTAGGATTCCCTTTATCTATCCTCGTCCCAAATACAACTTAATTTACTAATAATAAAGATTTTGTTAACAATCCCATATAATAAAAATACATTAAAGCGTTACTAAAACTGAGTTCTGTTCTGAAAACTAAATATTTAACATTTATGTATTTTAATTCTCTATAATTTAGTTATTTATATAATATAAATTAATTATTCTGCATAATCATAATAGTTATTTAGAGCGTCAAAATTAATTATCTAAATTCGCAGTATTTTCACCATTCAATCCAATCTCATTAGATTCAGGTGAAGCTGGTGCAAAAATTACTTTTTCTAAAGGGTGAATCATAATATTCTCCTTAATTAAGAATTTAAGGCTTTCTATATTATTAACCATATCTATAATAATACCATCTAAATAGTTAATTTTTTATGAATATAAGCCTAAAATATTTATTTATTAATAAATAGCCTATAATTAGCTTAATATATAAACTATAGTAAATTGAGTTGTATTTGGGACGAGGAGCGATAGAGCAAATTCTACAATTAGTAGGAGAGCTTTGAGCTAACTGTGTCTGCAAATTCAAATGCTTTGACGGTATTTTAAAGCTGTAAGCAAAATTTCATAACGATTTTAAAAATCGTAGTATATTAATAAATATTCTTTACTAGTCTCTGCACCTAATAAAACTAGTTTAAGAATATAATATATTACAGTATAATAGTAATATTTTCTATAAAACATACAATTTAATATAGATAATCAGTGCTTAATATTACCCAGCTTAGTTCTTTTAATGATTTTATTACTGGTATGAATATATTTCTTAAATCACCACGTAATAGATTAATTCTTGATCCTAAACCTCTTTATACTTTAGGGTCAGCAAAACTATTGTGCTATAAGAAATTTAATAAAAATGATCCTATAATATTATTTATACCATCATTAATTAATAAACATTATATCTTAGATTTAACCGAGGAACAAAGCCTAGTAAGATTTTTAGCAAAACAAAATATCAATGTATTTATGCTAGTCTGGAACAATCCTATCCAACGTGAAATAAAGTTTTGCTGCCAAAACTATATTAATCAACGCGTTATCAATATAATTAATTTCTTAACTAAAAAATATAATAAACCCATATTGCTCGCTGGATATTGTATAGGAGGACTTTTAGCCCTATCCGCTGGTATTAAAAATAGTAATGTAAATGGTATAGTATTACTTGCTACACCGTGGTATATTAAGCAAAATCCTTACTTTCCTTATATTACAAAACATTTAGAATATATAATTGATCAATATGATTTAATCCCTCCTGAATTAATTAGATTGTTATTTTACTTTGCCAACCAAGCTCAAATATATAAAAAATTCATTAATTTTGCAAATTCTAATAAAACTTCTAAAGAAGCTAGTCTATTTATTGCTGCAGAACACTGGGTTAATGATGGAATTGCTGTTACAAATAAAGTTTTACATGAAGTTATCAATCTTTATAAAGGAGATGAGGATTTATTGCATACACTATGTCCCACTGTATCAAATTTTAAATTACCGGTATTAATTATAGCTCCTAAATATGATAGGATGGTACCATATTCTTCTGCGACTCAGCTTACAACTGTGTTACCTAATCATACATTAATATCTCCAGCATGTGGACATATAGGCATGATTATTGGTAAAGAAGCTAGAAAATCCGTATGGGAGCCTTTACACGAATGGGTTCAAGAATTTTATAGATAATGGAACTGTCATAATCAAAAAATTTTTTGAGGAACGCAGACAAATTTTTATGACAAAATTACCAACCAAAGATCTGATTGCCACAATTCCATAAACATTATTTATATAATATATATCCTTCACCTCTAATAGATTGTACATATAATGGCTTTTTGGGATCATTCTCAATTTTGTTACGTAACCTAATAATTTGTACATCTACAGAACGCTCATTTATCCCACCACATAATTTAGCGAGTGTACTACGTGAGACTATTTGATGAAAATTTTGGGCTAAAATAAATAATAAATTCGCTTCAGTTTGAGTTAATAATATATTTATACCTCCTTTAGTTAACCGATGGTTAACTAAATTAAATTCACATTCTCCAAAACAAATGATATTATTTGCATTATCTCGTTCTTTTGTAGTACTTCTTGAGATAATCTTACCAACACGTAATAATAGTTCCCTAGGTTCAAAAGGCTTAGAGAGATAATCATCTGCTCCACTTTCCAGACCGCTTATTCTTTCTTCTACTTCACCCATAGCAGTTAGCATTAATATTGGTACATCTGACTTAGCACGTACCATACGTGCAAATTCTTTACCTGTTTCACCAGGTAACATAACATCTAGTATCAATAAATCGAAGGTGAAGGTGGTAAATAACTTTCGAGCTTCTATAGTATCTTGAGCTGTAGAAACTAAAAATCCCTTACTGTAAAGATACTTACATAATAGTTCTCTAATTCTGTTATCATCATCAACCACCAAAATATGTGATGTATCTTCACCAATTACCACTATATCTCCATTACCTATTAGTATATTTGCTACTATTTTAACAGTCCTATAGTAATTTAGAAAGGCTGACGACTTTTAATTGCTATACTTAATGTATTTTCATCCAGATAATCCAATTCTCCCCCTACAGGAATACCATAAGCTAATCTTGAGACTTTTACATTATGGTCTTGTAATAACTCTGTAATATAATATGCAGTTGTTTGACCGTCGATAGTGCCGTTAGTAGCCAAAATCACTTCATTAACCTGATTATTATTTACACGCTGTAATAATTTATCTATATTTAGATCTTTTGGAGTTTTATTTTCTGAAACTGATAATGTACCTCCTAAAACATGATAGTTACCTTTAAAAATATTACCACGTTCCATAGCCCATAAATCTGTAACAGATTCTACCACGCATATTGTGTGCTGTTCACGTTTATGATCTTTACAAATATGACATGGTTGATGAATATCTATATTACCACAGTTATCACAAATTTGCATAAATTCTGATACTTCTTTCATTGCATGAATTAAAGAGTTCATAAAGCTTTCCCGATGCTCTAACATATATAACACCGCTCTCCTAGCTGATCTAGGGCCAAAACCAGGCAATTTGGATAACAAATACGCCAACCTATCAATATAGTTTTGATCCATAATTAAAAAGGTAATTTAAATCCAGGAGGCAAATTCAAACCGCCTAGCATACCAGACATACTTCCTTCAGAAGATTCATCTAGTTTTTTCTTAGCCTCTTTAAAAGCTGTGACAATTAAATCTTCTAATATCTCTATTTCATCTTTATTTCCAAGAGAAGGATCTATTTTGATTTTTAATAGTTCGCCTTTTCCATTAATAATTACTTGCACTAATCCTCCGCCTGCTTGACCCTCAAATTCTGTACTTGCTAATTGCTCTTGCATTTTAGCAAATTTTTCCTGCATAGCTTGCATTTGCTTCATTAATTGACCTGGATTAATCAATCTATCCTCCTATAAAATTAAACTGTTATTTCTCGTACATCTACTACATTTGTTCCATCAAACTGATCCAAAATTTCCCTTACAACAGGGTGTGATTTTGCTTCAGTCTTTGCTTGCTCTTTGATTAATAATTTCTGTTCATTAATAGTAGAAACATTACAATCATCTTGCGTTTCAATTATGGACCATATATCTCCAGTCCATTCTAATAATAATTGTTTCATTTTTCTTATTACATCTTTTGAAACCCAGTTATTTATTTTTATGACCATCTCATTAGGTGAAAATTTTACTATTCTTATATCATCTACCAAATGATGGTATATTATTAATTCTTGTTTTGCATAAAATATTGCCACCAGTTCTTCATAGCTAGCTATTTTTTTATTCTCCACAATATCTAGTTTATTTGTCTTTACAGAGTTTTCTAGTAAAGTATTTAATATACTTTCTTTTATAGTATTATCTTCTAAATGCTTTTCTTGTGTTAATTGTGAGTTTCCAGCTGCTATAGTGTTAGCCTTAAAGCCATTTTCATTTGCAATTACTGTATTTTGTGTATTCTCTATTTTCTTGAGTAAATCTAAAGGAGAAGGTATTTTAGATAAATAACATAATCTAATAATAACCATTTCTGTTGCACTAATATCAATAGGAGCATTCTTAACTTCAGCAAGTCCCTTAAGCAACATTTGCCATATAAGTGTCAATGATGAAACTTCAAGTAACTTAGACAATTCTAAACTTTTATTACGATCAAATTCAGGTAATACCCTAGATTCTGCAAGCGAAGGTACCATCTTAATTTTAGTAATTAAATGGGTAATTTCAAGTAATTCTTCAATTAAGATTGTAGGATTCACACCATCATAATAAAGTTCATGCAACAACTCTATAGCTTCTTTTGCCTGACCTTTCAAAATCAATTCTAATAAACTAAAAAGACTCGTCTTGCAGCTGATACCAAGCATTTGCCTAACAGCTTCATCAGTAATAGCTGTTTCGCTATCTGAACAAGCTATTGCTTGATCAAGCAAAGATAAACTATCTCTAACTGATCCTTCTGATTTAGCGATAATTAAATCCAAAGCCGCTTGCTCAATTTTTACGTTTTCTAAGTTAGTGATATTCTGTAAATGGTTTATTAATGCATCATTAGACAGTCTTTTCAAATCAAAACGCTGACATCTAGATAAAATAGTAATAGGTATTTTTTTTACTTCAGTGGTGGCAAAAATAAATTTAGTATGAGCTGGAGGCTCTTCTATCGTTTTTAACAGTGCATTAAAGGCGTTAGTAGAAAGCATGTGTATTTCGTCTATAATATAGATTTTCATTTTACCCATTAAAGGTAAATAATTTACGCTTTCAATAATCTCTCTAACATCTCCTACCCCAGTTCTACTCGCAGCATCCATTTCTATAATGTCAGGATGACGCTCTTCACTACATGCCATACAATTAGCACATTTTCCACACGGAACTATAATGGATTGGTTTAGGTCTAAATCAGTGCAATTAATTGTTTTAGCAATAATACGAGCCGTAGTGGTCTTACCAACTCCTCTCATACCCGATAATAAAAAAGCATGTGCTATACGCTGCATTTTTATAGCATTAGACAATGTACGAACTAATACTTCTTGCCCTACTAAATTATTAAAATTATTAGGACGATATTTACGAGCCAGCACTTTATAAGTTTGTTGTTCAGATATTGGTAACACAAGTTTTATTATTTGGTAATTTAAGTTAATTTAAAATATATAATTATAGATTTTATCATAATACTACAACTTTTATTATTACACCTTATTTATCAATCTATCAATCACATTTATACCAAAAATAATTTTTATATTTTATCATTTTATAAATATAGTTAAATATTATTAATAATAGTTACAGGTCTCTTGACGTTAATGAAATTATTCATTATTATGAAACATATTTCTTTATATATGAGGTATATATGTCAAAGAGAAAAGATAAAGGTAAACAAAGAGAGGATGATATTATCCCTAGCTCTCAAGAGGTTAAAATACATTCTGATACTAAAACGTTGATTAAAGATCTACCTAGCATTATTAAAGAGGGTATTAAAAAACCAGGCAATATACTTAATTTAAGTATTATAGGATTTGCTGCAGTATGTAATGCTATACTTGCTCATACTAGTTTAACAGTAAGCTTTATATTAGCTGGCATAAGTTGCCTACAACCTGCTGTTACTGATTTTGGTTACAATTATAAATTAATAAAAAATGAGTTATTAAAAAATAAGGATATAAAAACTTTGCAGGATAAAGCCTTAGAAATTACCAAATTTATTTGGCCTGGAATTGTGGCTGTGGTAGTTGGAGCATTATTTTTTGGTCTGCATATCCGTTTATATAACCAGGGAGCTGAAGTTGTGAGTTCAGTACTCCTTGCAGTTGGCACTTTTGTAGCAGGTAGCGTGCAGATGTTAGTGAAACCTATGATCAAAAGGGAAATGGCGAGAAGAAATCCCCCTGCTCCAATGGTAGGAGAAAGAGAAATCTTAATATCTCCTGCAATACAAGCTGCTGAGGAGCTTGAACAGGAAGTTGCTAATACTATTCTAAATCAAAAAGTAGAAGAGCTCAGTAAATTAATTACCGCACAAAATAGTAAATTCCTTACTAAAACTTCTAACATAAAACAAACTCTTATGGAGCAGAAAACAGGAATTGATAGACTTAATAATGAAAAGAGTAATTTACAAGCAAGCAATAAAACTTTTAATACAAGAGTAGAGGAGCTTACAAACGACAAAGCTCAATTAACTGAGCAACTTGAGCAAAAACAAGATCAAATAGACAAACTACAAGCAGAGCTTAATTATTTACAGCAGCCCGTGCGTGAAAAGCCAATTCATGAAATAGGGTCAGCTAATATCAATAGAATAAAAAATAACAATAATTCTCAAGGTGAAATTTCGGTTATTACACGTTAACAAATTATAAACTAATAACAGGTAATTAAAATGAAACAAGAAATGATAATTTTTGACATAAGAGATACAAACTTTCTAGAACATATCGAAAAAGCGATAGAAAATTATCCTGATATTGAAATAATAAATGATAAAGATCCTAAGAATAGAAATCAAGCTTTTCTTCATCGATTAGCATATACGGAGTTCACTAGTTATATTGCATATTTTTTGGAAAAAGGGATCAATATTTATGCACTTGATGATGATAAATTAAATCCGCTGCATTGTGCTGTTGGATGCGCTTCCCTTTGTAGTAGGCAAGTGCAATATAAACATACATTACCATATACTTATCAAATACTTAGATTATTACTTAACTATGAAGCAGAGCAAAGGGCATATTTTCTAGAGAAATATCAAGATTTGCCTTGGCTTAAAGATCAACTTGACTATCGAAGTCGTACTCCTTTAATGCGTGCAGAAAAACTTGATGAAAGCCCAGGTAAAGAAGTGGTAGAGGAGTTAAAAAAAGCACTTAAAGAGCAGGAAGCTTATTATCAAGAATGTTTAGAAGCTAAGGCAAAAGGCATAGTTCTTACTCCATATCATAAAAAGTTTTTGCCAGAAATAATAAAATCAACATCCATAGCTGAAGAAAAGCAGGAAAAAACTTGGAAAGACAAAACTTGGAGTGAAAAAATACTAGAAGGGCAAAACTCTAGCTTAAGACATAGGTCCAAATCAGATGAACCTTTGCAAACTAAACAAGAAGCAGCGATGAAATCAATTTCTAGATCTATGGAAGTAGAAAAATCAGAAGGAGAAAAAGCGCCTTTACTGGATCATAATGGCCGTGATGAAGGAAGTTTTGTAGAAAAAATAATGGGATGGTTCACTACTGGCCAGAACTCCTCAAAAACTAAAGAATTATAGCTTTTTAATTGAGAAATGAGGGCATAGATGTTAAGGACGAAAGGTAAAGGCAGAGCAGACACTATTACTTTTGATCAACCTGAAGCTAAAATACGCTCGAGCAATAATCGCAGAACTTTAATAGGTGAAATACCTAGCATTATTAAAGAAGGTATTAAAAAACCAGGCAATATACTTAATTTAAGTATTATAGGATTTGCTGCAGTATGTAATGCTATACTTGCTCATACTAGTTTAACAGTAAGCTTTATATTAGCTGGCATAAGTTGCCTACAACCTGCTGTTACTGATTTTGGTTACAATTATAAATTAATAAAAAATGAGTTGTTAAAAAATAAGGATATAAAAACTTTGCAGGATAAAGCCTTAGAAATTACAAAATTTATTTGGCCTGGAATTGTGGCTGTAGTGGTTGGAGCATTATTTTTTGGTCTGCATATCCGTTTATATAACCAGGGAGCTGAAGTTGTGAGTTCAGTACTCCTTGCGGTTGGAACCTTTATTGCAGGTAGCGCGCAGATGTTAGTGAAACCTATGATTAAAAGGGAAGTGGCGAGAAAAAATCCCCCTGCTCCAATGGTAGGAGAAATAGAAATATTAATCCAAAATGAAGCACAGCTTGCCAAGGAGTTAGAAACAGAACTTAGCACTAATAATGTTATTATAAGTCAAAAATTAGAAGAATTAGCTGGATTAATTAAAGTCCAAAATGACCCCATTAATATAAAAGTTATGAATATACAACGAATACTTACTGAAAAGCACAAAACAATAGAAGAACTAACAGCGCAAGTGAATAATATTACAGAAGAAAGAAACTTGGCTAGAGAAGCAGCAGAAAAATTTACACAAGCAAATGAACAGTTAACTCAACAACTGGAGCAAGAACGAGAAAAGGCAAAGGCATTAAGAGATAAACTTGATTCTTCACAGCAGCCTGTTCCTCAAATAAATACAGCTGTAGCAGCGTGTCAAGAATCAATATCAATTCTAATGATGAAATATCAGTATTTATACGCTAAGGAATTATTAATTAATAATAGGTAATTAAAATGAAACAAAAAATTATATCTCTTGATATGAAAGATCCCCATTTTATAGAATGTGTAGAAAACGCAATTGAAGAATATCCTGATATTGAGATAATAAATTTTAAAGATTCTAATAACAGAAATAGAACCTTTCTTCATACATTACCATATACTGAATTTTCTAAATATGTAGCATATTTTTTAGAGAAAGGAGCTAATATTTATGTACTCGATAAGGAGAAATCAAATCCTTTACACTGTTCTGTCGGTCGTGCGGTGAGTTGTATTATAGATGATCAGCATAAGTCTACAGTCCCAAATTCTTATCAAATATTTAGGCTGTTGCTTAACTATGAAGCAGAACAAAGGGCATATTTTCCTGAAAAATATCAAGATTTGCCTTGGCTTATAGAACAACCTGATGATATAAAGCATACTCCTATCATAAAAGCAGAAAAATTTGACAAAAGCCCAGGTAAAGAAGTGGTAGAAGAGCTAAAAAAAGCACTTAAAGAGCAGGAAGTTTATTATCAAGAATGTTTAGAAGCAAAGGCAAAAAACATACCCCTTATGCCATATCACAGGAAGTTTTTACCAGAAATAATAAAATCAACATCCATAGCTGAAGAAAAGCAGGAAAAAACTTGGAAAGACAAAACTTGGAGTGAAAAAATACTAGAAGGACAAAACTCTAGCTTAAGGCATAGGTCCAAATCAGATGAACCTTTGCAAACTAAACAAGAAGCAGCGATGAAATCAATTTCTAGATCCATGGAAGTAGAAAAATCAGAAGGAGAAAAAGCGCCTTTACTGGATCATAATGGCCGTGATGAAGAGGGTTTTGTTTCAATGCTAAAGAGATTGTTTATAAGTAATACTGGCTCTGATAAGGTGAAAGGACTATAAGAAATTACACTGTCAAACAAAAAATGATATAATCTTCTGTTACGTGATCTACACAAATTTTTTAAAGCAACTAAGTAAGGTGAAATTGCTTAGTCTATATTTAATAAATGTTTTGACGAGTAACCAAGATTTAACTAATATACGTCACGCAATTAAATATATAAATTCTTTGCTATTATCATTATATTGGTAAATTTTTAAATCTATATCTAGTATACGGTTACCTATGTTAATTCAACTTTACAATAGCTTATCAAAATCCAAAGAGAGTTTTACCCCTCTAATTCCTGACAAAGTAGGATTATACGTATGCGGTCCTACAGTATATGATTATCCTCACCTTGGAAATGCTCGTTCTGTTGTGGTGTATGATATTTTGTATAGATTATTATGTGAGTATTATGGAAATACTAATGTAACTTATGTACGTAATATTACCGATGTGGATGATAAAATTATTACCAGTGCACGTAACCAAAACTCTTCCATACAAGATGTTACTACTAAATTTACCAAAATTTTTCATGAAGATATAGACGCTCTAAATTGCTTATCTCCATCAATAGAGCCTAAAGCTACCGAACATATTGAAGAAATGATTTATTTAATACAATCTTTAATTGAAAGGTCTCATGCTTATATATCCAATTCTCATGTCTATTTTGATATTACCAGTTTTGCAGATTACTGCAACTTATCTGGCAGGACAATTGAAGAAATGATACCAGGTAGTAGAATTAATATTGATCCAAGCAAAAAACATCCAGGTGATTTTGTATTATGGAAGCCCGCAGATCATGAAGATGATTCTTCCTCTATATTTCAGAGTCCCTGGGGTGAAGGTAGACCAGGATGGCACATAGAGTGTTCTGCGATGAGTATAAAATATCTAGGCCCTAATTTTGATATACATGGGGGAGGATCTGATTTAATTTTTCCTCATCATACTAATGAAATAGCACAAAGTTGTTGTTCAGGCGATAAGATTAATTTTGCTAAATACTGGGTTCATAATGGCTTTCTAACAGTAAATGGTGAAAAAATGAGTAAATCCTTAGGTAATTTTACTACTGTGAGAGATTTACTAAATAAAGGAATAAAAGGCGAAGTTATACGTTATCTTTTACTTGCAACACACTATCGAAAGCCATTAGATTTTAATGAAAAATCTTTAGGAGATGCACAAAAAGCTATGGATAGTTTTTACCGCGCTATACTTAAAGATTCTACTACTAATAATAGTAGTAATATAGATAATTCTTTATATACTGCAATTTGTGATGATTTAAATACCCCAGAAGCAATTTCTGTTTTGCACTCATTAGTCAGAGATATTAATAAAGAAATGATAGAGGAACGAAAACTGCAGCTAATTCAGATCTTAAAAAAATCTGCTAATTTTATAGGACTTTTAACCTCTACTCCAGAGCAATGGTTTCACGATATTAGCAACGATCAGCAAATGATAGAGCAAAAAATTTTAGAGCGAACTAAAGCTAAGTTAGAAAAAAATTGGGAACTAGCAGATCAAATTCGTAACCACCTACAAGAACAAGGGATTCTTTTAGAAGATACGAGCAGTGGTAAAACTTTGTGGCGTAAAATATAACTTCTTTTTGTAATTACTTATGACGCAAATACAAAAACCTATAATCATTTTAGTCAATCCACAACTTGGAGAAAATATAGGTGCAGCTGCAAGAGTGATGTGGAATTTTGGTCTGGAACATTTACGTATAGTAAATCCTAGGGACGAATGGCCTAATGAACAAGCTTTAAGTGTTGCCGTACACGCATCACACGTAATTCAAGAAGCAAAAATCTTTTCTTCTCTTGAGGCAGCAGTTGCTGATATCAATATATTATACGCTACTACTGCCAGAAAACGTTATTTAAATAAGACTACCATTACCACACGTAATATGTCAGAAGAAATATATAAATCTAGCCTAAATTCTACTATAAAAACTGGAATTATGTTTG
Source organism: Rickettsiales bacterium Ac37b (assembly GCA_000746585.2). NCBI lineage: Bacteria > Pseudomonadati > Pseudomonadota > Alphaproteobacteria > Rickettsiales > Rickettsiales bacterium Ac37b. The sequence goes on from CP009217.2 coordinate 1,342,652, forward strand.
GCCCAGAAAGAACTGGTTTGCATAATGATTACTTAACTATAGCAAATAAATTAGTATTAATTCCTACAGAATCAAATTTTTCTTCTCTAAACTTGGCTCAAGCAGTAGGTATTATTAGTTATGAGATTTTTATGGCAAAGATTAATAATATTCCAAACGCAAATTTAAATCCTACCTATGAATTAGCTGATCATCAAGATATTCTTAGCTTTTTTAAACATCTAGAATCTATATTAGATCATAAAGACTTTTTTAAAGTAGCAGAAAAAAGAGAAGGTATGATCAATAATATACGTAATATTTTTAAACGTGTCACGCCACTCACCAAGCAAGATATTAGAACTTTACATGGAATAATCCATATCTTAAGTAAGTAATAATTCTTATATTATTATCTTCCTGTATCCACGTTTATAGTGAAGTAATATTTAAATTACTTAAGCTATATTTTGTAAAATTATCACAGAAGAAATATATGTTAATATATATTACCGTTACTACTAACTAACTTAATATATTATAGCATCTTACCTATTTTATAATATAGTAAATTAATTTACCTTTAGTAATATAATAAAAACAGTTGAAGTTTGATTATTTGAAGCGAGGAGAAAAGCCTACTATAGCAGATTAACTTGTTTTAGGGCTAGCAGAGAAAAACTTATTAATAAAAAACTAGAACAAATAGCATCCTTAAAACAAAAAAATCTATAATTTTTAAGGAGATATTATGAAGAAAATATCAGCAGTTTTTATTATAGTATTATGTACTATCCATCCATCTATAGGCTTTAGTTTGGTGAACGCTCAAGTTCCGAATAGTTCATTAATAGCAGAACCCTCTATGGGGTGGATAATTCCCATGAATTGGAATTTAATATACTACCCTAAAAGCTCTATATATAATACAACTTCAAATCAATCCAGTACCTCTATACCAAAATTCAATAGTAAATATGCGATCTTAGGTATTGTTAGCGGTTTAGCTCAAAACGCTTTATTTGAAGGGCAGAATTCCCAAGGTCTTGGATTTAGCGCTAATTTTTTGCCTGGATTTACGGAGTGTCAAACTGTAACTAAAGATGACAAGCTATATATTTCTATTTTAGAATTTGGCAAATTTATACTGAGTTCTTTTGCAAATGTATTAGATGTAATGGATAATTTACCTCAATTTAAACTTTGGGCAGAAGAACAGAGTAACTTACTGATTCCGCCTAGATTACATTTTTTAATTACCGACAAAACAGGTGAAGTGATAATCATTGAATTGATCAATGGACAAATGAAGGTTTTTAACAAATATGATGAATTTTTAACAACCAAATTATTCATCCCTATTTCTACATGTTATTATCCCAATTAAATTTGATGTTATAGTCAAGGCAATTTATTTACAAGTATTAAATAATATATTAAAGTAATTTATTATTTTGTAATAAGGATATCATAAAATGTTAACACAAGAACAAAAAAAATTTTTCAATATGGTTAAAATAGGGGATATAGAAATATTAAAATCTATGCTTCAATCTTCGCCTAATCTATTACATACAAAAGATGAGCAAGGTAGGACAGCCATACATATAGCTGCTAGTTGTGGGATAAACTATATAATAGAGTTTTTAGAAAAAGAAGGCATACCAATAAATGAAAAAACTCTTGATGGAAGTACTCCCTTATCCTTAGCTACTAAGGATCATCATACTGATATAGTACAATTTTTACAACAAAAGCCCCAAACTATTTCTAATATAAATTCTGTAAGCAATCCAACTCAATCCAGCGTATTACCTTTATCAAATAAGGATATCGTTGAAAATTTAAGAAGAATAGGCCAAAACATACATAATAAAGATAATTCTCCCCATACTATACCAACATTCCAACCCGTCCAGCCGCTATCTAACTCTAATATGAATCCTACGCCTATTACTCAGTCCAATCCATCTTCTTTCTCTAATAACAATAATAATAGTGCACACGCAAATTTAACGGACAAAATTCACTCTTTAATCAAAGCTAATATTGATTTAAAAAAAGATAATACTGAGTTAAAAAAAGCTAATAATGAGAAAGACCAAGCACTTGCTCAAAAAAATTTAGAAATATTGCAATTAAAATATAAATTAGAATTTGCAGAACAATTAATTAGTAAAAATATAAATGTTAATCCTAGTGTTAATTCTCAAAATAGAAATAATTTCCAAACCCAAACTGAAGGAACACGTACTACATCTACTAGTTCTGCTACAACTCCATTCCTTACCCAAATAAATAATAATATTTCTGAAAAAATTTCTAACAATGAGATAGCGGCAAATATTGAACCATTGGAAGTTATAGCTACTCTTGCAACTATTAAGTCTGAAACTCCTAATTTAACCTTTCAAGAGCGAGAAAATAGGAAAAGAAGTGTAAATTCAGCGGAAATAGGGAGTAATAAAAATTCACGCACTGTCTAAATTACTTAAGGAGATTTATATGTACGATGAAAATGAATTCATATGTTTTGCTAACAATGCCACTCTTCCCCTTGAAATTTCTCAAACAAATTTCCTGGAAAATAGTGGGCAAATTTTAGATATATCTTTAGACCAACAAATTGGTTCAATGATTATAATGGGGTTTGAAGGTAAAACTGAGAATGATCAAATTGTAGAACAGACTATTTCGTATTTAAAACAAGGATTACTTGGAGGTATAGTTTTATACAAATATAACATTGAATCTCCTAATCAATTAAAATCCCTAACAAAGGCTTTGCATATTGCAGCACCTAGCAGTTTTATTGCTGTAGATCAAGAAGGAGGAAGAGTACAGCGTTTATCCTCCGACAAAGGTTTTCATGGTTTTCCTTCAGCATTTGAAATAGCAACTAAGTATACCATTGATCAAGCTGCTCAAATTTATGATAGTCTTGCCAAAGAACTATATGAAAATGGCATAAATCTCAATTTAGCACCTGTTGTGGATATAAATAATAAAGAGCGTCCATGTAACGTAATTGGAGGTTTAAATAGAAGTTTTGGAGAGGAGGTAAAAACTATCGTAAACTATGCAGAAAGATTTATAGATGCTCACCATAAATATAATATTGCTACTGCTCTTAAACATTTTCCAGGACATGGGTTAGCAATAGGAGATACCCACAAAGGTATGGTAGATGTTACTGATACAGTTCAAGATAAAGAATTGGAACCTTTTTATAGATTAATTGCTGATAAAAAAACTGATATGATTATGACCGCACATGTGCTGAATAAGCACTTTGATACAACATATCCTACAACATTATCACCTATTACCATGCATAAATTACTTAGAGATAAAGGATACGATGGTATAATTATAACTGATGATTTACTTATGGGTGCAATAATAAAAGAATATGGTTTTGCAGATTCAATAATTTTGTCTATAAATGCTGGAAGCGATCTATTATTAATTTCTAATAATATACTAGCCTGCAAAGATATAGCTGGTTGTAAACCCGATTACAATCCACAAACAATCTTAAATATTGTAAAAGAAGCGATACATCAAGGTAAAATTTCCTTACATACGATTGAAGCAGCTTATAATAGAATAATTTCTCTTAAAAAACGTTTGAATCACTCATATACTGAAAGCAATTGAGCATTGATAAGGTATAGAGTGAAAATATCACTCTATTTACAGTAAATTGATTTTAATCCGGGAGACAGTTAACTCAAAGCTCTCCTACTAATTAGAGGCTGGGCTCAAGTGGTGTCAACTTAAAGATTAACAGATTCGTCTGAAGAAGTGTTTTCGCTTAGGCTTGCCAATGTTTTTTCGTTCAAAGAATCTACCAGGAGGTACCTTGATTTTGCCCTTTTTGCTACCCTCTTAAAAAGAGCTTCAAAATTATCTTCGCGCATATCTCCTAATAAATTCTCTCTAAGTGTCTTCTTAGTTGAACCAAATATTTTTATTAATGACACCCGTGAGGCTCTATATAAAGACTCTACTCCTAGCTCTTTATGCTGTTTGATAAATTCTCCCGATATATATTCCCTCTCATATACATATAATAACGATTCCTCGTTTATATTCCTGAACTTTTCAGTAACACTCTTCAACCCTTCTTTTAACCAACTCTCTTTCTCCGGTCTTGATGCTGCTTATCCTACCATCTAAAATCATTGAACTACATATATCCACAAATAATGATACTCCAGCAAGAATTGGTAGATTCTTTTGGTGTTGGTTACTTGGATAACTACCAAATTTATCCTCTACTGATATTTTAATTTGTCTTAGTAATTTCTTGCCTAGCATTTTAATTTTATTAATAAAGATGTCTAAATCTTTATTTAATATACCTTCATTCCGTTCTTATCAACACATTCAATTTTCTTATTCATACCTACCCAACTCTTTCCTTAAGTTGACACCATCTACGCTTCGCTTATTACTCCTAGTCCCAAATACAACTTAATTTACTATATATTACAGTTTTATGTAACAAGATATCTCCAATAATTTAGAAATTTAAATAAAAATGTACATAACTAATAATATTAAATTGATTTCTTAAATAATAGTTTATAAATTATCCAAATAAGTGTTAGGGAGATATTAAGTATGATTAATGAACTTTTAGAACAAGTATTAATAAGTGTCTTATCTTTATATGGTTTTGATCCTAGTGAATCAAAAGATCTGGTTAAAGTGTTAGAAAAAACTGAAATTATAAATGATTTAGGTAGTTCCTATAGTGAAGAAGAAGTATTGGAACAATTAAATAAATCAATGCAAAATCATTTTCTCAGACCTAAAGGAATGGAACGTCAACAATTAGTAGATAAATTTACCCCAGCTCAAAAAAAGGAACTGATTGAATATTTATCTCCTTTCGTTAAAGAAATAAATTCTGGAGCGGTAATTCCTAATAAAATTTTACTTGGCGGAGCGCAAAACAGTGTCAAGGAACGTTTTGATTATTTAATTACTTTTGCTGACACTACTCAAGTAGTTTATTCGCTTGGAGGAAAGAGAGATTTATGGCCTATTATGGAAGAATATACCTCAACCTCTTTAAGTAAGCAACTATCCTCTTCTAAAAATATTAGTTTTGAGGAAGCAAAAAAAGAAGTAAACACAGAAATGCAGAAAATTTTTGCAAAAGCTACTATATTAGAAAATCAAATTAATTCTAATCATTACGATATAAGTGAAGTACAAGAATTACAGAGTAATTTTGAAAAAGAGACAAATAAGGCTCGAGCGGAGGCTATACAGTTTTTTACTGACACTCCTTATAAATTCAAGTGGCCTACCGAAACTGAAATGATGGATTATATTATTAACAGCAATTATAAATATAATTACCAAAATATAGATTTTATGCCTACAGTAGATACTCCAAAAAAACCAAATGGTGCAAGACCAGATACTTTAGATTCTTTAAAATTTATGTGGGAAAAATATGGTAATATGTTAACTGAACAAGCTAAAAAAGCTCCAGGTGATAAAGTGGTAATATCACTTGTTACTACGCAGCCCTATGGGCATTATCAAACCCAGCAGGCAAGTGCTGCTTTTCACGATAAGCCTGTAGAGATAAAAACTTTAGCTAAAAAAATAGAAAATGTAGAAGAGATGAATTTAACTAATGTTTTAGATTCTTTTGCCCGTACAATCTATGCTGGTAAAGAGCTAGTTAAAGAAAAAATTAAAAATTCTCCAGATAAGAACAAATGGCAAAATTTTGTATGTGCGCCAATACAAATCTCTGTTTCTTCTTCTTTTAAAATGAAATAATGAATATTAATATAGTAAGATAAATTGGGAATGTAGTTAGGAATGGAGGAGAAAAGTGGATATATTAATACTCATGGACATTATAGTAAATTGATTTGAACTTGCGTATGTTGTCGTTCCTCGTCTTATGTACTATTTGTACAATTCAACTCGTCTCTCTAGCCTAAATAACAAGCTAATTTGCTATAATATATTAATACATGAGTGACGAATGCGTTCTTCTTCGCTAACCTAACAAAAAGTAGGTTTCGCTCATCATTCCTATCTGCTAAGGAAGCTGAAAAAACTATATATTTAAAATAATATTATATAATATAGTTATTATAGATTTGAAAAATAGAGTTTTTTCAAATTAGATATATAGTCAATTAAGTTGAGAATGGCATAGAGAAGCCATAATCAATAGCATCGCTAAGGTTATTAAAATTAGTAATGATAGGTTTGATTTTAGCTTTTAAATGAGCCCAATATTTTTCAATTGGGTTGAGATCAGGAGAGTAAGGTGGTAAGAATAAAAGTTTACAGCCTATATCTTCTATTAAATTCCTAGTTCTAGCTGACTTATGGAACGTTGCATTATCAAGTATTACAACTTGACCAAATCTTAGTTCGGGCACCAAACACTGACTAACCCACTCGTTAAAAACTTCTGTATTACATGTGCCCTTGAAACACATTGGCGCAATAATTTTCTTCCCAACCTTACCTGCAATAAAGCTTTCTCGATCATGTTTTTTACCTGAGATATCACCATAAACTTTACTTCCTCTGAGACTGTATCCCCAAGAATAGTACAAATAGCTATCAATTCCACTCTCATCAATATAAACTATATCTTCCGCTTTATAGTTTGCGATAGCTGCCAAAAATAATTGCCGTTTTGCTTCATCCCGTTCACGATAGAGTGTGGTCTTTTTTTTCGTGTGATCCCCAAAGTCTTGAATGCCAAACAGATAGCAGCTGTAGACACATTAAAAACCTTTGCAAAATCAGATAATAGCCAATTGCTGTTTTTAGACACCTCGTTTAATAATTTGATTGGATCAAGCTTCTTCCATGTCTTAGCTGCTCGTGTGGCTGCTAAATTCCCGGATTTCGATCTCGATAACCATCTATAAATTGTTCTTTCACCTATGCCAAAAATTCTTGCAGCTTCTTCTCTGGTATAACCTTTATTAACATAGTGAATTACTTTTTTACGTAAATCTAAGGAATATGCCATTGCTTCTACTGTTTTGGGTTTATGAGCTTTTTAATATATCATATATCATGTCTTTATCAACTTAATTTACTATACCTTTAAAGATAGATAAAGGTTGTCCTCCAGGATAAGTTTTTGTATGTTCATGCCAAGTAAATAAAAATTTATTGTCTGGCATTGCTGTTATAGATGTTGGATAGTGGTCATCTTTAATATCCCATTTAAAAGAATAGTTATCGTGGATATAATCTAATTTTATAGTATCTAATAGATTAGCTTCAGAATTAAAAATATAAAATTTATCTTTAGTGTAAATTACAAACTTACCATCACTTAGGGGTTCAAGTTTTGGATTATTGCCTTCAATTGGTACAGTAATAGCACCTTTTAATTTAGTTCCGTATTTATCATGTATTTGGAGATAAGTTTTCATATTAGAATTTACATTTTCATAACTAAACCACATGCTTGCTATATTGCCACTGGCTAAATATTTGAGGCTCTGAATGCTCACCTTTTTTGAAGGTAATTCTGCGATTTTTATATTTCCATCGATCATTTTTTTACTCCTATTAAAAATTTTTTATCTCAATATTTTTCTAATCATAGTTAATAGAATTTTATATATTTTTTTAAGACATTTAGAAACAAGTAATGGTAATAATATATAATTTGAAACTTTAGACAATAATAAATTATATAAAAAAGATTAATGATCGAATATTTGCCCTACAATCCCTCGGCTCTTCTAAAATTACGTATTCTTAATTATATAATTTTTATTTAAATTATTAACGATAATGATTGACAATTATATTAATTAATATTAATATAATTGTCAATCAAAAGAGAAATTTATTAATAGATATTATTACCATATGGCTATTATATGTTAAAAACAAAAATACTTAAACATACACTACTGGATGATTTTAGTTACCAATCTTCTAAAAATTCAGGAATAGAGGAAGGAGGAGTATATAAATTAAGAACATCTCATGAAGTATTTTTTATTAAAAAAATGAATAAGATATCTACTATATCAGAATATATAGGAAGTCATATAGCAAGATTTCTCATTGGAGATAAAGCTCCTTTAGTTGAACTTGTAAAAGACAGAAAAGGAAATGTGTACACTGCTTCTAAAGCTATTGACTTATTTTTACCTTTAGATGACTATTTGCCTTACAATAATGCAAACTCAGATCTGTTAAGTAATAGTCAAATGTCTGATATTGCCCAGTTAGAAGAGGTCAATATAGTGATGGAGTTTGTAGATCATCATGATATGCATGGAGGAAACTTAGGTGTTATAGTGAATAATACAGAAGCCCAGTCTGCTGTTGTAGATTTTAGCCAAAGTTTAAAATTCTCTAATAATGCAATTAAATACTATTATCATGGATATGATAATAAGAAAATAATTAATAGTTTAGAAAAGGTAATAAATATACCTAAAGCCATTTTAAATGACAAGTTAGAAGGATTATTTAATAATCTTAAATTTTATTATAATCATAAAATAGATCATCACTTTCTTGAATGTTATAAGGCAAAAATTATTAAATCTTTATTACATAGACAAGAATTATTTAAGGATGAAAAAATTCTTATTGAGCTAAATCATGCCTTAGAGAAAAAAATAATTAGTCACTTAAATTATTTTGAAAGTATACTACCATACTTATCTTTTACATATTTTCAAGAAAAAACTCTAGCTAAAACTATCAACTTATTAGTAGAAAATTATGGTCATATTAAAGGATGTGGGATAATTCTTAAGCACCTTTTATTACATATTCCAAATAATCTACAAGCTATAAAAAATACTATATATAGTATAATTAAACATGATAATTTAGAGATCTTTGATCAGATTTTTCCATACTTAAAAAATACTCCTGAATACTTAGAATCTGCTCTAGAAATTGCAGTATATGATAATAATCAGAAAACATTTGAGCAAATTCTTCCGTATTTGCAAAACTCTCCTAAATACTTAGAATCTGCTTTGAAAACAGCAGTATATAATAATAACCAGAAAATATTTGGTCAACTTTATCCATATTTACGAGGTGCCCCTGAATATTTGGAATTTGCTCTAAAAATTGCGGTACATAATAATAATCAAAAAATGTTTGATCAGATTCTTCCGTACTTAAAAAATACTCCTAAATATTTAGGATCTGCTCTAGAAATTGCAGTATATAATGATAATCAGAAAATGTTTGATCAGATTGTTCCGTATCTACAAGGTACTCCTGAATATTTGGGACCTATTCTAGAAATTACAATATATAATGATAATCCAAAAATGTTTGATCAGATTTTTCCATATTTAAAAAATACTCCTGAATATTTGGGACCTGCTCTAGAAGTTGCAGTATATAATGATAATCCAAAAATGTTTGATCAGATTTTTCCATATTTAAAAAATACTCCTGAATATTTGGGACCTGCTCTAGAAGTTGCAGTATATAATGATAATCAGAAAATCTTTGATCAGATTTTTCCATATCTACACAATACTCCTGAACACTTAAAATCCGCTTTAGGAGCTGCAGTATATAATGATAATCAGAAAATCTTTGATCAAATTTTTTCATATCTACAAAATATTCATGAACACCTAAAAGATATTATAAAAATATCTATTTATCATGGTAATTTCAAGATATTTGAACAAACTTACCCACATTTCATAGATCAAATCTCTCAATATTTGGAGAAAAATTATATTGATTGTCAAGAATTAAACTCTATGTTTATGTTTGGTACGATAGATTCTATATATCCTTTTATAAATGGGGATATTATCTCAAGATAAAGGTTTTTATTATATAGTAAATTTATTTGAATTCGGGGTTCCGTTAGCTCAAAGCTCTACTACGATTTGTCGAGAGTACGACTCATTGCTGCGATTATCACTCCTAGGTCCAAATACCACTGAATTTACTATAGATTATAAATCAATATCAAAGAGTAAATGTATAAAAACATTCCTAAGATTTTTATAAGAAAAGCTTGTAATGAACTATAAAGAAAATGGTACCCGCGGCCGGACTTGAACCGGCAAGGACCGAAGTCCCACGGATTTTAAGTCCGTTATGTCTACCATTCCATCACGCGGGCATAATTACCAAAATTTATACGCCAACTAATACAATATGATTATATTATAATCAAGTATTATTCTTCTAAAATAACTAATTTAATATAAAAAAATTCGTTTATATCTAATCACTCAATTGTGTTTTATTTTTTATATAGTTTATAAATTCTTCTATAGTCATGTTTTGCTGATTTTCAGAACCAAAAAAGCGAATAGAGAGAGTAGATTGTTCTTGTTCACGTTTTCCAATGACAGCAAGTAATGGTATCTTGGTCAAAGAATGCTGCCTTATTTTATAGCTTATTTTTTCACTAGAAGTATCTATTGAGCTCCTAATCCCTAAACCATCAAATTTTGTCTTTAAAGACTCGGCATATTCATCTGCATCATTAGTAATAGTTAGTATCATAACTTGTATTGGAGCAAGCCAAAGAGGAAAATTACCTGTATGTTCTTCAATTAAAATACCAATAAATCTTTCTAATGTGCCAAGGATAGCTCTATGTATCATGACAGGATGGTGTTTATTGCCATCTTGTCCTATATAGGTAGCGCCTAATCTTTCTGGTAAAATAAAGTCTACCTGTAGTGTTCCGCACTGCCAATCTCTACCTATAGCATCTTTTAAAACAAATTCTAATTTAGGACCATAAAAAGCTCCCTCACCTGGATTTAAGGTATATTCTAGCCCTGAAGCATTTACAGCATTTTTTAAGGATAATTCTGCTTTATCCCATACTTCATCACTACCAGCCCGGATTGCAGGACGATCTGAGAATTTAACTTTAATTTCATTAAACCCAAAATCTTTATATACATTTTTTAGTAATGCACAAAATTTTACTGTTTCTTCAGTAATCATATCTTCGGTACAAAAAATGTGAGCATCATCTTGAACAAACCCACGTACTCTCATAATGCCGTGTAATGACCCAGAAGATTCATTACGGTGGCAAGCACCAAACTCTGCCATACGTATTGGCAAATCTCTATAACTTTTAATACCTTGCTTAAAAATTTGAATATGACATGGGCAGTTCATAGGTTTTAGAGCCATTACTTGTTCTTCTGCTTTAGAAGTGAACATGGCTTCTCTAAACTTCTCCCAATGGCCTGATGCTTCCCACAATGATTTATTGACAAGTATTGGAGTTTTGACCTCTATATACCCATGCTGACGTATTTTATTTCTAATATAATTTTCAATAATTAAATATAAAGTCCAGCCTTTATTATGCCAGAATATCATGCCAGGAGCCTCTTCTTGTAAATGGAATAAATCTAAATCCCGTCCCAGTTTTCTATGATCTCTTTTTTCTGCTTCCTCTAGGCGATGTAAATATTCGTTTAATTCTATTTCACTAGTCCATGCAGTACCATAAATACGTTGAAGCATGGCATTTTTACTGTCACCTCTCCAATAAGCTCCTGCTAATTTCATTAATTTAAAATGTTTGATATAACTTGTGGATGGAGCATGAGGGCCACGACATAAATCTATAAAATTGCCTTGTTTATATAAAGATATTTTTTCACCTTCTGGTATTGCATTAATAATTTCAGCTTTATAATTTTCACCTTGTGATTTAAAGAATTCAATAGCCTCATTTCTATCCCATACTTCTCTTATAATATTTTCATTACGTTTTACTATTTCATGCATACGCTTTTCAATAAATATTAGATCTTCGGGTGTGAAGGGAGTATTACGTGCAAAATCATAATAAAAACCATTTTCAATAACGGGACCAATAGTTATTTGGGTTTCTGGATATAGCTCTTTTACTGCCTCTGCCATAAGATGGGCAGCATCATGCCTGATAATTTCCAGGGCTTCACTATCTTTAATAGTGATAATTTGTATGGTTGCATTTTCATTTATATTATAGGATAAATCTACCATTTGACCATTAACTTTAAGGGCAATAGCAATTTTTGCCAGGCTAGTGCTGATATTTTTTGCTAAATCTAGTCCAGTAATAGTCTGTGAGAACTCTCTTATTGTGCCGTCAGGAAAGGTAATAGTAAACACTTAAATACTCCAAATGAATCGTGTAATGTGTGGATGAATATAATCAAAAGGAGCCATAGGGTCAAGCATAGTTTAAATCGGAAGCATAATATAAATACACTAATAGGATCTATATTTATTTTTCAACAATCTATTAATGGTAATAAAAATTATGGCCCACGTCAGCCGTCGACTAATAAGTTCTCTCAAGACCCGTACGTTACAGGTGGGCGCCATTTAACAAGACCACGGTCTTATCAGGGATAGCTCCCTAAAAGAAAAAATTATCGGTCTAGGAAACAATAATCTAACGAGCTGTGCAGGCCTTACAAATTATAGCCAAAATTTTGCCCTTATTCTTATATCTTTATATTATATTACCTTTTAAGTTTTATTGCAAGAGACTCAACATATTCAGAAATAGCATCTAAAGCTTGTGCTACAGCAATGTCAACATCATTATTATTTTTTTTATCAGCAGACAATTTCTCAGCATTATTATCATTTAAAGTAAGTTGTTGCTGCTTCTTTTTTAATTCGTTTAATTCTTCTTCTATTGTAATTGCAGTCATAAGCAGAAGCTGTATATCACTTGCTCTTACAAATGTTTTATTTAATTTATCTATGCGTTCACCTAAATTGGTGGCAAGTGTTTTAACATGCTCAAAATCAGCTTCATCACAAGCAATTTGATGGGTATTATTACGGATTATTACATTAATAACAGACATATTAATTCTCTTCTGGTTGTAAGAGTTGTTCAGTTTTTAATAATGACTCAATATTATATATAGAGTCTTCTAAATCTCTTAGTGCTTGTATATTAAGCGTCTTAAGAGATGAGTATTCTTGACCTAGTTGTTGTAAATTTTGGACCAATTTTTTATTTTCTCCACTAATAAATAACAGTTTTTTTTGTAAATCTTCTAATTCCTCATTTTTATGCTGAGTTGTTTTAAGACATTCCGCGTGTATAAGACGATTTTCCTCTAAAATAGCCTCTAAACTATTGAATGCTTTAGCGAGTCTTTTTTTGCTCATTTCTAATTTACTTTTACCATTAGTTTGTGTATCTTCCATAACAACCTTAAAAATAGTCTAAATAATTAATATTACATACTTTAGTTATATAGAACATGTTTTTATATTCAAGGTAATTTTTATTTTAATGGTAGAATATATAAAAATGAAACAAATTTTTCTAAAAACTGTAAAAAAAATTAAACGCTATGTAAAGAATAAATATATAACCCCCCCTCCACTTGTAGCTGTGATAAATTTACATGGAGTGATTTTAGCCCCTTCTAGGGGGCGTAGCGGTTTATCATTAGAAGAAATGGTTGAAGCTATAGAGTTAGCTTTTAAATTGCCTAAGTTAAAGGCTGTTGCTTTATCAGTTAATTCTCCAGGAGGATCACCTGTACAATCAGAACTAATTTATAAGCGTATTAGACAATTAGCTGATAAAAATAAAATTCCGATATATAGCTTTGCAGAAGATGTAGCTGCATCGGGAGGATACTGGCTTGCATGTGCTGCTGATGAAATTTTTGCATCTAATAGTTCAATTATAGGTAGTATAGGTGTAATTAGTGCTAGTTTTGGTTTTGATGAAATGATTAAAAGGCTTGGTATTTCTAGACGTGTATATACCCAAGGTGAAAATAAATCAATTTTGGATCCTTTTTCTCCAGAAAAAGAAACAGATATACAAATTTTAAAGTCAGTACAGGCTGATATCCATGAAAGTTTTAAATCTTTAGTTAGAGAACGTAGAAAAGATAAATTAAAAATTGATGAAGAAAGGTTATTTAGTGGGGAGTTTTGGTCTGGTAAGACTGCTTTGGAGCTTGGATTAATAGATGGAATTGGTGATTTATATAGTGTATTACAAGAAAAATATGGTAATAGAGTAAAATTAAAACGTATGGCTCGTCCTAAATCTTGGCTTAAGAAGAGATTAGGTATATTCATGAATGTGTTTACGGATACTATAGAAAAAAAAGTTATAGAAAGTAGTTTATGGAATAGATTTGGTTTATGATCAATAGCAAACATTCTTTTCAAGATATTATTTTACTATTGCAGCAATTTTGGATGAAGCATAATTGCGTTATTTTGCAACCTTATGATATGGAGGTAGGTGCTGGCACATTTCATCCTGCTACAGCTCTGCGTTGTTTAGGTAGTAAGCCATGGAATGCAGCATATGTGCAGCCATCGCGGAGGCCACAAGATGGAAGATATGGTAAGAATCCTAATAGATTACAACATTATTATCAATTTCAAGTGATTTTAAAACCATCGCCTGATAATATACAGGAGCTTTATTTAGAAAGTCTTGCTTATATAGGTGTTGATTTACGCAAACATGATGTGAGGTTTATTGAAGATGACTGGGAAAGTCCAACCCTTGGTGCTTGGGGACTTGGTTGGGAAGTTTGGTGTGATGGTATGGAAGTTTCCCAGTTTACTTATATACAGCAAATAGGTGGAGTAGAGTGTTCACCTATTTCAGGTGAACTCACTTATGGATTGGAACGTCTATGCATGTATATTCAAGGCAAAAATAATGTATATGATTTAAACTGGAATAAAAATGATACCTTATATGGGGATGTCTTTTTGCAAGCAGAACAAGAGTTCTCAGCATATTGCTTAGAATATGCGAATACTGATCAGCTATTTAAAACATTTGATAGTGCTGAAATAGAGTGTAAAAGGCTTATAGAAAAAAATTTACCTCTACCTGCATATGATCAATGTATTAAGGCAAGTCATACTTTTAATTTGCTTGATGCTCGTGGAGTTATTAGTACTACAGAACGAGGCGCATATATTGCAAGGGTGCGCGCACTTGCTAGAATTTGTTGTAATAAATGGGTTGAGAAGCAAAATGGCTGAATTATTATTTGAACTTTTTTCGGAGGAAATTCCGGCGCGTATGCAAGCTCGTGCTGCAGAGGATATAAAAAAGAATATTATTACAAAATTTGAGCAGCATAATATTATATATAATAATATAAATTCTTATGTAACCCCTCGGAGATTAGTGTTATATGTTGAATCAATTGATCCAATTATTCAAGAAAATATAATTGAAAGAAAAGGCCCTAAAGTTAATGCCCCAGAAAATGCTATTTTAGGATTTTTAGCTAAGTCAGGTAAAAAACTTGAAGATTTAGAAATACGTAATATTGGTAAAGATCAGGTATATTTTGATGTTACCAAAGAAAAGAGTAGGCCAGTAAATGAAACTTTAACTAAGATTTTAAAGGAAATTATTGAAGAATTTTCGTGGCCTAAATCAATGAAGTGGGGAACATATTCGGCAAGATGGGTGCGTCCTTTAAAAAATATTTTATGTTTATTTGATAAATGTGTTTTGCCAGTTAATTTTGCTCATTTGGTAGCAAATAATATAACATTTGGTCATCGTTTTATGGCTGAACAGCAGAATATTGTTGTTGATTCTTTTCAAGATTATAAGCAAAAGCTATTAGAGAATTATGTAGTAGTTGATAGTAATAAAAGGCGTGAAATAATACAAAACGGTATAAGAGAGATTGAACAAAGTTATAAGAGTGTTTTGTTTCAAGATGAGGGACTGCTTGATGAGGTAGTAGGGCTAGTTGAATGGCCTGTAGTTTTGCTTGGTAAAATTGATCCAAGCTTTATGGACCTACCTAAAGAGGTTTTGATTACGACCATGCGTACTCATCAAAAATATTTTGCTTTATTAGATCAAAAAGGTAATTTAGCTCCTTACTTTGTAATAGTGTCAAATATTAGTACAGAGGGTCAAGGGCAGCAAATTATTGCTGGTAATGAAAGGGTAATTGCAGCAAGATTTTCAGATGCACGTTTCTTTTTTGAGCAAGATTTGCGTAATAACTTGGAATTTTATTTAGAAAAATTACGTCAAGTTGTGTTTCATACAAAACTTGGAAGTATGTTTGATAAAGTAAATCGCATGAAAGATATAGTACAAATTTTTCCGGGAGATCAAAATAATCTTACAAGAGCTGCATTACTTAGTAAGGCTGACTTAGTGACATCTTTAGTAGGCGAATTTCCAGAACTTCAAGGAGTTATGGGAGGTTATTATGCTGCTTATTATAAGGAGCATCAAGATGTAATAGATGCAATTATAGAGCATTATAAACCTCTTGGTAAAAATGATAATATACCTAATAAACCAGTTAGTATAGCAATTGCAATTGCTGATAAAATTGATAGTGTGGTTGGATTATTTTTGATTGGTGAAAAGCCCACGGGTTCTAAGGATCCATTTGCTTTAAGAAGAGCGGTATTTGGTATTCTTAAGATTATCCTTGAAAATAATCTTCAACTATCAATTAAAGATTTGCTAGAAAAATCTATAAAACTGTATGAAAATATTTTAGAAATAAAAAATATCAATGAAAGCTTAGAAGAAATACAATTTTTTATATTTGATCGATTAAAATCTTTACTGTTAGATAGGCATATAGAACACTATATCATTAATGCGGTTTTAAGTTTAAAAACAGACTATAATATCTGCAATGTAGTAAAAAAAGTTGAAGCAATTAAATATTGTATTGAAAATGAAAAAAATAAACCTTTATTAGAAATATATAAGCGTGCTAGTCAAATTGTATTACTAGAAGAAAAAAAAGATAGTACATCTTATATTGGCACTCCTGATTTAAAACTATGCCAACTAGAAGAAGAACAAATATTATTTGATACTATAGTATCAAATAGGCCTGTGATTCAGCAATATATTAATGAAGGTAGATATATTGATGCTATAGAGAGGTTAGAATATTTATACATTCCTATTAATAATTTCTTTGACAAAGTTATAGTTAATGATAGTAATCAAGAGCTTCGAAAAAATCGATTATTAATTTTGGCAAATATAAAAGAATTAATTAGTAATATAGCGAATTTTACATTATTAGAAGGATAAATATTCTTAGCAGAATAAGTCTGCTAGTGTAAAGGATTATAGTATATAACTATGTGGGGTAAAACAGATGAATAAGTGGATATATAGCTTTGGTAGCAATACTGAGGGTAATGCGTCTATGAAGGAATTACTTGGCGGTAAAGGTGCTGGTTTAGCTGAAATGTGTAACATCGGAATCGCTGTACCGCCTGGTTTTACAATCACAACAGAAGTATGTACCTACTATTATCAGCATGAAAGACAATTACCAGGTGATTTAGAAGAACAATTAAATAGGGCACTTGCTAATATAGAAGATAAATTACAGGCAAAATTTGGTGATAAAAATAATCCATTATTAGTTTCAGTACGTTCAGGGGCTAGGGCTTCTATGCCTGGTATGATGGATACTATCTTAAATTTAGGGCTTAATGATCAAACAGTTGAGGGGCTCGCAGAAAAAACAGGTAATAAGCGCTTTGCTTATGATAGTTATCGTAGATTTATACAAATGTATGCTAATGTAGTCTTAGATGTTTCGCATTCATATTTTGAGGAAATAATATCACATAGAAAATTTGTTCATAATATCAAGCAAGATTCAGATTTAACAATTGAAGATTTATTAAGAATTATTAGTGAATTTAAGCAAAAAATCTTAGATGAAACAGGTAGGCCGTTCCCAGAAGATACTAAAGAGCAGCTATGGGCTGCTGTAAAGGCGGTATTTAATTCTTGGATGAATAACAGGGCAATTACCTATCGTAAATTAAATGATATACCAGAAGAATGGGGAACAGCAGTTAATATACAGTCTATGGTATTTGGTAATATGGGACAAGATTGTGGTACAGGTGTGGCTTTTACACGTAACCCCTCTACCGGTGAAAAAGTTTTATATGGAGAATATTTAGTTAATGCTCAAGGAGAAGATGTAGTAGCTGGTATACGTACTCCTATGCCTATCAAGCATATGCAAGAATCAATGCCTGATGTTTTTAATGAATTTGTTAATATATCTCAAAAATTGGAAAAACATTATTCCGATATGCAAGATATAGAATTTACGGTGCAAAATAATAGGTTATGGATTTTACAAACTCGCAATGGTAAACGTAGTGCGCAAGCTGCTATAAAAATAGCAGTGGATATGGTGCAAGAAGGGCTTATATCGCAAGAAGATGCTGTAAGAAGAGTTAACCCAGAATCTCTAGATCAAATTTTACACCCTACCATTGATCCAAATGCCAAATGTAATATAATAGCGCAAGGGTTACCTGCATCGCCAGGAGTGGCATCTGGTATGGTAGTGTTTTCTGCATCAGACGCAGAAAAATATCTTTCTGAACATAAAAAAACAATTTTAGTTAGGATTGAGACCAGTCCAGAGGATATTAGTGGCATGAATGCTGCTTGCGGTATTTTAACTGCAAGAGGCGGGATGACATCTCATGCAGCTGTAGTAGCGCGTGGCATGGGAAAAAGCTGTGTTTGTGGAGCTTCAAATGTCAATATAGACTATAAAAATGCTACGTTAAGTGTGAATGGTTATGTAGTGAAAGAAGGTGAGGTTATTACTATTAATGGCTCTACTGGTGAAATTATTTTAGGTGAGATACCTACTATACAGCCTAATCTTTCTAGTGAATTCATGCAATTAATGCAATGGGTAGATGAGATACGTGCTATGGGGGTTAGAGCAAATGCAGAAACGGCCCATGATATCAAGATGGCATTTAAATTTGGGGCTGACGGTATAGGTTTATGTAGAACAGAGCATATGTTTTTTGATGATGATAGAATAATTGTGATGCGTGAAATGATAGTTTCAGAGTCTGTGGAAGGGCGCAAAAAATCCTTAGAGAAGCTACTACCTATGCAAAGAAATGATTTTATATCAATTTTAGAATTAGCACAAAGTAAAACAGTCAATATTAGATTACTTGATCCTCCATTACATGAATTTTTGCCACATACTGAAAAGGAAATAAAAGAAGTAGCTAAGGCTTCTGGATTAAGTATAGAAGTTATAGAAGAAAATGCTTATAAGCTTAAGGAAATGAATCCTATGCTTGGCCATAGAGGATGTAGGTTAGGTATTTCTTATCCTGAAATTTATGAAATGCAAGCTCGTGCCATTTTTGAAGCTATGATAGAAGTGATGACCAAAGATGGCATAAAGCCAGTGGTTGAAATTATGGTTCCTCTGGTAATTAGTGGCAAAGAGTTATCTATTTTAAAGGATTTAATTGTAAAAGAAGCAAATAGATTAGAAACTGCTCATAAAATAAAATTAAATTATCAAGTAGGAACAATGATAGAGTTACCAAGAGCGGCCTTAATGGCACATGAAATAGCAGAGCATGCAGAATTTTTTAGCTTTGGTACTAATGATTTGACCCAAACTACTTTAGGCATTTCTAGAGATGATTCTGGTTCTTTCTTACATACTTATAAAGAGAAAAATATCTTATCTGAAGATCCATTTGTAAGGTTGGACGAATCTGGAGTAGGAGAGCTAATGAAAATTGCTGTTGAACGTGGACGTAGTACTAAAAATGATTTAAAAATAGGAATATGTGGAGAACATGGAGGTAATCCTAAAACCATGAAATTTGTCCAAGATTTAGGATTAGAATATGTGTCATGTTCACCATATAGAATCCCAATAGCAAGGCTTGCAGCTGCACAGATTAAGATATCTGAGGGCTAAATGTGTTAAGGGTATTAAATATTCATGAGGTCTGGAATAGAAAAGGTATAAAATGCGTTTATTGATTATAGGTGATTTATCGGGTCAATTTGGAGCAGCAAGTAAGATTGCGGTAAATAGGGGGACACGAGTTAAGCAGGTAGGGAGTATTATGGATGCATTAGAATTGCTCCGGAATGGTCAAGGTGCTGATTTAATTATGATGGATGTGAATCAATCAGTAGAAGAGCTTATCAAAAAATTAACTAGTGAACGTATTTATATACCCGTTGTTGCATGTGGATTTGATCATCACAAGGAAAAAGCCGTGAATGCTATACGTGCGGGAGCAAAAGACTATATTACTTTACCGCCTAATGAAGAATTAATAGCTGCCATATTTGCTTCAATTGCTGAAGAAGTAAGCATGATTATAGGTAATTCTGATATTATGAAACCTATAATGAATTTAGTGGATAGGATATCGCCTTCAGAAGCAAATGTTTTAGTCAGTGGAGAATCGGGTACTGGTAAGGAAGTTATCTCACGTTATATACATCAAAAAAGTAAACGGGCTGGTAAACCTTTTATAGCAATTAATTGTGCAGCTATTCCTGAAAATTTGCTTGAATCTGAGCTATTTGGCCATGAAAAAGGATCTTTTACTGGAGCAGTTGCACGTAGAATTGGTAAGTTTGAAGAGGCAAATAATGGTACGTTATTACTTGATGAAATTAGTGAAATAGATATAAAGCTACAAGCTAAATTATTAAGAGCAATTCAAGAAAAAGAAATTGAAAGAATTGGTGGTAATAATACAATAAAGCTTAATTTGCGTATTATTGCAACCAGTAATCGGATTCTACATAAAGAAGTTGAAGCTGGTAATTTTCGTGAAGATTTATTTTTTAGGTTAAATATTATTAACGTAGATCTTCCACCACTACGTGATCGCAAAGAAGATATTTTATTATTTTCTGGGCATTTTATAAAAAAATATGCTGCATTAAATGGATTGTCTATACCAGTTTTGAGCGAAGGAGCAAAAGAGTTTATTTTGAATTACAGGTGGCCTGGTAATATTAGAGAATTAGAAAATGTTATTCATAGAGCAGTATTACTTGCAGTAGATAATAAAATTACTAAAGAGTCTTTAATGCTGCATAATAAACAAGAGCCTGTATTAGAGCAGCGATCATTAGATAATTCTCTAGTTGGTAGGACTGTTGATAGTGTTGAAAAAGAATTGATTATGTCTACACTTAAACATTGCTTAGGAAATAGAACTCATGCTGCTAATATTTTAGGTATATCAATTCGTACTTTACGTAATAAATTAAATACTTACAGTAAAGAAGGTATGGATCTTGATGCCCATGTGTTAATGGATGAAGAATGATAAAACTTATTCCTAATCATGTAGCAATTATTATGGATGGTAATGGGCGTTGGGCTAGAGCTCATAATATACCTAAATTACTCGGACATAAAAAGGGTGCAGAGACTGCTAAAACCATTATTAAAGCCTGTATAGATTTGGGAATACCTTGCCTTACTTTATATGCTTTCTCATCTGAGAATTGGAATAGGCCAGAGCAAGAAGTCAATGATTTAATGGAGTTACTACGGATTTATTTGCAGGATGAGGTAGAAGCTTTGCATAAGAATAATGTTAAATTACGCATTATTGGTGATGTAGGTAAACTACCATTAGATGTACAAACAGAAGTGTTAAAATGTCAAGATTTGACAAAGGATAATAATGCTATTAATGTTAATATAGCTCTTAGTTATGGTAGTAGGCAAGAAATTATAATAGCCGTACGAAGAATAGCAAAAGATATATTAGCAGGAAAATTAAACCTAGAAGAAATAGATATAGATAAATTTAGTGATTATTTATATACATATAGTATGCCAGATCCTGACTTGTTGATTAGAACAAGTGGAGAACAAAGATTAAGTAATTTTTTATTATGGCAATCAGCATATACAGAATTATTTTTTACAGATATTTTATGGCCTGATTTTACAAAAGAAGATTTAAATCATGCAATTACAGAATTTCAAACTCGAGAAAGAAGATATGGTAGTTAATTATGGTAAGTTTGTAAGCAAAGAGTTAGTATTGAGAACTATATCAGCGTTGCTTCTTGCGCCAATTATATTATTTATAGTTTATCAAGGGGGTATAGTATATATTGGTACAGTTATAATTATAGCTGTTTTGATGGCATTTGAATGGAGTGATTTGTTAAAAAATAAATATGAAGATAATCAAAAAGCTTTACAAATTTGGAAACTAATTGCTTTAGTATATATTCTATTACCGTGTACTTCTCTGATATGGCTGCGAGCACATACTAATGGAGCAGTGATTATAATATGGTTATTAGCTATAGTTTGGGTGACTGATATAGGAGCTTATATAGGTGGCAATTTAATAGGTGGGTGGAAGTTATGTCCAAAAATTAGTCCTAAAAAAACCTGGTCTGGATTTGTATGTGGCATATTAGCTGCCTATTTGGTAGGTATAATAACCTCTGTCTACGCACACTCGCATAAACCAAGTTTTTTAATAGCGCTTAGTATAGTACTTTCTATATACGGACAAATAGGGGATTTAATAGAATCTTGGATAAAACGTAAGTTTGGTGTTAAAAATAGTGGTCATATTATACCTGGTCATGGAGGTATTTTAGATAGGGTTGATAGTTTAGTGCCAGTAGCACCGAAAGTGGTATTAGTAGTATTATTTGATAAGTGGGGAATGTTTTAATATAGCTGCAGCAATTTAAATATTATGCAGTTAGCTCAAAGCTTTCCTACTAATTTGTAGCCTTCGCTTTATTCTTAGCCTAGTCCCAAATAGGACTAAGAAATAAATTCACTTCATAAAATCTATCTGGTAATTAGTTTCTGAGAATTATGGTTAAGCTGCTTTATATGAGCGTCAAGTAATTTCAATATCTCTGGGTGGTTAGTATTTTGTTTACCAGTTTCTATTAAAGAATTGAAATTTTGATGATGCATAAACTCTAAATATCTTTTGAGCGTCCA
This sequence comes from Rickettsiales bacterium Ac37b, assembly GCA_000746585.2. Lineage (NCBI taxonomy): Bacteria > Pseudomonadati > Pseudomonadota > Alphaproteobacteria > Rickettsiales > Rickettsiales bacterium Ac37b. Next base: position 1,365,451 of record CP009217.2, read on the forward strand.
TACCATTTCATTCTTGATTGCTCCTAAGAAATTATTTGTAATGATTTCTAGATTTTTAGGAAATAAAGCTGCATTTTCTGTAAAAATATTATAGCTAAATATTTTATTGAGTAGAGGTTTAGGCAATTTTTTTAGATAACATAAATCTGGGGAATTATTAAGATCATTGCTGACTGTTAATAAGGACAATGTATGTTTACCAAGGTGAGATTTATCAAGACTATTATCAAGAAGTTGGTTGACAAATTTTTCATTAACATTATGGGCGGGTAATTTATCAACTTTTTCAGTGAGTAATATATATATTACTGCTGATTTTCGTTCTAATAAATTTTTTACTTCATTTTGATTTAAGATTTCTCCTTTAACTATTAAATCAGCTAATTTTGATGCTTCTTTATAGTTATTTTCTAGTAATCGCTTTAATTCTCTAGAAGAGGTTGATTTAGAAAATGTGGTTTCGAGCGTTATTAAGTTTTTATTATTTTTTATAAATGTAGCTAAATTATCAATTATAGAGCGAGAAAAGTCACAATTATTATGAGAGGGTAGAGTAATTTTAAGTATATTTAATGAAGAATTACGTAAATATTTTGTAATCACAGAAAATCCTTGATTAGAAAGAGAAAAATTATCACTTAAATTAAGAGAAATAATATTATCATTTATAGATAAAACATCCATAAGCGCTACTAAACCCTTATCACCAAGATAATTAAATTCATTTGTCATAAAGTTTTTGTTGTCCATAGAAAAAACCTCCTCGGTATCTATGGGGCCACTTAAATCCAAATCTCTAAGATTACTTTTTGTCAGGGTTTGACTAATGACTTGCATTCCTTTGAGTCCTATATTATTAGAAGCTAGGGATAAAGTTAGTAGTGACTTATTACTCATTAAAGAAGGGGCCAGATCTATTATATCTTCATTATTAAACATATTATTAGTTAAGTGTAATGTTTGTAATTTAGAGTTATTTGTTAGCAAGAATTTTAATGCAGTAAGTAGTGATTGTTTGTGTTCTACCTTTTTGACAGTAGATGAAAGATTTAAAGACTTTATAGATTTATGATTACGTATAGTAGAAATAATTGATGTGATAGCTTCGGAAGTAAGTGAAGTACCTTCTAAACTAAAATATGTAATATTTGTATTTGCGCTAAGAGCTTGCGCTATCTCTTCTATATCCTCACTACTAAATTTACTATGATTTAAATTAAAGGTATTTAAAGATTTATTTTCTTTTAATATATTTGTAATATATTGGGTATAAAAATTAGGTATATCACATTTAAATTCACAAAATATCATGAACTTATTATGTTTTATAGCTTCGCATAGAGAGGTAAGAATATAATTATTTGAAATATTAATATATATTTTAGTTATAGAAGGATCATTATCTGATAGCTTCTTAATAATATTCTGAATTTCCTCTTTAGAAGAATAGTGGTCTAGATAACATATATCATTTGTACAAGAATTATTATTGGATAGTTTTCTAATACTCTTCCTTTCTTTTTCTTGAGAAAAATGGTTCTCTAAATATTTCATATCTTTATTATAAGCGTCAAAATTACTATTGATTATGCAATATATGAAATGTTAAATAAAATCAACAAATTTTTAAATATTTATAATATTGTAATAATATTTTAGAAAGCTATATAAAATCAATAAAAAGGTAAGATTTATTTACGTACTAAATATTCTTTTATAAGTTTTAATTCCAAAATTTTAAAAAACCAGGCAAAAGCTAAATAGGTTATACATCCTATCGTAATAATGATGAATAATGTTATAACCCTTAGTATTTCTGAGCTATTTAATAAAAAATTCTTTGAAAGATAAGTCAATATTATAAGAATGCATGACATAAAGCCTGCAGAAAAGATAATTTTTATAATATTTTGTTTTAACTGTAAATCTGGTTGAAAATTCTTACGTTTATATAAAATGATACCTAATAAACTCGCATTTAAGAAGCATGATATTGAGCCAGACAGTGCAATTCCTACGTGTTTTAAAGGATATATTAATAATAAACTACATATAATATTTGTTAAAATACATATGAGAGATATTTTTAATGGTGTTTTAGTATCATAGTGGGCAAAGAAACAAGGCGCAAAAATCTTGATGGCTATTGCAGCAGGTAGTCCAATAGCAAAGGCAATCAAAGCATGAGAAGTATTAAGAGTATCAATAGGTGTGAAAGCGTTTCTTTCAAAAAGAATCATAATAATAGGTTTTGCTAGAATAATAAGAGCTAAGCAACACGGTATACTGAGTAGTAAAGAGATTTCTAAAGCACGATTTTGTGTGGCTAAAGCACGAGTTTTATCTAATTGTTTAAGTTGTTTAGAGAGGGAAGGTAGTAATATTGTGCCCATAGAGATACCTATTAAAGCAAGAGGTAATTGATGGATTCTATCTGCATAAGATAAGGTAGAAATAGCTCCAGGTATAAATGAAGCTATAATTTGGTCAATGATTATATTAATTTGAACTACTCCGCCACTTATGATTGCTGGTATAATATTCTTAAATAGTTTACGTATATCATTGTCTAAGCTAGGATAAATAGGTTTAACTAGTAAATTTGCAGATTTAGCTGCAATAATAATAAAAATAAGTTGTACAATACCTGCGATTAATACTCCCCATGCTAATGCATGTGCTGAAGTTGGCATAAAATCTGCACCTAACCATAAGGTAAGAATTATAGATATATTAAGTAAAATAGGTGAAAAAGCAAAAGCGCTGAATTTACCTACACTATTGAGAATGCCGCCGAATAAAGATACTAAGGATATAAATAATAAATAAGGAGTAGTAATGAAGGACAGTTCTAAAGAAAGATTGAACCTGCTTTGATCTTGATTTATTGCAAAGCCAGGGGCTAATATATATATTAATGTTGGTAATATTAATTCTAAGAAAATTATAAAAACTATTAAGCTAATTAATAATAAAGTTAATACTTTTGCAGCGAAGATTTTAGCCTTTTCAATACCTTCGCTAGCAATTTTCCCTGTGAAAATAGGTACAAATGCTGAACTGAAACCACCCTCTGCAAATATTCTACGGAAAAAATTAGGTAAACGGAAGGCAACATTAAATGCATCTGCTAAAGTGCCAGTTCCAAGAGCTGAGGTTATAAATATATCACGTATAAATCCAAAAATACGGGATATAAACGTAAAAAATGCTACAGTAATACCAGATCTAAATAATGACATACTAGTTTTATTAGGTAATTTTATGATTTTTAAATTTTTACTATACTATAAATTTCTACATTGAGTTTTAAAGAATTTTTTTATTTTAAGCAAGGTTGATTTTAAAATTAAGTGCAAATTATATTATTAGTGAAAGCTGAACAATAGCGTTATTCAGCATTTAATGAATAACGCCAGGTAGTACTTAAAATTATTATCTATTATGCTGATTATTTTTATTTTGTTTTTCATTAGTCACTTTTTGTACAAAATTAGTGAATAAGCTAGCATCTAATTGGGTGTATTTATGATATTTATATTCTTCAAAAATATCTTGAATACTTGGATTTTCTTTCCTCTTGCTAGGGTTTGTCACTAAGCTAGAGGAGGCTAAAGACTCTGATTGTGATTCTTTAGGACTTATATTTTGAGAATATTTAGATGCTTTTAACTTCTCATCTAGAAGATATAGGCCATTTTTAATATTTTCAATTTTTCTATCTAAATGATGGATTTGATCTTTAAATGTCTTTATTTCTTCTTTTTTAGTTTCAAAAAATTTATTATCTAAAATAGCTCCCGAGTTAATCAGTATTTCTTGTATAGATTCAAATTTATTTTCAACTGCATAATGTAGAGGAGTTTTACCAAAACAGCATACAATATTGAGATTAATATTATATTCTAGTAAAAGTTTTGTTATTTCAGTGTGACCTTTTATAATAGCGTAATGTAAAGCTGACATATTAAATTGATCTGTGGAATTTATGTCAAGCCTATTAGATAGTAAAAGGTTTTTCGTAAAGTTAAAATCGCCTTTAATAACTGCAATATGCAGTATATTTTTGCCATCTTTATCAGTCCATTTATATAATTCTAGATTTTGAAAGTTAGATTTTAATCGGGGTTGGGTTGAAGTAGTTGTAGCTTTATTAAACGTACCTTCATAACAGTTTTCATTTTGCTGTATATTAGGTTGAACATTAGAATTATTAGTTGGATATGAATATTTTTTGTGTAATTGTTTAAACATATTGGAGGCCCTAAATATTAATTTATTAACTATAAATGTTATAATAAAAGATTAACTTCTATTAATAATTATAGTTATATTATTTATTAATAAAATTGTAAATAAATATTTATATAAAAAATTATGAGGTATTGAGGTTAAGAGAAAAAATTGATTTTCTTGCTATAACCCTCTTGCTTTAATAAAAGTATTTTGTTACTTTGAAAGGCTTATATAGTAAATTGATTTGAATTTGTGACATCGTTAGCTCTTCTACTATTTGTAGGATTCGTTCTATCTGAGGTTCATATTAATAATCAACTGTTTTCACTATGTAGAGTAATTCCAGGTTTTAAGAATTAGGCATGTATTATCGTATATTTTTTTTTAAGATATTATTTTTTTTGATAAGTTCGGCTTTAGCCATGGCAAATGATATGCCTAATCTGGAGAAAATGGAAATAGAGTTAGGTGATTATAGGCAAGAAGATTTTCCTGTAACTGATACGTATGAAGAAGATTTTTCTGAAGATAATAAAAATATACCTGCAGATTTTTTAGATTCTTTAGAAAATGATTCAGGAGATATTAAACCTTTGAAAGGTGCATATCAAGAGATAGCCAAATTATCTATATTAAATAAAATTACTGCAGAGAATTCTATTATAAATGCAAAAGTGGGGCAATCTGTAAATTTTAAGAACTTTAAAATTATACCTGTGTTATGTTGGAAATCCTCTGTAAATGATGAAAGTAAAGTATTATTAGATATAAGTGATGAGAATGTAGAGGAGCAGAAAAAGATTTTTTATGGTTGGATGTTAGCCCATAAGCCTAGTGTTGTAACATTTGAACATCCTGTATATGATATTACAATATTAGAATGTGCGATGGCAGCAAATAAAGATGAGGATGATAAGAAATGAAATATAGCATAACAGTAATATTATGGTTTTTACCTTTATTATTAACCAATGAATTATATGCTATGGATACCAAGGCATTATATGCAATTTTGGTTGATAATAACACTAATACAGTATTATTAGAAAAAAATGCGGATGCTCCTATGGCTCCCTCATCTATGAGTAAATTGATGACAGTATACTTAGTATTTGAGCAGCTCAAAAATAATCTTATATCTTTAGAAGATCAATTTACTGTAAGTGAGAGGGCTTGGCGTAAGCAAGGCTCAAAAATGTTTTTAAAGTTAGATAGCAAAGTATCAGTTAAGGAATTACTACTTGGCACAGTAGTGCAATCAGGTAATGATGCCTGTATTGCTCTTGCAGAAGGTGTAATGGGTAGCGAACTTGCTTTTACTGAAGCTATGAATAAAAAAGCTCAGGAATTTGGCATGAAAAATACGTTTTTTAAAAACGCAAGTGGCTGGCCTGAAGAAGGTCATATCATGAGTGTGCGTGATTTGTATATTTTATCTAAACGTCTTATTGAGGATTTTCCTGAATATTATGATTATTTTGCTATTAAAGATTATACGTTTAATGGTATAAAACAAGAAAATAGGAACAGTTTACTTGCACGTAATATAGGTGTAGATGGCCTTAAGACAGGGCATGCTGATGATGCTGGATATGGGGTTGCAGTGTCATCGTTAATTAACGGTCGTAGATTAATATTAGTTATTAATGGTATGGATAGTATGCAATCTCGAGCTATAGAAGCAGAATCTTTATTAAATTATGGTTTTTTAAATTTTACTAATGTTACAGCAGCCAAGGCTAATCAACCTATAGAAAAGATTGAAGTGTTACTTGGAAAAAGTAAAACTTTAGAAGTTGTATCTGATAAAGATATTATCATGACTGTTCCTACCCAGGATGTTAACAAAGTTAAAATTGAGAAGGAGTATACTGCTTCTCTTAAAGCTCCTATTCAAAAAGGTGATATTGTAGGAAAACTCATTATTAAAATTGGTGAAGATAAACAAGAATTTCCACTATACTCTAATGAAAATATACAAGAATTGCCATTTTTTTCGCGTATATATAATCAGATTAAATATTATTTATTAGATTCTAATTAATATTTTATTTATAATTTTATTTTACATTCTTATACAGGCTTTGATTATACTCAGTAGCCTAATTGTGTTGTGTGTTTTGAAACTAGTAGTGATATTAATATGCAAAGGTTATTAAATTTTACTTTAAATACAAAATCTATAAATTTAATATTGCTATTTTTATTATTTATGCAGGACAGTTTTGCCACACAATTAAGTGCTAGGACAAAAAATATATCAAGTGGAAAATATGCATCATTAGTGGTTGATGCAGATAAGGGTATAGTGTTATATAGTGATAATGCTGACCAATTAAGGCATCCTGCTTCTCTTACTAAAATGATGACATTATATTTAACATTTGAAGCAATGAAAGCTGGTAAATTTAATTTTAACGATAAATTAGGGGTGTCAAGCTATGCTGCTTCGCGTCCAAAGACTAATTTAGGACTGAGAGTGGGTGAAAAAATTTTAGTACGTGATGCTATTCTTGCTGCGATAGTAAAATCAGCTAATGATGCTGTGGTCGTACTTGCTGAAGCTGTATCTAAGGATGAAAAAATTTTTGCATTAAAAATGACAAAACGTGCCCAAGATCTTGGTATGTCTCAAACGGTGTTTCGTAATGCATCAGGTTTACACCATGCAGAACAGGTAAGTACAGCTTATGATATGGCTAAGCTGGCTATTGCTTTATATAGAGATTTTCCTGAGTATTACCATTTATTTTCCCGTACTAGTTTTGCGTTTAGGGGAAAAACTTATAAAGGTCATAATAATGTATTGAATAGTTACAAAGGGGCTACTGGTTTAAAAACAGGATTTATTAATGCTTCTGGGTATAATTTGGTGACTTCTGCTACAAGGGGTAGCACCAAGCTTGTGGGGGTGGTAATGGGTGAAGAAACAGCAAGAAGTAGAGATATAAAAATGGCTAGTTTATTAGACAAGCATTTTACCAGAAGAGCTGGATCTAAAGATATTACTTTGGAAGAATTTATAGATGTAGTAAATTATGACACCAATACCCAAAAAATAAAACCTCATACTGTACATTATGCTGCAGTAGCAAATAATAAACTAAAATCTGTTCATAATACTAATAAAATAAAGCGCAATAAGAGATATTCACGTTATTATGCTAGTGTTGCGATGAATAATCCCAATAAAAACTTTCAAGTTAAATTAAAGAAAAATAAACGTGCTAGTGATAAAAATATATAACATGTTATGTAAAAAATTTATTGATCTTTAATATATATTCATATATTAGGTTTGACTAAATAATCTTAACGTTGTGAGCCTTCATGTTATTATTTATTATACTAATGATGTCAGTTTTAGCTGGAACTGAGATAGACTTAATTGTACCGAGTTTTCCCAATTTACAAGAAGAGTTTGTCTTAACTCCATATATGGTAGAATTGACTTTAGGGGTAAATTTAGTAGCTCATGGATTAAGTGCGTTAATTATAGGTGCTTTAGGTGATAAATATGGTAAAAGATCTATTATTCTTTATAGTATAGTAATTTTTATAATTGGGACCATAATTTGTATTTTTGCGCATCAATATTACTATATATTGATAGGTAGGGTGCTACAGGGAGTTGGTATATCAGGCCCAGCTATTCTGCCATTTATTATTATTGCTGATTTATATGAACTAAAAACTCAGCAAAAAATTATGAGTATATTAAATGGATTGATTACACTTGCCATGGCCTTTGCCCCTACTGTAGGAAGCTACATAAATTTCTACTACGGTTGGAAGGGAAATTTTATATTATTATTAATTTTGGCTCTTATATCTTTATACTTTGGTATATTATATTTGCCTAAAACAGATAAGGATCACACAGTAGATATTTCAATTAAAGGGTATTTAGCTGTATTTAAAAGTCAGAATGCAACTCTCTATATATTTTGTATATGTTTCTTAGTAGTAGGATATTGGGTATTTATTGCTTTATCTCCTATTTTATATATGGGATCTTTAGGAGTAAATATAAGGGATTTTGGAGTATATCAAGGCGTCATGGCATTTGTGTTTGCTATTACAAGCTTAGGTCACTATAAGATTATCAGTGTTCTTGGCGAAAAGAGAAGCTTTATGATAGGTATAGGCTTGTTTATAGTATTTATTATTGCGTCTATTATAGTAATAGTACTTGACATAAAGAAACCATGGATTATTACATTTGTTGTTTCTATATATTCTTTAGGTATGACACCTATAGTAAATATATTATATCCCATTATGTTATCATCAAGTAAAACCGGTAAAGCTCGACTCGGTGCTTCAATTACAACATTTAAATTATTAATCTTTTTTGCTAATGTACAAATTGTCAGCTATATTTATATAGATAGCTATATGTATATAGGGTTATCAATTTGTGTAAATCTAGTAATTGCTCTATTTTTATTGAGTAAATTATTTAAAAACAAGGCAATTTTAATTAGCTAATATGTTATTAAAAATAAAATTCTTCCATTAATTTACATGCTTTAAATTATTCAATGACAGCAGAAGGAGCTTGCTTAATAATTTTTTGTGACCGTATTAATAATACTAAGGGCATCATTATCAGGCTCATTATAAACATAAATTTAAAATCATTTAGATAAGCAATTAAATAAGCTTGTTTTGTAATTTCCTGATTTATTATGTTAAAAGGTGCAAGAAGTATGTTATTAGCAAAATTTGTAGTGTAATACAACGCTATTTTACTATTATAAGGAGTGATATATTCTGCTAAATAGGCATGATTAATTTGTACGGAGTGAGATAAAACTACATTTGCTATCGAAATACCTATACTACCACCTATATTGCGCATTAAGCTATAAAAACCTGCAGCTTCTGTTCGTTGTTTGGGGAGGAGAGTGGAAAAAGTGATCGTACTTAAAGGTACAAAAATAAAGCCAAATCCGAATCCTTGTATAAATCCTGATAATACAATTAGATGCTCGGGAACAGATAAATTAAAGTAGGTCATTTCTTTTAAAGAAAAGCTTAATAGGATAAGGCCGAATAATATTAAAAATTTTGTTTTCACTCTGTTAATTATTTTACTTACTATACTTATGGCAAGCATAGTACCAATGCCCCTTGGTACCATTAATATTCCAGCATCTATTACAGGATATTGCATAAGATTTTGTAAAAAAGGAGGTAGTAACATAGTGCTAGCATTTAATAATACCCCTAGAAAAAAAATGACTATCAATCCTATTAGAAAATTTAAATCTTTAAACATATTGATTTTTATGAAAGGATTTATAGCGTAAATAGTATGCCATATAAAAAACCAAAGAGAGATTATGGTGATTACTATATATGCAATAATTTCTTTTGACCCAAGCCAATCCACCTGTTCCCCTCTATCAAGAGCAAGCTGTATACATGTAATTGCGATAGCTAGCAAACCGAATCCTATAAAATCAAATTTTGAATTTTCTGATTCTGAATCAGGAAAATAAAGTAAAATGCCTAAAAAAGCAAGAATTCCAACAGGGACATTAACATAAAATATCCATCTCCAATTATAGTATTCAGTTAAATATCCACCTAGGCTTGGTCCGAGTATAGGTCCTACCATTACTCCTATACTCCATATTGCCATAGCGCTGCCATGTTGTTCTGGAGGATTGATATTGAGTAAGGTAGATTGAGACAAGGGTACTAATGCTGCTCCAAATACACCTTGTAAAACTCTAAAAAGTACTATTTCAGTAATAGACATGGATATGCCACATAAAATAGATGAAACTACAAAGCCAAGGACAGAGACTAAAAAAATTTTTTTTGTCCCAAATCTATTACTGATCCATCCTATAAGAGCTGTCATAATTGCTGAGCTCACTATATAGGAAGTTAGCACCCATGCAATTTGATCTTGAGTTGCAGAAAGACTGCCTTGTATATGAGGCAAAGCAACGTTTGCAATGGTTGTATCTATTACTTGTAAAATTGCTGCAAGCATTACAGAAATTGTGATCATACGTTTATTATAGGTCGGTATTTCTGCCATAATATTACTTATGTACCGGTATTGATGGTAACAGTGGTACTCATTCCTGATGCTAGCAAGGGAGTACCAGTATAATTAGTGAGTAATATTTTTACCATAATGCGCTGCACAACTTTGATCCAGTTTCCAGAGCTGTTTTGTGCAGGTAAGATAGAAAGATCTGAACCTGTTGCAGGTGTAATACTTTCTACCACGCCTTTAAGTTTTAAATCTGGGTAAGTATCAACGCTAATTTCCACTTTTTGCCCCAACTTAACATTAGCAATTTCTGTTTCTTTAAAATTGGCTTCTATCCATATATCATGAGGATCTATTAATGTACAAACTGGCAGTCCTGATAACACGCTATCTCCAGGTTTTAAAGAAAAACCTGTGATGATACCTGAGGAAGAGGCGAGTATTTTTGTTCGTTTTAAATTTAATTCAGAAAGATCTAATTTTGATTTAGCGTATAAATAAAGAGGATGCTGTTCTATAGCTATATTGGGGTTATCATTTAACGCTGCTAAGTCGTTATCTATTTGTTTCTCTGCAATGCGCATGTCCTCTTCTGCAATTTCAAAATCATTTTTAGCCTTATCGTAATTACTAGGAGCGATGGCTTTATCTATAAGTAAGGCCTCTGCACGAGAAAATTCTATCTTATTATAGATGGCATTTTTGGTTGATTGGTTAAGTCTTACTCTATCTTCTAAATATTTTATTCGTAATTGTTTAATATTATTGATCGCTTGTTCTAAATTGGCTTTAGTGCTGTTTAAGTCTAAAATAAAAGGTTCTTGATCAATTGAAAATAAAAGGGTATCTTTAGCTACCATTTGGTTGTTAGTAACAAATATTTTATCAATTTTTCCACTAACTTCTGTGGCAATGCTGATTTTGCCAGTTTTAATATAGGCGTTATCAGTAGAAATATAACGTAAGGAATGTAGATATAAGATAAGAAGTGATATTAGTATAAAACAAGGCAAACTAATAATAATAGCAATTTTTTGCCTAGGATTAGATAATTTTTTCCATGGTTTTTGTAAATTTAGGTCCACTTGGTCACCTTATTATATTATAAGCAAAACTTCAAATAATAAATTAATTCAATATTTATAGAAAATAGTATAATATTCTATTATTAAATTATAAATTACTGTAATCCATAACTATTTTTTAGTTCATACTGTAGTATAATAATAAAGGTTTACATTTAAGTTAATTTAAACTGTTAAAGGTAAAAAAATATTATATGGTAAAAAAGCAAGACAAAATTCCGGTAAACTTATCTAATATCGGTGAGGTAGCAAAATTTGTAGATGTACCACAGTCAGTATTAAGATTTTGGGAAAAAAAATTTTCTGTTATTAAAGTACATAAAATTAAAGGTCGCAGGTATTATGATAGTAAAGCTATTTTTATTATTCAAAATATTAAAGGGTTGTTATATGAGAAAGGATACACCATTAAGGGTGCTCAAAGTTTTTTGTTTAATATGGTAGATATAAATTCAGAAATAGAAAAAGATAAAATCGAGGTAAGGGTATGTAATAATAAGGAGAAATTGTCCGAAATATTAATAAAATTAAAAAATATTAAGGCAAAATTAGAGTTTGTTAGAGACAATGAAACACTGGATATGAGAATAGAATAATTATCTTATAAGAATTTATAATAAAAAATTCAATATATATTGTCATATTAAGATTATTACTATAAATAATAATAAAATCCATTTATATAAGGCAATTAATATATTAAATATTTTTGTGTAAATATGAATTTTTCATCATTAATTAGATAAGTAGTTTATAGCATTGATCAAGCTTATTAAAGAAAAAATTATTAAAGTTATTTTATTTGTAGCAACGCTCTTATCAGTAATTGTTACAATTGCTGTTATTGGTGCAGTATTTATGGAATCTGTACAGTTTTTTACATATGTTTCTCCTCTAAAGTTTTTATTTGGCACATATTGGAATCCTCAGCTAGAGTCAGATGATAGTTTTGGTATAATTCCTTTATTATTAGGTACATTATTAATAACAGTAATTGCTATTTTAGTTGCAGTGCCGATAGGATTATTATCTGCAATATATTTATCAGAATATGCAAACTCTTCGGTAAGAAATATAGTGAAGCCCGTATTAGAAATACTTGCTGGCATACCAACAGTGGTGTATGGTTATTTTGCTGCTTTAATTGTATCTCCATTCATACGTAATATGGCATCTTTACTTGGTGCTAGAACTATTTCATCAGAAAGTGCGCTTGCTGCAGGCTTAGTTATGGGTATAATGATCATACCTTTTATGTTATCGATTTCTGAAGATATTATTAGTAAAGTTCCCCGTAGTTTGCGAGATGCTTCTTTAGCTCTTGGTGCCACTAAATCAGAAACTATATTAAGAGTTGTTATTCCAGCTGCATTACCCGGGGTAATGAGTGCTATTTTATTATCAATGTCAAGAGCAGTAGGAGAAACAATGATTGTGACTATGGCTTCTGGTTTGAATGCAAATTTAACTTTTAATCCTCTTGCTTCAGTCACTACGGTTACTGCTCAAATAGTAGCGTTACTCGTTGGTGATCAGGAATTTAATAGTCCCAGAACTCTTTCAGCATTTGCACTCGCATTAGCATTGATTGTTATCACGTTATTTATTAATATGCTTGCTTTATTTATTGTAAAAAAATATCAAGAAAGATATGAATAATAGTTCTAGTATAGTAAAAGAAAGGCTAAAAAGGCGCTACTTATATGAGCAGCTTTTTAAATTTGCTGGTTTGTTTGCAGTGTTAATTGCCTGTATCTTTTTGTTTGTTTTTATTGGTTCTATAATAGTTAATGGTTATAAAGCCTTTACTATCAAAGAAATAAAAACTAAGCTATATTTAAATACAGATTTAGTGCTAGCGAAGGATTATCAAGCTATCATAAATAACTCTATCCATATTATGTTTCCTGAGTTAAATCAATCAGAAATTTCTAAGGTCTCATTATTAATTAGTGATGGAGCGCAATATGAATTAAAACATTATATTCAAAAAAATATTATATCTAAAGATAATATTGTGAATAAGCTTGATATAGAATATTCCAAAGCTATATCTTATAAATTACCAATGTCACAATTAGCTATAGAATGCTTACAAGAAGAATCATCAAAATGTAGTAAGATACAGTATAAAATTTTAAAAAAATTGTCTGATCAAAAATTAATAAAAAATGTCTTTAATACTAGATTTTTTGTAAAAGGAGATTCACGTGATCCTGAAATGGCGGGGATGGCAGGTAGTATAATGGGTTCTATACTGGTAATATTAATTTGTATGGGAATTGCCTTACCTATTTCTATATGCAGTGCTGTTTATTTAGAAGAATTAGCTCCTAAAAATAAAATAAATTATTTTATTGAAATCAGTATTAATAATTTAGCAGCAGTACCTTCAATTGTATTTGGCATGCTAGGTTTAGCAATTTTTCTGGGCATATTAAATATGCCAAGATCCTCATCATTTGTAGGAGGGATTACCTTATCTATGATGGCATTACCTATACTTATAGTTGTAACACGTCAGGCTATTAAAACTGTGCCTAGCTCTATTAAACAAGGTGCTATGGCGCTTGGTGCTTCACAAATACAAATATTATTACATCATACATTGCCACTTGCTATGCCAGGTATTATGACAGGTACAATTTTAACTATTTGTAGAGTTATTGGTGAAACTGCTCCAATGATTATGATAGGGATGGTAGCTTTTATGGTAGATATACCTACTGGTGTGTTTGATCCAGCTACTGTGATGCCTGTGCAAATATATTTATGGGCTAATAGTCCTGAAGTAGCGTTTAAAACCAAAACTGCTGGTGCGATATTGGTATTACTTGCTATATTGATTTTTATGAATATACTATCTGTCTTTTTAAGAAAAAAATATGAAGTTAAATGGTAAATAATTTATGTACAAAAACTATTGGAAGGCGTTGTCTTCTGGAGATATAGTTGATATTATAGCTCCTGCTAAAGGTACTTATAGTGATATATTAAAGGCGGTAGAATTTTTAAAAGCTCTGGGCTTGACTCCTAGGGTGGATAGCAATTTAGTGAAATCTTCGGAAGAACTAGTACAGCTTGGTTACGATCCATTTTGTTCTAATACAGATGAAGAGAGGTTTAAGTATGTAAAAAATGCGTTACTTGCAACAGATTCCAAAGCTGTATGGGCTGTGCGCGGGGGGTATGGTTGTTCTAGAATAGTAGAAACTCTGAATCAGCTAGATAAGCCTATGCATTCTAAATTATTAATAGGATTTAGTGATATTACAGTTTTACATCTTTTTGTCCAACAAAAATGGCAATGGCCTTCTTTACATGCAGATTGTTTGGTTCAATTAGCTGATAAAGATATTAAGGATCAAGCTGTAACAGAAATTCGAGATATATTATTTGCTAATAAAAATGAAGTAAGTTTTATTGATTTCAATCTTTTAAATGAAAATAGCAAGAAACAACAAACTATAGAAGCTACCATTACAGGTGGTAATTTGTGTTTAATTGAAACAAGTATAGGTACTTCATGGCAAATAGATACCGTAAATAAAATATTATTACTTGAAGATATAGGAGAACGTGGATACAGTATAGATCGTAGTCTTGAACATTTAAAACAAGCTAAATTATTAGAAGGGGTTAAAGCAGTAATCTTAGGTAGTTTTACAGAATCGCTTGAAAAGGATGGAACAAATTTGGCACCTTATGCGCTTCAAAGATTTGCAAATAATATTAATGTACCAGTGATTCAAATTAATGAAATTGGACATGTGAATGAAAATAGACCAATACCGTTTGGAACTTCCTGTGTATTGAGGTTAGGGAATAATAATTCCTTGATATGTAATACAGATGTTGAAAAAGATTCAAGTTGTTTCTTAATGGGCAAAGAATCATTGGTGTGTAAAGTTAATAATGAATAAAGGAAAATATATAAGAATAGAATGTTTAATTTAACGAAAAAAATGCCAAAATTATTTTCTAGCGGTTTAAATTTATTTTACGGTAATAAGCAGGTTTTATTTGATATTAACGTTAATGTAAATACTAATCAGGTTACAGCTTTAATAGGAGCTTCTGGTTGTGGTAAATCTTCATTTCTTAGATGTATTAACCGCATGAATGATACAATTGATCATTGTACGGTTTATGGCAAATTATTCTTAGATGATAAAAATATTTATGATAAAGATGTAGATGTTGTAAGGCTTAGGACAAAAGTTGGTATGGTATTTCAAAAACCTAATCCTTTTCCTAAATCAATTTATGATAATATAGCTTATGCTCCTTTAATACATGGTATTATTAAAGATAAGAAGCATTTGGATGAGATAGTTGAAAATAGTTTAAAGCGTGCTGGATTATTTAATGAGGTTAAAGATAGCTTACATCTTCCTGGAACTGCTTTATCTGGAGGGCAACAACAGAGATTATGTATAGCACGAGCTATCGCTATTAATCCTGAAGTGATTTTAATGGATGAACCATGTTCAGCGTTAGATCCCATTGCTACAGCTAAAATAGAGGAACTTATAGACGAGCTAAAGGAAAATTTTACTATTATTATTGTGACTCATTCTATGCAACAAGCGGCTAGGATATCACAAATCACTTATTTTTTTCATTTAGGTCACGTTATTGAGTATGGTGATACAAAAGATATTTTTACTAACCCGAAAGCAGTGTTGACACAAGACTATATAACAGGTAGATTTGGCTAAATATTAAAAAATTGTATTAATTATTAAAATTAAATAGTTGAAAAAAAAATGTAATAAGTGTATATAAATTTAGTGTATTAACTGACAATAATTATGAACAGAATGGTATAACAGATGAATCAAGAAGAAAGAGCTCCTTTTATTTTAGTAGTAGACGATGAAGAAGAAATACGTACGATGTTACATTATACACTTACAAAACAAGGGTTTGAGGTAATTACTGCACAAAACGGAGATGAAGCGTTATCTATAGTCAAGAAAAGTGAAAAGCAACCGGATTTAATAATATTAGATTGGATGTTACCAGGATTATCAGGTATAGATGTATGTACTATTTTGCGTACTAAACCTAACACTAAAAATATTCCAATAATAATGTTAACTGCTAAAGGTGAGGAGTTTGACAAAATTAAGGGATGGGAAAGTGGTATAGATGATTATATAGTAAAACCTTTTTCACCTAGTGATTTAGTTGGACGTGTGAGAGCTAGATTGCGTGGTAGAAATAGAGCTGCCTTTGTACAGCAGGTTTTACAATATAAAGATTTAAAGTTAGATACTGCTTCGCGTAGAGTAACAAAAGGTAATAATACTTTTAGGTTAGGTCCTACAGAGTCGAAAGTATTAGAATGTTTAATGAAAGCGCCTACTAGAGTATTAACTCGTAAAGATATTATGTATGATGTATGGGGTGGTGATGAACAAGTGGCTCCTAGAACTATAGATGTATATATTAATAGATTAAGGGCTGCTTTAAATAGTAACGAGAAAGAAGACTGCATCCAAACTATACGTGCTGCTGGGTATTGTGTAGGTGGTCCAGGTACTGGGAATGGTGGTAAAGGCGAATAGGATAGTAATTTACTCTTATATTCTTATATGTAGTTAAATTATATAATATTTCTAACCTTAATTAGTTAATTAAGGTTAGAAATATTAGCTTTTATGTATTTTAAACAGTAGTAGATATTTTATTTGTTTTAAACAATTCTAATAGTTCTCCTGTTTCATATAATTCCTTTACAATATCGCACCCGCCTATAAATTCACCTTTAATATATAATTGAGGAATAGTAGGCCATTTACTGAATTGCTTTATACCTTCACGTATTTCATTATCGGCTAAAACATTAATATCTTTAAACTCTATACCTAATTTTTTTAATATATGCACTACTGTTACAGAGAAACCGCACATAGGAGTATCGCTTGTACCCTTCATATATAATACTACGTCATTATTTTTTATGTCATTATCAATAATTTCAAAAATTGTTTTATTCATATATTTCCCTTTAATGAATTTATTCTGCAGGTGGAACAGAGGTTTTAATTTGTAAAGCATGTAAGGTTGTACCTAAGCATGTCTCTAAAGCTTCTGTAACCATTCTATGTTGATCTATTAAACGTTTTCCTCTGAATTGTTCTGAGCTTATTTCAAGATAATAATGGTCATTATCTCCTACTAGATCTTTTATCATAAATCTTGCGTCAGGGAAAGCATCTTTAATAATTTTTTCTAAATTTTGTAATTCTATAGCCATGTAATTTCTCCTGTAAATTTATAAAAAGAACATAAAATGTAAGCAAGTATTAGTCAATGATGTAAAATGATAATATAAATTTCTTAACTATAAGATTGTTAACAAAGTCTTTATTAGCAATATTTGGGTCTAATTAGCTGCAAAAATTCACTAATATAATCCAGCTTGTTATACTATATATTATTTATGGTAACAATATAAGAATTATATATTAGAAGTCACATAAAGATTAAAAAATTTAATTATTTTTTTGATTATTTTCTTTTTCTACTCGTAATGTCATTTTGTTCATTATAGAATCACTATTTAATATATACTTATTTTTACAATATTAGGGCAGTTATGAACAAAAGAATATTCTTTTTGTATATGCTATATGTGGGTATTTGTTATCCTTTCTTATATGCACAAGCTAATAGTGAATACACAAGCAATAATAATGCCTCTGGGGTTTCGCCTAGAAAAATTGAACCTATAGGTGGACAAAGAGATGATCATGGTTGCCTTGGGCCAGCAGGATATTTATGGGATAAGCGGATAGGAGGTTGTACACGCTCATGGGAAATAAAAACTAACAATCAAATAAAAGCTGCACGAATAGCAGCTAAATATTTAGGGAATGTTAATGAGTTGACTATAATTAATGTCAAACATAATGATTGTGATGGTTGTTTTGTTGTGGAGTTATCGCTAAATGATAAAAATATAACTATTACGATGGTAAGGTGGAAAATAACCTCAATCATTAAATATTTATAATAACTAAAATATTAATAAATTATGTTTTGTTTTCTATATATTGATCTTTTTGTATATAGGAAATTAAGTTGTATTTGGGACGAGGAGCGATAAGCGAAGCCTAGAATTAGTAGGAGAACTTTTGAGTGAACCGTGTCCGCAAGTTCAAATCAATTTACTATATAATAAAATAAATAAATTCTGGCTATTATCAAGGAAGATTTGCGTTTATAAAATCAAACTTATGTTGCGAGTAAGGTATTTATAATGTATAACGCGGAGACAGTGAATTATGGGGTTTAAATTATTTATACCATCTTGCTCATTATAGTAGTTTAATGGTATGTTATAGCCAAGGAAATTTAATATTACTTTGTAGCTCGTTGCTCATGTACTAATTTGTGCTATTCGTGCCTTGCTTTTAGTACTATTTTAATTGTCTTGACTATAGATTGAACAATAATATAGCATTTAATTTCTAACAAGAAATTTTAGAGAACTTAATTAGGATATGTGTATGCAATTAAGAAAAAGTTATCATATAATTTTATTATTATTTTTACTAGGGTGTAATAGCTCAAAATCTATAGAGAAAGTAACAGGTGAAGCCCAGCAAACGCCAGAAGAGTTATATACGCAAGCTGTGCAAGCTATGAACAAAAAGTCTTATGGTAAGGCTATAAAGTTATTTGGTCAAATATCACAAGATTACCCTTATTCTAAAGTTGCAATAAAATCACAACTTATAGAAGCTTATGGTTATTACTTAAAGCGTGACTATAGTATGGCGATAGTAACATTAGATAATTTTATATCTTTCCATCCAGCTCATCCTAATATAGATTATGCATATTATCTCAAAATGTTATGTTATTATGAGCAAATTACAGATGTTTATAAAGATCAAAAGGTTACTGAACAAGCTTATAGTGCCCTTACAGAAATAATTAAAAGATTCCCTAGTACTAAATATGCCCAAGATGCTACTATAAAAATGGATTTAGTGAATGATCACCTAGCGGGTAAAGAAATGACTATAGGGCGTTTTTATTTACATAGAGGGGATTTTATAGCTGCAATGAATAGGTTTAGAACAGTTATAAAAAATTATCAGTCCACCATTCATGTTCAAGAAGCATTATATAGGCTTGTCGAAATAGATCTTTCTCTAGGTTTGATTAAAGAGGCGCAATTGAATGCTTCTGTACTGGGACATAACTATCCTGAGAGTAAATGGTATAAATATAGTTATAATTTATTAAAAAATCATAATATTAAAAATAATGCTAATTAGTCTTTATATAAAAGATTTTTTACTTATAGAACAAGCAGAAATAGATTTTAATTCTAACCTATGTGTTATTACTGGGGAAACAGGGGCAGGTAAATCTATATTGCTTGATGCTTTATTATTTTCTTTGGGGTATAAAGCTAGTAATAAATATATACGTACCAATAAATCTCAAGCAACTGTTGTTTCTACATTTAATGTAGATTTTAATAAAGGTGTGCAAGCATTCTTAGAAGAGCATAATATAGAATCAGAGGGAGAATTAGTATTACGCAGAACTATTAGTTTAGATGGGAAAAGCAAAATATTTGTCAATGATACCTTAGTGAAAAATACTTTAGTTAAGCAATTAGCTGAAATGATAGTTGAAATTCATGGCCAAAATGAACAAAGTAATTTATTAAGCCCAGACAGTCATCTAGCTATATTAGATGCTTTTGGTAATTTAAAAGGCTATGTAGAAGCTGTTAAAAAAGTTTATCAAGAATTACATAATAAACAAACACATTTATATCATATAAAAGATTTACAACGAAACCATTTTCAAGAAAAAGAATATTTATGCTTCTCTATAGAAGAAATAAAAAAATTAGCGCCTAAAGTAGGTGAAGAAAGTGATCTTTTAGAAAGACGGTCTTCACTTCTCAACATAGAAAAAACATCTGAAACTATTAACAAATCTCTAGCTGAACTTACTTTACATTGTAACGTTTTAAAAGCTATTAACAATACTACGAAATTACTTAATCGTAATACAGTTTTACAAACTGAATGTTTTTCTATTATCGCTTCTTTAGAAGAAAATTATATAGAATTATCTGAAGTAATTGCTCAATTAGAGCATAAACAAAGCCAAATGAATAGTTTTGAGAATAACCTAGAAGATATAGAGCAAAGATTATTTGATTTAAGAGCCATAGCGCGCAAATATAATTGTTCTTCAAATAATTTACCAGAATATTTAGAACAATTAGAGCAAAAATTTGCTGGACTTAATATTAAGCAGGATGAAATAGATCAGTTAGAGGAAGAATTAGAGCAATTTAAGAAAATGTATATTGAGGCTGCAGGTGTTTTGAGTAAAGAAAGAGCGAAAGCTGCGGAACAACTTGAATTATCCATAATGCAAGAATTATCTTCTTTATATATGGAGAAAGCTATATTTTCTGTAATAATAACCCAAAAATCTGAAACAAATTGGGATATAACTGGTATAGATAACGTATATTTCTCTGCAGCTACTAATCCAGGTCTTCCGACTAGCCCTTTAAATAAGATAGCTTCTGGAGGAGAATTATCTAGATTTATGCTTGCTATCAAAATAGCTTTATTAAAAATACATTCATCTTCCATTATGATTTTTGATGAAATAGATACAGGTGTAGGTGGAGCAGTAGCTGATGCTATAGGTAATAAACTCCTCTTGTTAAGTCATAACACTCAGGTAATAGTCATAACTCATCAGCCGCAAATTGCTTCAAAAGGTAAGTTGCATTTGCATGTAATAAAAGAGCATACTCCTATTTCTACTGTAACCAATATTAAAGAAATTTCTGGTAGTGAACGTACAGAAGAAATTGCACGTATGCTTTCTGGACAACATATTACTAAAGAAGCTAAAGCGGCTGCAGATAAGCTGTTAGATGTATAGATGTTATATAGTTACAGCAATTTAAAGATTAACTTTGCTATAGTAAATTGATTTGAACTTGCGGATGCAGTTAGCTCAAAGCTCTCATACTATTTATAGTAAAGTGATTGGAATCTGGGACGTGGTTAACTCAAAGTTTTTCTACTATTTGTAGGTTTCGCTCTATCTGACCAGTCCCAAATATACCTTAGTTTACTATAGCAAAAAATATTTATTAATTGCTTCGCTAATCTATTAAGGAAATTGCAAAACTATATATTCTAATAAGAGTATTATTTTGCGCTCTTCTTTTTCTTTGGTTCAATATACTCTATAATAGGATTAATAGTATTTTCTACAACACCTTGATTAATAGTAACGCTTTCTATGTCTTTAGCACCCGGCAAATTATACATAGAATCTAATAAAATACTTTCCATAATTGCACGTAAACCTCTAGCACCTGTTTTTCTTTTAATAGCCTTTTTTGCAATAGCTTCTAGTGCATCCTCAGAAAAGTTTAATTTAACGTTTTCCATAGCAAAGAGTTGTTGATATTGTTTGACTAAAGCATTTTTAGGATTAATTAAAATTTCAATTAGTGCTTTTTCATCTAGATCTTCCAACGTTGCTACTACTGGCATTCTACCTACAAATTCTGGAATTAAACCAAATTTTACTAAATCTTCTGGCTCAATTTTGCTTAAAACTTCACCAACTTTTTTTTCCTCTTTTGAACGTACATCAGCACCAAAACCTATAGAATTACCTTGTAATCTACCAGCAATAATTTTTTCTAAACCATTAAATGCTCCACCACAAATAAATAATATATTTGTAGTATCTACTTGGAGAAAATCTTGTTGGGGATGTTTGCGCCCTCCTTGAGGAGGTACAGAGGCAATAGTGCCTTCAATAATTTTAAGCAAAGCTTGTTGTACACCTTCACCAGAAACATCTCTAGTAATTGAGGGATTATCTGATTTTTTAGAAATTTTATCAATTTCGTCTATATATACTATACCTTTTTGAGCTCTTTCCACATTATAGTCAGCAGCTTGTAGTAATCTTAGGATAATATTTTCTACATCTTCACCTACATAGCCGGCCTCTGTTAAGGTTGTAGCATCGGTCATGGTAAAAGGCACATTTAAAATACGAGCTAAAGTTTGAGCTAATAAAGTTTTACCACATCCAGTAGGTCCGACCAATAATATATTAGATTTTGAAATATCTATATCTGAGTCTTTTTCCATATGCGCAATACGTTTGTAATGGTTATGTACTGCTACGGATAATATACGTTTTGCTCGGCTTTGTCCTATAACATAATCATCTAGTACAGCACATATTTCCTTAGGAGTAGGAATATGCTCTGATTTACTACCTAATAACGATTTGCTCTCTTCTTTAACAATATCTAAACATAAAGCAATACACTCATCACAGATAAATACTGTAGGACCAGCAATTAATTTACGTACTTCATGTTGACTCTTGCCACAAAACGAACAATATAACACACTTCTTGAATCTTGATCTGAACTGGACATTAACTTTTACTCATTATAAATAATTACTATTTCTTTTCTTTTGTATCAACATTTGGACGTTTATCCATTATTGCATCTATTAGACCAAAATCTTTAGCCATTTCTGGTGACATAAAATTATCGCGTTCCATACTTTTTTCTATAACAGATAATTTTTGGCCTGTATGTTTTGCATAAATTTGATTTAATCTGGCTTTAATGTTCATGGTTTCTTTAGCATGTATCTCAATATCTGTAGCTTGTCCTCTAAAACCTCCAGATGGTTGATGGATCATAATACGTGCATTAGGCAAACAATAACGCATACCTGGAGAACCGGCAGTCAGTAATAAAGATCCAGCAGATGCAGCTTGACCAAAACATAAAGTAGCTATCTTAGGCTTTATATATTGCATAGTATCATAAATTGCTAATCCAGAAGTAACTACACCTCCAGGTGAATTAATATACATAAATATATCTTTTTCTGGATTTTCTGCCTCTAAAAATAAAAGTTGTGCTACAATTAAACTTGCAGGTTCATCTGCTATTGGGCCATTTACAAAAATGATCCTTTCCTTTAATAGCCTTGAAAAAATATCATAAGAACGCTCACCGCGGCTTGTTTGCTCTACAACTATTGGCACTAAATTCATCATATATTCTTGTCCAGAAAACATTTTCTTTTTCCTTTTTTATCAAATACTCATTATTATCAATTTTATATATCTTAAAGGGTAGATAATAGATAGTAAATTGCCTTTTTTAAGTTTTATTTATAATCATTACTCACTGTTGCTTTTTAGCAACATATATTATGTATCATTTAATTTATTAACTTATATATCCAAGGTTTTATAATTATAGAGTTTTCAAATAAATTTAATGATTCTAGCAAGTTTTTAGGTAACTGTTTTAATTGATATTGATTATCTGAAGCGTTACCATAAATGCGCTTGGGAGCCAAGATTTTATTTTTTATACCATAAAAAACTGAAATTAAAATGGCTGTTAATGCTAAATAAGGATCACTTGCTGATGAAGAAACTCTGTGCTCTATTCTTCTTTTACCTGGAGGACTAGATGGAATTCGTAGCGCTGTGGTTCTATTATTTCCACCCCAGCTAACTGTTGTAGGAGCTTCATGATTTCGAGTAAAACGTTTATAGCAATTTTCGGTAGGGGCAAAAAAAATCATAGACTCTAACATTAAAGCACACATTCCTCCTATTGCATTTAGCATAGTATCTGATTCCACCTCATGATCTTTTTCTAATAAATTTTTTTCCTCTTTCCACAAGCTCAAATGTATATGTAAAGAGCTACCAATTTGGTCTGGATAAGGTTTTGCTAAAAATATTATATCGATATTGTGAATAGCTAATAGTTCTAACATTGTACTTTTAATATAGGTTAATTTTTTTGCTAAAACACATGGGTCAGTCATAATTGGTAACTTTAGCTCGTATTGATTATTACCTTTTTCTTTTTCAAAGACTATATTTTCTTTATTTAAAAGTGGCTTTAAAAATATTGATAATTGATCAAGAGAGATATTTTCTGATAAATAAAACTCTAATTCTGTACCCAGCTGTAAGCTTATCTGAAGGTTATGCAAAAAATTTTGATGTAAAGTATCTAATATTACCTTTTTAGTTTCTAAATCAGATAAAAGTTCTAATATCATTAATATTTGGTCTCTTTATAATATTCTTTTACTATCTAACCAATTTTTTATTATACTTATTTGTTCACTACTCATTAAAGCAGGAGCATGTCCTATGTCTTGAAATTCTACTAATAATGCAGAATCTTTATTTTTGACCATATATTCTGCCGTTTTTTGCTCCAATACATCTGATAATGTGCCTCGTAAAACGAGTATATTAGCACACACTTTATCCCATAGATTCCATAAATCTATATCTTTTAGTGCATCTGCCTGCGAAAAAACCTTAGAGATAGCAGGATCATATGCAAGTATTATATTTCCATTACTATCTTCCAAAATACTATGCATAGTAATATATTTCCAGTCTTCATCTTTTTTAATGCCAAAAGGAGAAAGGATATCTCGTATATATCTTTCAGCTTGCGCTAAACTAGAAAATTTAGGATTAATACTAATATATTTTGCTATTCTCTGTAAAGATTTTTCAGGAATAAAAGGGCCAATATCGTTAAGTACCATGTTTTTGATCACCTTTTTGTCATCGCTTGCGCTTAAAATGATCCCTATCAATCCTCCCATAGATGTACCAATCCAATTTATTTCAGGAATATTAAGATATTGAAGAAATTGTTTCATATCTGAAACGTAAGTATCATAATTATATAAGTTATGATCTTCTAGCCAATCACTTTTACCACGTCCTATGATATCTGGACAAATAACACGATAGGTTTTTGAGAGTTCTTGGGCTAAATAATCAAAGTCTCTAGAATTGCGTGTTAAGCCGTGTACACAAATTACTACTTCTTTGTTTTCGCTACCCCATTCCATATATGCCATTTTGTGTCTAGCGTCTTTGCCTTGTACATAAAATTCCTTTGCCCTAACCTTATTATACATTATCAATTATCTCCCTAAATATTATTTACTTAATAAATTAAATAAATTTTAACTAACTTATGTTACATATTATAAATTATACTTTTCATATTACTAAAAATACTTTAATCATTTACTATAAGGTGTTTATTATGAGTTCTCCGGATAAAAATGCTAAGAATAACGCTAAATTTAGTAAAATAATTGAGCATATTGTTAATAACCCTAAAGAAGTTGCTTCTATATACCATACCTATAATAAGTTCTCACAAAATCATAGCATATTTTCATTATTAAAATTAATAGCAAAAGTTGTTATATTTTCTGTAAGGCAAATAAAGAATGTGGGGCCTGTTGTGGGTCAATATATAGAAGGTAAATTATCGTTAGAAAGCTTATTACAAAAAGACGAAATTTGGAAACTATTAGCAAATAATAAAGATAAAATACATGATTTATTAGAAAAATTAAAACCAGATACTGATCAAATTTTTGGTAAGTCTCTTAATATTTCAGAAATAGCTGATCAATTGTTTAGTCATCCTACTGAGCTAGCAAGCTTATATCGTAGTTATAGTAATGCAACTATTACTACTCAAATGCAAGAAATAGATTCATTATATCAGCAAGTGTCACCATATCTTCCTCCTTCAAAAGCTTCGGACATCATTGATAAATTATCTGTTTTAACCCAACTATCTAAAGATCTAGAAGGGAAGTATATATCTGGAATAACAGATAAAAATAGTATCATGCAGAGACTAAAAAGTGTTAATGATATTTTCAAAACAAAATCTTCTAAAGAATTAGAAGAAATGAAACAAATTTATAATTCACCTTCCAAGGAAGATTGGTTTAAATTAGGTACAGAGTTTATTGATTTTGTTAATAAATATCCTGAGCTTTCAAAAGTTATAAGTAAAAATTCTTCAGGAATAAGTTCCTATATTATGAATTATTATCAAGAGAATTTGCCCGCATTCGAAGCTATTGGTATTGATAATCCTAATATTTTCCGTGTGCTTGAACCTTTTCTTGATAATCCTGCAATATTAAAACAAGTTAATGATCTATATAACCAAAATAACTTTCCAGAACTTGGAACTGTTTTATTAAATTTTGCGTCTGATAATGAAAAATTTGATAAATTTTTACGTGATCCTGAAACTGGTAAAGCTATAGAGCATTTTTTAACAGTTAGAGATGATTTAAGAGCCACACTACCATATGGTGTAGGAGATAATAATTTTGCTATATCGAGTATGATTCCTCCTTTGCTAAATAATCATAAATTGCTAAAAGCATTGAATGACGAGTACATAAACTGGACAAATACGCCTAATTTATCTACGACTCCTATAATCGCTAAGCTTTCTGAATTACTATCAGATCAAAATATATGCACATCTCTTGCAAATAATGCACAAAATATTAACAATATTATAGAATCTTATTTTAAACAAGAGCCTGATATGGTTGATGCTATACTGAAGCCCTATAATGTTGATCCTAGGCTACTAAAAATTAGTGGAATTTTATTACAACATCCAGAAACTTTGGAAACAATTTTGAAAGAATTATCTAACGAAAATCCTAGCTATATTAGTGTAGTTAATAATATTATAGATTTATCCAAAAAATCCCCAGAGCTCACAGAATTTTTAAATAGTCCAGAAAATCAAAAACATATTATTAAATTTATTCAAGCTTTGTCAGTAGAAGCTGGTATAGGTAATATTCAAGGACTATCAGGTTTAATTTTAGGTCAATTAAATAATTTTGAGCCTTTAGGTGGATTATATAATACCCTATCTCAAAGTTTACAATTAACCGGACAAATTCTACAAAGTCATGATACAAGAGCAGAAGCCGTAAAGATATTACAAAACAATATTATAGCGCCTGTTGATTTGGCAGCACATTTAAAAGATAAAATAGGGTTAGGGAATATTATTGGCCAAGATCAAACGTTAGGAAATTTTTTAAAAGAAGCATTAAATAATTCTGCGCGTGCTACTACTAGCAATGACTTATATGATATACTAATTAGCTATATTCAAAAAAATCCTGCTCCTACATCCAAAATAGAAAAAGAAATTAATGAGCGTGCGTTTGCTGCAAAAAAACTACCTGATATAGCATTTGATAATTTAAATATTAAAGATTTTGATTTTACAGGTAGTACTTTTACTGGCGGGTCTTTTAAAAATGCAGTATTTACTAAGACAAATTTTTCTAACACCGTATTTCTAACTAAGCAAGTAGAAAATCCTAATACCAAACAACTAGAAAATATTACCACTGACTTTAGTGGTGCTACATTTGATCCCAAGTCTTTACAGACTTTATTAATTTCGATACGTGATTCAAAGCGTGTTCTTACTAGAGCTAATATTGTATTAGATAATGTAAAACTATCTGGTGATTTTAGTAATATGGATTTATCTGAGATGTCTTTTAAAAATGCGGATTTTTCGAAAGCTAAATTAAATGGAGTAAATTTATCAAATTCAAACTTATATAACTCTAACATTTCAGAAGCACAACTTACATCTGCTGCCAACATCTCAAATGTAGTTACCAATGCAAGAATTAATTTAGAAGATACCACTTTTCTACAGGTAGTTAATGATTTAACTAAACAAATTGGAGAGATCAAGTTTCCAGATGAGAATAAACAGAAACAAGAATTTTGTATAAAATTTCAAAAATCATTAAAAGCAATTTTTGACAAAGACCCTCATTTACAAAAAGACTTAATAGAGTTACAGCAAATTTCTCAAAATTATCCTGGTTTAAATATATTAGTAAAACATTTGGATCAAGGTATTAATGGTAATAATATTGATAGCATTCCTGAAACTATTACTTCTCTTCGAGAAAACTTAATTCCTTATAAAATGTCTATGCAAATAGCACATAATTTATTTAAAGGTGGTGAAAAATTAAATCAAGCTAGAACAAACGAAACACGCTTACTTGCAGAGCATTTAGCTAATATTATCCAAGAGTTAAAGGTAGAAAATCCAATTATAAATTGGGATCAATTTTTTAGTAATACAAAAGATTTAATAGGTAATATTGAATTTACAAACAAAGGTGGAGTAAATAAAGCTTCAGGTTTAACCCAGATATATTATGACAGAGGGACAAAATATACTAAGGCTGGGTATCTGACTGGAGGTATACAAATCGATGACTTAACATCTCCCGAATTAAAATATACTATAAAATCTTATATACAAGCCCAGGCTGTTTTAACTCCAGAAGAGAAGATATTAACTAAAGATTTAGTAGAGGATATAGGTAATAATATATTTGGTCATGGTAAGAATAATTTAGATCGTGAACGAATTTTTCAACATTTAGTAGGTATTATTACTACAGTAAAAAATTTAGGCATAGATATCAAACATTTTATGCAAGATAAAAAAGAGCAAATTGTAGGAAGTCTTCCTGAGCCTTCTGGATTAAATGTCCTACCCTCTCTTACGGAGCTATATTATCAACAAACAAAAGGCGCTTTTTCATTATATCTACCTATTAAAAATTTATCGAAAGCATTTTCAGAATCCATTAAAGAAATTTTTATTAGATTAAACGAAAATAAAAGCAATTTAGCAACAGAGATAAAGCCACCTAAGACACCAGATAAGGGACGTAGCATATAGAAATAAATTTTTATAATTTAGCATTATAATTATCTATACGTAATAATTTATTATTGTTGTACTTTCCTTGGATGATTTCAATATTACTTTTTGCTATATGCAGGTGTTTTGCTAGTAATGCAATCACATCTTTATTAGCTTTACCTTGTTCTGCAGGGGAAGTAACATATATTTTTAAGATGGATTGTCCTTCCGAGTCTATAAAAGTTTCACCAACTTTATTTACTCTAGCTCTTGCGATTACTTTAAGATTGATGTACAACTCAGTCATGATATACTTGTAATATTAAATTTATATAGCAAATTAATTTGCTATATAATAATACTTGCATAAGTAATTATAAATAATATACATAAAGTAAGTTAAAAAACTATAAGTAAATTAGTATAAATGGTGATAAGTTATGTTAGCAAAAAAAATAATATTACTATTAATGGGATGCTTCTTACCTATTATTGCTGTGACAAATACGGCTGTGGCTGATTATCCACACCCTTGGCAAATGTGGACACAGCGTGCTATAACTCCTGTGATGGAGGAATTAACTAAGCTCAATGACTATATACATATTGTTATTGCGTGTATATTAATTTTTGTATCTATATTACTAGCGTATGTATGTATTAGATTTTCTAAAAAAAATAATCCTATACCTTCAAAAACCTCTCATAATACTATATTAGAGATTATTTGGACTGCTATACCAGTACTTATTTTAGTAACTATAGTAGTACCATCATTAAAAACTTTATATTATGCAGATAGAATACCAGATGCGGAGATGAATTTAAAAGTTGTAGCCCATCAGTGGTATTGGGAATATATATATCCTGATAATGATGATTTAACATTTATGAGTTATATGATTACTGATGATCAGCTGAAAC
The DNA here is from genome assembly GCA_000746585.2 of Rickettsiales bacterium Ac37b. Lineage (NCBI taxonomy): Bacteria > Pseudomonadati > Pseudomonadota > Alphaproteobacteria > Rickettsiales > Rickettsiales bacterium Ac37b. The sequence continues at coordinate 1,395,354 of CP009217.2, forward strand.
CTGGTCAAAAAAGATTATTAGAAGTAGATAATAGGGTAGTGGTTCCCATTAATACCAATATTAAAGTTTTAATTACATCGGCTGATGTGATTCACAGCTGGGCTATTCCATCATTTGGAGTTAAGACAGATGCTGTTCCTGGTAGAACCAATGAAACTTGGATGAATATCAAAGAGCCTGGTGTTTATTATGGTCAGTGCTCAGAATTATGTGGAATTAATCATGGGTTTATGCCAATTGTTGTAGAGGCAAAAACAAAAGAAGATTATGAGCAGTGGTTACAGCAAGCAAAAACATCTTTTAGTGCCAATAAGTTCGAGAGCAAGTATGCATTATTAGCTAAAAATTACTGAATTAGAGATTAATTTGATTATTTACTTAAGTCTAGAGGTTTGAAATATATGATACAAGAAACAACAGTAATGAACTCTGAAGATCAGGCACATGATTCTCACCATCCTACAGGGTGGAAGCGTTGGCTTTTTTCTACCAATCATAAAGATATAGGTAGTATGTATCTAATTTTTGCTATATCTGCTGGTATAATTGGTGGCCTGTTTTCCTTAATATTTAGATTAGAATTAACAAGTCCTGGCGCACAATTTTTGCATGGTGATCACCAATTTTATAATGTTTTAATTACTGCTCATGCGCTGATTATGGTGTTTTTTATGATTATGCCAGCATTAATGGGAGGTTTTGGTAATTGGTTTGTACCGCTCATGATAGGTGCTCCGGATATGGCTTTTCCACGTCTGAATAATATCAGTTTTTGGTTACTAGTACCTTCGTTTATATTACTACTAGCTTCTGCATTTATACAAGGAGGGGCTGGTACAGGCTGGACAATTTATCCACCTTTAAGTGGTATTTCTTCGCATGCAGGACCAGCTGTAGATATGGCCATACTCAGTTTACACATAGCTGGTATTTCATCAATTTTAGGGGCTATTAATTTTATTACTACGATTTTCAATATGCGAACGAATGGCATGATATTAAACAAAATGCCTCTTTTTGTGTGGTCTATATTAACCACTGCTTTTTTATTGATCCTAGCTTTACCTGTTTTAGCTGGAGCAATTACGATGTTATTAACTGATAGAAATTTTGGCACTAAATTTTTTGATCCAGCAGGAGGGGGGGATCCTGTATTATTCCAACATTTATTTTGGTTCTTTGGCCATCCTGAAGTATACATAATTATAATTCCTGGATTTGGGGTAATTAGTCAGGTAATTTCTACTTTTTCTTGTAAGCCTATTTTTGGTTATTTAGGCATGGTATATGCTATAATTTCAATAGGTTTTGTTGGTTTTGCGGTATGGGCACACCATATGTTTACAGTTGGTTTAAGTGTAGATACGCTCTCTTATTTTACTGCGGCAACTATGATTATTGCCGTTCCAACAGGGATAAAGGTTTTCAGTTGGATTGCAACGATGTGGGGAGGATCTATAGATTTTAAAACTCCTATGTTATTTGCTGTTGGCTTTGTTTTTCTATTTACAGTAGGAGGAATCACAGGTGTCGTGCTTTCGAATTCATCTTTAAGTAAAATTTATCATGATACATATTATGTGGTCGCACATTTCCACTATGTAATGTCGCTAGGAGCTTTATTTGCAGCATTTGCTGGGTTTTACTATTGGTTTGGTAAAATTTCTGGCAAGCAATATTCTGAACTATTAGGTAAAATACATTTTTGGCTAACTTTTGTAGGAGTAAACCTTACTTTCTTTCCTCAGCATTTTTTAGGGATTGCAGGTATGCCAAGACGTATTCCTGATTATCCTGATGCTTTTTGGGGATGGAATATGGTATCTTCAGTAGGTTCTATTATTTCAATGTTTGCTGCTTTTTTCTTTGTTGGTATTATTTTTCATACTTTAAGATATGGTAAGCCATGCCCATCTAATCCATGGGGAGAAGGTGCAAACACGCTTGAGTGGACATTAAGTTCTCCACCACCTTTTCATAGTTTTGAAAAATTGCCTAAAATTTAAGGGTAATAAATTAATATGAACCATCTTCAATATATACGTAATTTTGCTATTATCGCTCATATAGATCATGGCAAATCTACTCTTGCTGATCGCCTTATTGAGCTATGTGGTGGGCTTGAAATGCGTGAAATGAGTGCACAAGTACTAGATTCTATGGATATAGAAAAAGAACGTGGCATTACTATTAAAGCGCAAACAGTAAGGTTAATTTACAAGGCAGAAGACGGACATTCTTATACTTTGAATCTTATGGATACTCCAGGGCATGTAGATTTTGCCTATGAGGTTAGTCGGTCACTAGCTGCGTGTGAAGGATCAATATTAGTAGTTGATGCGAGCCAAGGTGTAGAAGCGCAAACTTTAGCGAATGTTTATCAGGCATTAGAAAATAATCACGAAATTATTCCTGTTTTAAATAAAGTAGATTTACAGGCAGCTGATCCGGAGCGTGTCAAAGCGCAAATAGAAGATTTAATTGGTCTGGATGCGAGCGGTGCGGTTCCAATTTCTGCTAAAAGCGGTATGGGTATAGCAGCGGTACTTGAAGCTGTTGTTAAATTATTACCTCCACCACAAGGTGAAGTGGAGTCACCATTGAAAGCGCTACTAGTAGATAGCTGGTATGATTCTTATTTAGGAGTAGTAATTCTGGTAAGAATTATGGATGGAGTCTTAAAAAAGAGTATGAAAATCAAAATGCTAGCTACGAATAGTATTTATCATATTGATAGTGTTGGAGTATTTACTCCTAAAAAACTTATAACTAATGAGTTAAAAGCTGGTGAAATAGGATTTTTTACAGCCAGTATCAAACAAGTTTCTGACTGTAAAGTTGGGGATACTATAGTGGATGAGAAGAATGCAACAGCAAAAGCATTAGCAGGGTTTAAACCTAATTTACCCGTGGTGTTTTGTGGTTTATATCCGGCAGATAGTAGTGATTTTGAACATTTGCGGGATTCGCTTGCAAAACTACGCTTAAATGATGCTAGTTTTGAATATGAGATGGAAACATCAAAAGCATTAGGATTTGGTTTCCGTTCAGGATTTTTAGGTTTATTGCATCTTGAAATAGTACAAGAACGACTTGAGCGTGAGTTTGATTTAGATCTTATTACAACTGCTCCTAGTGTTATCTATAAAATACACTTAAATAATGGAACGTTACTAGAATTGCATAATCCTGCAGATATGCCCGAGACCACGTCTATTGCATATATGGAGGAACCATGGATCAAGGCTACCATTTTTGTACCTGAAGAATTTTTAGGGGTCGTATTAAAATTATGTAATGATAAACGTGGTTCACAGATAGATCTTAGTTACGTAGGTAGCAGAGTGATGCTGGTATATCGTTTACCTTTAAATGAAATTGTTTTTGATTTTTATGATAAGCTTAAATCTTGTTCAAGAGGATATGCTAGTTTTGATTGGCAAATGGATGATTATCAGAAAAGCGAATTAGTTAAATTATCTATATTAGTTAACGGAGAAGTGGTAGATGCACTTTCGACTATTATACATAAATCAAGATCTGAGACTCGTGGTCGTGAATTGTGTGAACGTTTAAAAGATCTAATTCCAAGGCACATGTTTCAAATTGCAATACAAGCAGCTATTGGCGGAAAGATTATTGCACGTGAAACTATAAGTGCTTTACGTAAGGATGTGACAGCTAAATGTTATGGAGGGGATATTTCCAGAAAACGTAAATTACTTGAAAAACAAAAGGCGGGGAAAAAGCGTATGCGCAATGTAGGGAATGTTGAAATTCCACAATCGGCCTTTATTGCTGCTTTAAAAATTAGTGATAACTAATTATAAAGTTATGATCGTTATAAAGTTTATATCAAGAAATTCCTCTGTGGGGTATATTATGATTTCTTCTTGCTTGTTCTCTATTAGTAAAAAAGTTTTCCAGTACCTCACTATTGCTAGGGATGTTGTCAGCTTCTATTTTGGCTGATCTCATCTTTTGGCTAGCTATATTACGCAAGCTTTCCTGTTTAGCAGCTTGGAAGCTTAGAAAATCTTCTGGATTGTAAGTATCTATAATATTTTGTAGTAAATTATAATATTTATTCCAATTGGTTTGAAAGATTACTTCGTCATTATAATTTTCTTTACCCGTCTTTTCCATACATAAAAAATCTACCGCATCTATAAAAGATTTTCTAAAATTTTGTGCAAGATATAAGATTTTTTGCTAGAATCAGAGCCATAGTGTTGGATAAGATCTATTAAAACACTTAATACATTTTCGGGATTATTTTGATGTATTTCAATAAGTTTAGTTTTGAAGCCAGGAGTACGTATATTTCCATATATTTTTTCCTGTATATCTTCATATGATATGCTATGGGCATTTTTTATTAAAGGTATGGTTTTTTGACTACAATTAATTATCTTATGTCTGCTATTTATGTATTTTTGACAAATATTTTGTAGTTGGTCAAAAGCATTATTATAATCTGTTTGCGCTTTTTCTATAGTATATTGAATTCCACTGTATTGTATCAATAGGCCAAGGGTTATCTTATATATTTCTAAATTATTGATAAGCATTTCTATAGTTTGCTCTTTGTATAAAATATCTTTTTTTAATTCTTGAATATGTAATGTCATATTTTTAATAAATTCATTAATTAAATGCTGTTGCTTTATATTAGATAGCTGAATTTGATCTTGCAGAGAGGATATTGAGGCTTGTAATAGTTTTTCTTGTTTATGATAAATTTGAAGTCTTTTGTAAAGTTCTTCGCATTTATCGCGATAGATTTGTAATGTTTTAGTTAATTCTTTACATTTTTGTTTTTCTGTGTGTAGAGCATGTTCTAATTTTTTAGTATCTGGTGTCGAAACTGCATACTCATTTGTAGAAGTTTGATTATCATTTATATCAATGCTAGACATTTTCTGAATGAGTTGTATTTGTTCTTGAGGCAAATTATGAATTTCTTCAGTAGTCTCTTTTTCTTCAGCTTTACCAGATATATGGGATTGTATAGATTGGGTTATTTATAAAGGAAGACGGAGAAGTAGGTAATGTCGGTATATTATTCTCAGATTTTTTCATATATTGCGCTTATATTAAATATTTAATAATTATTGTATATAATGTTTAAGAAAAAAATTCAATAAAATATTCAATAAGTATTAAATAACAGGAAGCAAATATAAAAAATATAGTTGTTTTTTTGATGTATATTCGGTGACTTTTAAAAATAGACGTATTCATCTTTGAAAGTCTGCGGTACTCAGTTAGCTCTTAGCTCTATCTGACCAAGTAACCAATATTCAACTTCTTTTACTATATACCCATTCCCTAGTTTAAATTCCATGTTGTCCTCTTACTATAATTTCTTTACCACTTGGTATAAAATTAGTTATTTACAACATTTATAGTTAAAATTTAGGAAGGGTTTAGGATTTAGAGGTGTATGATTATATCTAATTTCATAATGTAGATGTTCTCTAGTACTGCTACCAGTATTACCTTGTAATCCTATGAGTTGTCCGGCCAAGACTATATCATTAATATTTACCAAACTTCTGTGAAGGTGAGCATATGAAGTAGTAAAGCCATCTCCATGGTCAAGGGTTATAATATTGCCGTACCCTTTTTGAGAAAAGTTTGCTATTACCTTGCCCGTGCTTGACGCAAAAACTTTTGCATCATGTATTGAAGATAGATCTATACCATTATGGTGTTTAACTCTTTTTCTAATGGGGCATATTCGAATGCCAAAATTGCTTGTAATTTTATAATTATAAATGGGGGGATAAGTGGGTATTGATTTTGCAAGTTTATCTAAACACGATAATTCATCTAAAAGATTTAATCTAGGAGAATCTTCTATGACTGAAAATATATCCTCGCTATTTGATAAACTGCTAAAGTTATTTATATGTTTTTGGGGATGCAAACTGAGTAAAGATTTAAGTTTGGTTATAGGTGGTGCAGAATTTTTACTAGCTAAAGCTAGAAGATTATTATGGTATAATAATATTTTATGTTTTATATTATATAATTTACATAAAAAATGATCTATAGTTTCGGGTTTATCTGTAATAAGAGAAATATATAAATTACTTGGAAAACAGTAATTATTATCTATATTTAATAAGTCATATTTAATAATGATATTACCATAATGAGTTTGAGTTGTTTGATTAATTTCATTAGCTAAATTTTGAATATGGTTCAAACGTTCGTTTGGGGTAATATACCTGTTCTGGTTATTAGTAGTGCAGGAAATGTTTAATATAAAAAATAAAGATAGTAATATAATATTAAAAACCCAATGACTTATTATATTACTATGGTAAAAGAAATTAGATATAGATGCCAGGAGTGATGAGCGAAGAGCAACGACATACGCAAATTCAAATGTTTTTACTATAAATTGTAGTATGGGTTGTTTAGATTCAATAATATGTATGTTATTCATTTATATGCATTATTCCTATTTTTACTATAGTTTAATTGAATAATTACAATAAATCTTTAAGAGACATAATTGTTTGCTTGTTGTACTAATTCTTCAATAATGGTTTGTACTGATTGTTCTTGATTTACCATACCAACGCTCTGGCCAGCCATAACTGATCCATAATCTATATCACCATCTATTACAGCTTTACGTAAAGCACCAGCCCAAAAATGTTCTATTTTTAATTGAGCTTCTTCTTTAGATAAAAGCCCATTTTTATACAGCGTTATGGTTTCGTGCTGTACATTAATAAAGCTTTTGGTTGCATTGTTAGCGATAGCGCGCACAGGTATTACTGGAAATTCTTCGCTTACTTGCACTGATACAACAGCATCTCTAGCATGAGATTGAATAAAAGTTCGTTTAAAATTAGGATGGGCAATTGATTCATGAGCACATACAAAACGGGTACCTAGCTGGCAGCCAGCTGCGCCCATTTGTAAGAAGCTTGATATAGCTTCTCCACGTCCAATGCCTCCCGCTACAAATATAGGTACTTCGCTAATATTGGGTAATATTTCTTGTACGAGCACTGAAGTTGAAACTGGTCCTATATGTCCTCCTGCTTCCATTCCTTCAATAATTATTGCATCTACACCAGATTTTATAAGTTTTTTAGCGATAATAAGTGCTGGTGCAAAGCACATAACTTTTATATTATGTGATTTAAGCTTGGTAATAGTGTTTGATTTTGGTAGGCCTCCTGCGAGTACTACGTGAGATATATTGCATGCAATACATACGTCTACCAAAGCGTCTAAATTAGGGTGCATAGTTATAAGATTTACACCAAATGGTGCTGAGGTTTTTGTTTGCGTTGCTTTGATTTCCTGGTTTAATAGTGCGGGCGTCATAGAGCCGCACGCAATAATACCAAACCCTCCAGCATTGGAGATTGAAGACACTAAGTTACTTTCAGAAACCCAGGACATTGCGCCACCTAAAATGGCATATTTAGATCCTAAAAAATCAGTTCCTCTTTTCCATAGTGTTTGTAGTGTATTCAAAGATGCCTCCAATTTAATCCTATCAGTATATTTTTACTATACATAGATTGAAAAGTCTATGAGGAAAGTATAAATTTTACTAAGTTACTATTATTCTCTAAGAAGAACTATGCAACAAGGCCTTACCGCGAAAGCGGTAATCTAGTAATACATTACCAACCTCCCTAGATACCCGCATACGCGGGTATGTCCAAGAAAAAACATCTTCTTTTTTGTCATTACCGCGAAGGCGGTAATCTGGTATTTGAGCTAACTGCGTACGCAAGTTCAAATCAATTTACTATAGGTCAGATAGTTATTATGGAACTCAGTTCTTTAAGCTTGATAATTAATTGTTTTAATCTTTCTTCCGCATCATTAATCTTTATAGGTAATAATAGTTTTTGATCTGCACGTAATTTTATCTGATTTTTCCTAATATAATTTAATAACTCCTCAGGATTATGACAAATATTATCTTTAAATGCTATAACTACAGCTTGTGGTCCTGAATCTATTTTTTCTATATTGAATTTGTAACATAATTGTTTTAATTTAAGTATAGTTAATAAATGTTCTACTTCATTAGGCAAATCGCCAAAGCGATCTATTAGTCCAAGAGCAAACTCTTCTATCTCTTGTTCATTTTCTAAAGTTGATGCCCTTTTATATATGCCCAGCCTAAGTGATAAATCTGGTATATAACTTTCTGGTATCAACACCGATAATCCTAAGTTCATTTGAGGAACGAAAGTGTTGCTACCGCTTTCATTTTTATCTAATTCAGACTTTGTAATGTTCTTATCCTGGATTAAAGCTTCAACAGCTTCTTTTAACATATCTTGATATAGTTCAACTCCAACTTCCTTAATATGTCCAGATTGCTCCTCTCCAACTAAATTCCCAAAACCACGTAAATCCATATCATAGCTCGCTAAGGAAAACCCAGCCCCAAGAGAGTCTAGCGTTTGCATAACTTCAAGCCTAGCTAAAGCAATTTTAGAGAGAATTTTTTTAGGAGGCAAGGTGAGATATGCATAAGCACGTATTTTTCCTCTGCCTACCCTACCACGTAATTGGTATAATTGTGCCAATCCAAAAATATCTGCCCTATGAACAATGATCGTATTAGCACTTGCAATATCCAAACCAGACTCAACAATTGATGTGGATAATAAGAGGTCATATTCATTATTACAAAATGCATTCATTATATCATCAAGTCTACTTGCAGGCATCTGTCCATGCGCCACTACCATCCTAATTTCGGGTACCAAATCTTTTAGTATATTATGTATTTCAGTTAAATCAGCTATCTTAGGACAAACATAAAATATCTTTCCTCCCCTGTTATACTCCCTTAAAATTGCTTCTTTAATTACTACCGAATCAAACGGCATAATAAATGTTCTAACAGCTATTCTATCGATAGGAGGAGTTGCAATTAAGCTTAATTTTTTTATCCCAACTAAAGACATTTGTAAGGTACGAGGTATAGGAGTTGCAGATAAGGTTAAAATATGTACATCAGCACGTAGCTGTTTTAACCGTTCTTTCTGAGCGACACCAAAATGGTGTTCTTCATCTATAATGATCAATTGCAGATTTTTAAATTCAATATTTTTATTTAATATGGCATGTGTACCTATAATGATATTAATATTACCCTCTGCAAGATCATGCTTAACAAGAGTAATCTCTTTTTCAGGAACCATCCTGGAAAGTAATGCTATTTTTATAGGAAACCCTGCAAAGCGCTCCTTAAATGTTAAATAATGTTGTCTAGCAAGCAAAGTACTTGGTACAATTACAGCAACCTGTGGCTTTACTATATTTTCAGCTAGGGCTACAATAAACGCAGCTCGCAGTGCAACTTCAGTTTTACCAAATCCTACATCTCCGCATACTAATCTATCCATAGGTTTACCTAAAGACAGATCTTCTTCTATCTCTCTAATTGCTGATAATTGATCATCAGTTTCTGGATAGGGGAATTTTGCACAAAACTCATCATACATACCACTGGTTATATTAAAACTATCTACAGTTTTAAGTTCTCTTTCAGCAGCTGTTTTTAATAATTCTTCTGCAGCTAATTTAATACGATTTTGTAATCTGGATTTGCGTATCTGCCATGATGTACCACCCAACTTATCAAGAACCGATGCTTCATTATCTGATCCATACCTACTCAAAAGTTCAATATTCTCAACTGGTATATAGAGTTTATCTCCGCCCTCATAAACTAAAGATAAAAAATCATGTTTAATACCAAGCACATCAACTGTTTCCAGCCCTATAAAACGCCCTATACCATAATCACGATGTACTACTAACTCGTCAACAGCAAAAGAAACAGTCTCATTAATAATGTTTTCCAGTCTTTTACGAGAGTTACGCCGAGGCCTTATACGTTCTCCAAGCAAATCTTGCTCACTGATTAAAACATATTTTTCTAGCTCAAATCCTTGTGATAGAGGATACACCGTAATCCCAACTATATTAACATCTAATTTCTGTACTTGACTCCATAATTCTATATTACAAATAGTTATATTATTACTTTGTAGTATATGGGATATTCTTTGTCTTGAACCTTCAGTAGTGCAACAAATTATTAATTTTTTATTGGATAACTGAATAGCTTTAATATAGGAATGTAATATGTCATAAATAGGTTTTTCTTCTACCCGCGCCTGTAATAAAAAATTAGGGAGTTTATTAATAAAAAGAGTGAAAACATTCTTGCTATCAGTGTGCAAGAATTGATCTAATATTACTACTGATTTTGATAATAATTTACTTTCTAATTCAGTCTTATTTATCCATACTAGTTCCGGAGGCACAGCATTATATATCATATCTTTCATAACATTTTTGATGCTTTCTAGACGTGCAGTGTAATATTCATGAATTAAATTTTTTCTTTCTTCATAAGCGGTCCAAAAATTACTATCATGAATTACTATATCAAATTTTAAATAATCAAATATCGTGGCGACATCTTTGTAAAATAACGGTAACCAATGTTCAACACCAATATATCTCTGACCAGTGAGGGTAGCTTCATATAAAAGATCAGATTTATTAATACCAAATAATTTCAGGTAATTTTGCGTAAAATTCTTAATGGAGGTGGAATTTAATATTACTTCACTCACAGGTAATATAGTAATTTCTTTTAATATTTTATCACTTTTTTGGGTAATAAGATCAAAAACTTTTATTGATTCAATGGTATTACCAAAAAAATCTAAACGTATTCCTTGCTCTTCATTTGGTAAACAAATATCAATAATGCTGCCCCGTACTGAAAACTCTCCCGCTTCACTCGTAATTGAAACTTTTAAAAAACCATACTCTAATAATCTATCGATAAAATCATCGCGCTTTAATTCTAAACCTTGCCTTATAGAAAAACTCATATCAATCAGCATTTCCGGAGGCACCGTATATTGGATCATACTATTTAAAGTAGTTACTAAGATTACCCTATTCTCAGCAGCTACTATACTGTATAAAGCCTGAATTCTACTATTGGAAACAATTTTACTTGGAGACACTCGATCATATGGCAGCGAATCCCAGCCTGGAAGAGTTATAATTTTAGTGCCAGCTATAAAAAAATTTAATTCTTTAACAATACTAGAGAGTTCTACTTCATCATTTACTATATATAGTATATTTTTTGTAGGATTATCTATTGAAATAGCAGCAAGTACACAATTACTAGCATTAGATGCAACAGGACAACAAATTAACTGTTGGTTATTTTGAATAAATAAGTTTTTTTGGAACATAGTTAGTAATAGGCAACTATCTTAAAAGTTTTTAATACCAATTCTATTTTGCTAAAGAAGAAATTTTATGTTCTTATATTATAAATTAAATAAACGGTCAATATTTCTTATTGTATCCTAATTAGAGAATAGCTTAGGCTTTTTAGTTGGTAGAAATAAACTACCCCGGTTTAAACTCCTAATTATTAAGATTTTAATTTTAAATAATTATTTATTTACTTTTAATCAAATAATGTTATATTAAAAAATATAAATTTTTAGTATAATTCAAGCAATGGCTGAAACTCTCTGTCCCATAGAAACCTTTAAAATTGAATATACTGAAAATTTTAATAATTTACCTCTTCTAGAGATTTTGGATATAAAAAACTTTTTGTCAGTTGATAACTTACCAGAAGTAAGTGGTAATCTCAGCTTACGACAAGGTAAAACAAAAAATAGTACCCTTTTACAAGATTTTAACGAAAATTATTGGGCAGTATTTAGCACCTCTAAAACTTTACTGCGTGATAGAAAAACTTTATCTGATCCATTAATTTATTATTTATTAGCTGATATATATAAGCTAGTACTTGGAAATGCTGCTCCTAATTTGCAATTCATAAAATCACCTACCGAACTTCTTATAGGGTCTGAATTTATTAAGAATTATGAATCAATGATTAGTACTAACAAAATTTGTTATGGGTCACTACTTGATGATTTTCCTAATTGTAAAGAGGCCAATTTTTCAAATTATTACACTTTTATTTCACTAGCTATGATACTCGGGGAGAGCGATGCTAATGCAAGAAATTTTGGTATTATTACTCCCATTTCTAATAATGTTATTCTTGCTAAAATTGATCATGACCTTAATATAGGTATTTATAGTAATTTAACTTTCCAAGAACGTGTTTTAAAAACTCTAAAGGGAGGGAATTATAGATTACACAAAGCTATTAAAGATAATTTAAATTGCCTTGCTGAAGCTATAGGTAATCTAGGCCACATACCAGATGATTTATGGCAGGAATCGATTTATCGTAGATTAAATAAATTGTTTGAAGTTTATGAATTGTTCAACGATCCTGTAATAGGCGCTGACTTAATCTTTCTTAAAAATCTTGCAGAGTTTTTAATAACCATCAAAAGTAAATTACCTACCTATCGATACACTTTGGAATTAGAATATCTAATATTACAAGATAGGGTTGAAACATTTAAGAGTTTTATTAGTGAGAATAACATTGATATTAGGGCAGAATTTGAGTTCATGGGTTTAAGAGATTCAACTTTACTAGAACTGGAAAAATCAGGATTATCCTATACCGATTCTTTTATCAAAGCTGCACCCAACTTATGTACCATAAGTGAATATGCTCTTAGTAGAGAAAAATTTAATATTGTTGAATTTTTGGAAAAAGCCACTCTTCAAGATACCAAATACATTTGTGCAAATGGAATCTGTGCAACTAATCATGATCAAGGTGAATAGTATATTAAATAATTATACCTATACCCTACATGCTCAACAACGCTTTCCTAGGGATCCTACTGTTTATAGTTTTTTGATTTGAATTAGCGTATGCGTTCTTCTCCGCTAACCTAACAAAAAGTAGGTTTTACTCATCATTCCTATCTGCTACAACTGAAAAAACTATAGTTTATCCATCATTTGTTTATTACTAGAGCTCAGCTTATATTAATATAGTTTAAGTATTTAACTATTATAATATAGTAAAACTTAAATGATGCATAAAGTGGGAGAATTTGGATTATAGGTCGTCCTTTTTTTATAATTTGCATAAAATTACTTATTCCTAGTTGAATTTTGTGAATTATATACTTATCTTATTATACATACTTATTATATTAAATTCAGAAATGGAAAATTTATTATGTCTGATAATAACTTATACCCAACATTACCATTGAGAGATATAGTAATATTTCCTGGCATGGTAGTTCCCTTATTTGTTGGACGCGAAAAATCAGTACGTTCCTTGGAACAAGTTATTGAAAAAAATGGGCAAGTTTTATTGATAACCCAAAAAGATAGTGCAGTAGATAATCCTACAGAAGATGATTTATTTAGAGTAGGAGTATTAGGTAATATTTTGCAGTTGTTAAAATTACCTGATGGAACAGTAAAAATTTTAGTTGAAGCTCAAAAAAGAGTAAAGATTACAAAATTTGTCAATGAGAAAAGTTTATTTCAGGCCTTTGTTGAAGATATAGTTGAAGAAGATAGTGAGAGTGATGAAGCTAATTTATTAATGCGGACTGCGATTACTCATTTTGAACAATATGTAAAAATGAATAAAAGAGCTAATCAAGATGTATTGGTTTCTTTACAAGAAATTGTGAGTCCCTCTAAGTTAGCTGATATTATTGCTAGTCATTTATTAATAAAAATTCATGATAGACAAGAAATTTTAGAAATCTTGAACGCCAGTAAGCGTTTGGAGAAAATATGTTACTGTATACAATTAGAGCTTCACTTGCTAGATACGGAAAAAAAGATACGTAGTCGTGTGAAAAAGCAAATGGAAAAAACTCATAAAGATTACTATCTTAATGAACAGCTTAAGGCAATTCAAAAAGAATTAGGGAATGGAGATGATAAAAGTGAGTTAGTGGAAATAGAACAGCAGATTAAGAAAATAAAGTTACCTAAAGAGGCGCTAGAAAAAGTACAGTCTGAGCTTAAGAAATTGAAATTAATGAATACCATGTCGGCTGAAGCGACAGTAGTTCGTAGCTATATAGATTGGGTTTTGGCTTTGCCATGGAAGAAGAATACTAAGATAAAAAATGATATTAAATTAGCTAAAAAAACTTTAGATGCAGATCATTATGGGTTAACAAAAGTTAAAGAACGTATATTAGAATATTTGGCAGTGCAACAACGTACAAAATCTATGGAGGGTCCTATATTGTGTTTGGTTGGTCCCCCAGGTGTTGGTAAAACATCTTTAGCTAAATCTATTGCAGCGGCTACAGGGCGTGAATTTATTAAATTTTCTTTGGGTGGTGTTAGAGATGAAGCTGAGATACGTGGACATAGACGCACATATCTTGGGTCAATGCCGGGTAAAATAATACAATCTATGAAAAAAGCTAAAGTTTCGAATCCAGTATTTTTATTGGATGAAATAGATAAAATGGGTTTTGATTTTAGAGGAGATCCAGCTTCTGCTTTGCTTGAGGTGCTTGATCCAGAACAAAACTCTAAGTTTGTAGATCATTATTTAGAAGTAGAATATGATTTATCTGATGTAATGTTTGTTGCGACTGCTAATACTATGAATATGCCAAGGCCATTGTTAGATCGTATGGAAGTGATTAGGTTATCTGGGTATACTGAAGATGAAAAAGTTGAAATAGCTAAGACACATCTTATACCTAAACAACTTAAAGTACATGGTTTAAAAGAAAATGAGTGGAAAGTATCGGAAGATGCTTTATCTAGTATTATAAGATATTACACTCGAGAAGCAGGTGTACGTAATTTGGAAAGAGAGCTTGCTAATTTAGCACGTAAGGCTGTTAAAGAGATAATTGAGAAAGAAAAGATTAATACGGTTAGTATATCTGCGCGTAATCTACAAAAATATGCGGGTGTTCACCGCTTTAGTTATGGTGAGGTTGAAGAAAAAGATTTAATTGGAGTAACTACGGGTTTAGCTTATACGGAAGTTGGGGGAGATCTTCTTGCTATTGAATCAGTAAGTTTACCTGGTAAGGGTAACATAAAAACAACAGGTAAACTGGGAGATGTGATGCAAGAATCTGCGCAAGCTGCTTTTAGTTATTTTAAGTCAAAATCCTTAGAATTTGGTGTGATTCCTCCTAAATATCAAAGTAAAGATATACATTTACATGTACCAGAAGGGGCTACACCCAAGGATGGACCATCAGCTGGGGTAGCAATTTTTACTTCTATTGTTTCAGTTATGACAGGAATTGCAGTGAAGAAAACAGTCGCAATGACTGGAGAAATAACCTTGCGAGGTAGGGTACTGGGTATTGGAGGATTAAAAGAAAAACTTTTGGCGGCACTAAGAGGTGGTATAAAAACTGTATTGATACCACAAGAAAATGTAAAAGATCTTGAAGAAATTCCTTCAAATGTTAAAAAAGGTTTAGAAATTATACCTATTTCTTCAGCTGCTGAAGCTATTTCTTTGGCATTAATAACTATGCCAAAGCCGGTAGAGTGGATAGAAATAGACAATGTCGAATCTATTTCAACACAAAAACAGCCTGAAGATGTGGTAACTCATTGACATATTTGCAAAAGTAGGAAAAGATTACTTTGTGGGTATTTTTTTTATGGAGTGCCGCACTTAGTATTAAAGTTCGAAACTAGATGTACTAGGATTGTGTTATTATAGGAGATAGAGAATATAGAAATTATATGACTATCTTTATAAAGAGCTCTGATACATATTGTTTGAATTTTAATAATTATATAATGTATAACTAAATAGAAGGGGATTCAAGTGAATAAAAAAGAGTTTGTAAGCGCAATAGCAGATAGAGTTGGGATGACAAAGTCTGATGCAGAAAGAGCATTAGATGCATTTGTTGACATTATTACCGAAACTTTAGAAAAAGGTGGAAAAGAAGGCGTAGTACGTCTAGTAGGTTTTGGTACTTGGTCTGTGAATTCTAGAAAAGCAAGTCATGGTCGTAATCCAAGAACAGGTGCTTCTTTAAATATTCCTGCTTCTAAATTACCAAAATTCAAAGCTGGTAAAGGATTAAAAGATGCTGTAAATCATCGTAAAAGCAGCGGTAGCAGCAACAAAAGTAAGAGTGCTAAAAAACACAAAAAATAAAATTTGTGTTTTAAATTTTTTTAAGCATATATTTTACCAGAGGAGCTATGTATGCTCTTCTGGTAAAAATTTTAATTAGATACTAGTTCTTCCAAGTATGACCTCACCTCTTGTCCGTTACTTGTAGCTTTCTTGGTCTGGCCATGTAACCATTAGTAGAAAAAGAAAGAGTAGCTACGTATGCAAGCTCAAATGTTTTTACTGTATTTACTTACATTCTTATCAAAAATAAAAAATTTTTAAAAAATTAAAGAAAGATACTTCCATAGATCAAAAATTATATATACCATGAGTAGTATCAGTAATCGTTTAAAGAGTCTAGCAAAGGCAATTTAAAATATTACTAGGAGTGAGAAGTGAAATGTACGAAACAGTACATGAACTTTAAGCGACAAAGTAATACTTAAATTGCTTAGGCTAGAGGCCAGAACTTAAAAAGAAGTTACAAGGTCCAAGAAGTTAAAAATGAATTATAGCTGTAGCCAAAAATGCAGTAGTAATTTAATGCTTTAACTTTATCTAAATAACTTCTTATAAATAGGATTCTGAGAATCTTTAAATGAAGGTTCCATGTATCTAATTAGATGCATCGAGCCTAATAGCTGGCAAAAATATTTAGACGATTATTGATACTTTAAGTTTAAATATGCAAGATAAAAAAAGAAGAAACAAGAAAATAAAATAAAAAGATGAAGGTAAAATTATGCAGTAGAATACCTTTTGGTTAAAATCAAAAATATTGAATATATAAGTATAAGTCCTGAACTTTTAAAGGAGCTGTATTTTTATCTAAAGTATATTAAAAACTTTAGTATAATATATATGGGACTGTTAACAAATTACAGGTTAATTTACTATATTATGTGGTCTCCTCCAGTAAATTTACTGCTCTCAAAGCTTGCATAGAATTTTTTCTTATTAAAATTTCTCTTTAATTACATAGTGTAATAAGTAATAAAAAATACATATTTAAAAAAATTAAGGATTCTTTATTATTTATTACAATTATACAAAAATATTACTTTATTTTTATTATTATTACATATATTATAATTTTTTTTAATTAAAATAACTATAATAATAAGAAGATGTAAAAATGTATAAACCAATTAATAAGAAACCAGGACGTGTCACAGAAATTTTAGGGGGTTGTAATATTTATTTAGAGGGTAGAATGGATATATATGGCGGTGAAGAAAGGGTTGCTATTCCTTTTATGCAGAACTATATGGCACAAATATTATATGGAGAAATTAAGAATAAGGCTTCTAAAGTAATAACATTTGTGAGTACAAATGCACCTCTTGATTTTGTAGATGAGCGGGGAGCTAATCTTTGGCACCATATAATTAAATTAAAAAATGACTGTAAACTGGGAAAGAAGACTTTTACAGAAGATATATATAAGAATAATATTAATGCATTTATACATGAAATAAATGAATTTGGTAGGGCTATTTCACGTAATGATAGAACATTGCATACCAAAGCTGATAACAATGGTATTACTCCTATGATGTTAGCATATCAATTAAATGATATTGATAGTATGAAAATATTATTTGGGCTTGGCGAAGATCCTAATATTGTTTTTCCTGATGCAAAAGATCGTACTTTATTTCAAGAAGCTCTTGATAATGAAAAGATAGAAATATTAGGAGTATTATTAAGTAAATGTTCTCTTAAAACTTCAAAAGAGCAAATTGAGCAAGTATATAAATTGGGTCAAAAAGAGCCTTCTCTATCGGGGATTTTACGTCCTCATGCAAAAAAGATGATTGAAAAGAAATTGGAAAAAGAAGGAAGTGCTATTTTAAAAGAAGAGCAGAATAAAGTCAGTAATTTAAATAATAATAATGAAATAAATAAAAATTCTGCTTTATCTTCAGAAGTGGTAAAAACAGTAGATTCTAGTAATAAAATAAAACCCGCTCTTCCCCCAAGGCCATATATTCAAAAACCCCTTGTACCTTCAGTCATATATAAAAAAGAGGAAGAATCAAGTAGTAAAGTGAATACTATCACAGCTCCAAAGGAAAAGATATATTCAGCTTTATACCCAATACCGCAGGTAAGTGAAAGTACAATTATGAATATTCATAATAAAACGGTTTTGAATAATAAGTCTGCGCTTGATAAAAGTGTAGGATTTTCAAGTAAGGAGCAAAATATTAATGAAAAGCCACCATTACCTCCAAGGCCTACTGAAAGTAAACCTAAACTTGTTCCACCGTTACCACCACGGAAGATTGAAAGTAAACCTAAACTTGCTCCAGAGCTTTTTTTACAGAAGAATGTAACTCAACAATCTGTTTCTGATTCTAAGTTAAGTAATGTGAATAGTATAAATAAAGGAATAGTGAATAGGAATATAGCAAAATTTCAACCTGCAAGTTTAGAGCCTAGTTTTGCAGAGAGAATTAGATTGCAGAAAGAGAATGATTTAAAGCAAGAAAGTAGAAAAAGGTAGTAAATAAATTATTGTTGTGCCCTTATAAAATTTATTTGGGTACAATAATTTTATATTAAGCTTTTCTTAAACAATTAGTTAACGTTTGTATAGTAATATGCTATTTTTATAATTATAAGGTAGTTATGAAACTCAAACGTAATGACGATTGCTCCTGCGGGAGTGGGAAGAAATATAAAAAATGCTGTTATCATACTGATATCTCTCAATCATCTACATTTTCTCTAAAAGTTAACCATTATATTGAGTTAGCAGAAAGTTATTATAAGCAAGGTGATTTGGTGAATGCTGCACATTTAGGTAAGGAAATATTAGTACATCAACCTAAAAATCATAGAGCTTTGTTTTTATGTGGGCTAATAATGTATGATACGGGACAATATGATGTAGCAGCTAATTTACTGACTAATGCTATAACCCAAAACCCTAAAAATGCCTTATATTATAAATATCTTTCAATTGTTTATAATAAATTATCAAAACTTTCATTATCACATACTTGTATTACGGAAGCAATCAAATGTTCTCCAAATGATAGTGATTTATACAATATATTGAGTTATAATTGTATTTTACGAGGAGATAATATAGGTGCCAAATATGCTTTATTAAAGGCTATAGAATTAAATCCAGATGAACTGCAATTTTATTTAAATTTAGCAGTATGCTTATCTTCTTCTCAGTTACCTAATGAATTGAAAGATTTATATGAAAAGCTTATTCAGAAAAATGCTACTACGGTAATGCGTATACCATTTATGGCTATTGTAATACCCGTAATAGTTGAAACATATGAAGATCTTACTTTAATGAGAGAATGGGTACAGAAAGAAGTAGATCTTTTGTTAAATACAACATTGGAAAATTCTTATGCAAATAATATAACACTTCTGCGTGGTATGTTAAAAAACCCATTATTTCACTTGGCGTATCATGGTTTTAATGATAAGGAATTGGTTTCTAAGTTTAATGTATTGTATAAAAAAAATATGCAATATTTTAACTATGTCGCACCTCATGTAATGAAGATAAGTCAATCAAAGTCTTTGAAAAAAATTAAAGTAGGCTTTCTTTCGCACTATTTTTGGGAGCATTCTGTAGGTAAATGCTTTAACGTATTAATTAAAAAGCTCGGCGATCTAGATGATTTAGAAATAATAGTTTTTACAGAAAAACGTAAGAAAGACTCAGCATTACAAAATTTAATTGAGGGAAAAATTCTTTACAGAGAGTTACCGAGTAATCATGAATATGCAATTAAAATAGTGGCTGAAGAAGAGCTTGATATATTGATTTATACTGATATAGGGATGAATGAGGAAACATATGCTTTGGCTATGGCACGTCTTGCGCCTATACAATGTTGCTTATCTGGTCATCCTGTAACAACTGGTTTAAGTACTATTGATTATTATATATCTAGTAGAAATTTTGAACCTGTAAATGCTAAAGAGCATTATAGTGAAACATTAATATTATTAGATAATTTGCCCGCATTAATAGCAAGGCCAGAGTTACCGGAGTTTGAAACCGATTTATCATTTTTAAATTTACCAGATGGTACTTATTATGTATGTCCAATGACATTATATAAAATCCATCCAGAATTTGATGAAATCATGGCTAATATATTACAGGCAGATCCAAATGGGATAATAATTTTATTTGATGATGCAAAACTAAAGCATTTTGCTAAAATATTATGTAGAAGATTTGCAAAAACTATGCCGGAGAGTTATCAAAGAGTAATATTTATACCTTGGCTTAATAGGGATCAATTTAAACAGATGTTATTAAAGGCACATGTAATTTTGGATCCAATTCATTTTGGTGGGGGAACAACATCTTATTTTATGTTAGGACTTGGCATACCTGTGATTACGTTACCTATGGAATCTTTACGTAGTAGAGTTACATATTCGTGTTACAAATTGATGAATATAGAAGATATGATTGCGCACGATAAAGTACATTATGCAGAAATCGCAGTAAAAATAGCAAATAACAAAGAATTATATGATAGGTTAAGTAAGTTGATTATGGAAAGGAATGATGTATTATTTAATAACGAAAAAGAATTAGTTAAAGAAATGCATGAATTAATGCATGATCTTATATCAGGAAATTTACAAAAATACTTGACTATAGTAAATTAAGTTGTATTTGGAAGCTTAGATAGAGCAAAGACTACTATAGTAGGAAGGCTTTGAGCTAACTGCGTCTAAAAGTTCAAATCAATTTACTATTTATACAATTCAACTCGTCTCTTCTAGCCTAAATAACAAGTTAATTTGCTATAATTCCTATACTCTAAAAAGAGCTAGCGTTACCAATAAGCTTATCAGCTAATTCATAAAACGCTATGTAAGCTTTGGCTTTATCGTGAGAAGAGATTTTCTTGCCTTCAGAGTCAATTATTGCATCAACTTTTGCTATAGTTTCAAAAAACAACTCTAAATTAATATTATTAAAATGTGATAATAATTTCTTATAATTGCCTTCTTCAATCTCGTTTTCATCGGAAGTATCATTAATGGTAGCTGCAAATAAATCTTCAACTGTACATTCTAAAGTAGTACAAATTTTTTGTATTACACTATTAGAGATACTAATAATGCGATTATATATTATATTTTCTAACTCATAATAGTTTATACCTGATAAAGTACAAAACTCATCTATATCAATACCTTTATTATCTAATAATTGTTCGAAATTTATTAAAAAATTGGTTTGTTCCATGATAATCCCTTTACTAACCACTTATCAAATAATATATTAATATTGTATGTGTGTTATTGATCTATACTGAATCATTCAAAATTACAAGTTATTTTATTTAGTTAAATTAAATGTTTATCAGAAAAATAAACTAAATTATGTGCCAATAATATAAAATAGTTTAATGATTGTCAATAAAATATACAAATATTATATGAATAATATTAATATATATTGATTATATTGGTAATTAATAAATTAACTATATTGATATATTATAAAACTTTGTATTAAATTTAACGTTACCACCATGCTAAATTATTGATAAAATTTTATATATAAAACCAAATAATATACAAGATATAGCAAAAATAGAGTATAAAAACGAAAAAACGAATAATTTTGCTTGTATTTTATAAAATTATTGAATAAAAGAATAGAAATTACGCCGGATTAGCTCAGTGGTAGAGCAACCGCCTTGTAAGCGGTAGGTCGTCAGTTCAATCCCGACATCCGGCACCATCTGAAGTTTTAAACTGCCTTCCTCAGGAGAGTCTAATGTCTAATTACCAATATGTGTATGTGATGAAAGGTTTATCTAAATCATATCACACAAAAGAAATTTTAAAAAATATTTGGTTATCTTTTTTGCCTGGAGCAAAAATTGGTATTATAGGTCCAAATGGTGCTGGTAAATCTACATTACTTAAAATTATGGCAGGTATTGATAAAGAGTTTATGGGTGAGGCATGGTCGGCAGCTGGTATAAAAGTTGGATATTTATCTCAAGAACCTCAATTAGATCCAAAGAAGAATGTTTTGGAAAATATACTGGATGGAGTTAAAGAAAAGAAACAATTGATAGATCTCTTTAATGAAATGAGTGCAAAATTTGCTGAAGAGATGACAGATGAAGAAATGAATGATCTCATTATACGCCAAGGCGAATTACAAGAAAAAATAGAAGCTTGTAATGGATGGAGTTTGGATAGGGAAATTGAAATAGCTATGGATGCATTGCGTTGTCCAGCTGGTAATAATGATGTTACCAAAATTTCTGGTGGAGAAAAGCGTAGAGTAGCTTTATGTAAGTTACTGTTAGAGCATCCCGATATGTTATTATTAGATGAGCCTACAAACCATCTTGATGCTGAATCTGTGGCATGGCTTGAAAGATTTTTAAAAGAATATACAGGGACGGTAGTATTAATTACGCACGATCGTTACTTTTTGGATAATGTCACTTCTTGGATTTTAGAAATTGATAGAGGGCAGGGAATACCGTGGGAAGGTAATTATTCTTCTTGGCTTGAACAAAAACAATCTAGATTACAACTTGAAGAAAAATCAGAAAGTGATAGACAAAAACAGCTGCAGCGTGAATTAGAGTGGGTAAGGCAATCGCCTAAGGCAAGGCAAGCTAAAAGCAAAGCACGTTTATCAGCTTATGAAGAATTGGCTAATAAACAGAGAGAAAGGCAAGTGCAGATAGCACAAATTGTTATTCCGGAAGGGCCTCGTTTAGGAGAGATTGTCTTAGAATGTAAAAATATTAGCAAAGCTTTTGGTGATAGGCTTCTTGTTGACAATTTAACTTTTACAGTACCTTCTGGTGCAATTGTAGGGGTTATAGGGCCAAATGGTGCTGGTAAAACCACTTTATTTCGTATAATAACAGCGCAAGAATCACCTGATAGTGGAACATTTAGGCTAGGTGAAACCGTTAGTTTGGGTTATGTTGACCAATCTCGTGATAGGCTGGATGACGCTAAAACAGTGTGGGAAGAGATTTCTGATCAACAGGAAGAGATTACTTTAGGAAAACAAATGGTAAAAAGCCGTGCCTACTGTGCGGCTTTCAATTTTAGAGGGAGTGATCAACAGAAGTCTGTAGGCAGCTTATCGGGGGGAGAAAGAAATAGGGTGCATTTGGCTAAAATGTTAAAACAAGGTAATAATGTTTTATTGCTAGATGAACCTACAAATGATTTAGATGTAGATACTTTGCGTGCTTTAGAAGAGGCATTAATGGATTTCCCTGGTTCAGCTATTATTATAAGCCATGATAGATGGTTTTTAGATAGGATAGCTACTCATATATTGGCTTTTGAGGGAGATAGTCAAGTGGTGTTTATTGAAGGAAACTACTTGGATTATGAAGAGGATAGAAAAAGAAGGATAGGAGTCAATAACCTTGCTCCAACTCGTATCAAATATAAAAGGCTAGCAAGTTAGAAAGAAATTAATATAATTTTTATAATATACCTATGGGGTGATTTACATTAGGAGAAAAAATTGGGTATGCAATATAATGATAATAATTATTAATAGAAAAATATGCCTATGTTAATTAAGTTAAAATGCAACGTCGTTGAGCGGGGCTAAGCTAATCATTATTAGCTGTCGCTCCTAGCTCTTACAGCTCTATTCGTACACATCGTTTATTACCTTGTACCATTCTCCACATAACAACTCCAAGAAAAATTTGAAAACAACCTCCATTATAACTCTCTAACTACCATAAATTATTTATTATGCGTATCTCCTTCTAAGCATTTTTAATAAAATTTGATATATTTTATATATAAGAAAATAAAATAATTATTTAGTAATATATTCTTAATACGGTTATGAAATAATAATTATAGTAAATTGATTTGAATCCGGGACGCAATTAGCTCAAAGCTCTCCATTTGGAGGATTCGCTTATTGCTCTTAGTTCCAAATACAACTTAATCCCCTATATTATAATAAAATATGGAAATAATTATGGGTAAATTGCTTAATAAAAAAGTAGCAGCTGCTTTAGGTTATGTGAAGTTTTCTAGAGATGTATTAGCATGTAAAGGTTGAAAATACTGAGATTAGTGGTAGTTTGAAGTTGTAAAAACTATAAACAAACTACCGATATGCAGTATTACATAAAAAATAATGATTGGAAACAAATTTATTACCAATTGAGCAAAAGAAAAGACATAAGAAGCAAAAATCAAAAAAAGCTAAGAAAATTTATAGAGGCCATATCGTATATGGCTAGAACAAATTGATAGAAAGCTTAAAAACAAATGATTGCGAAATGGTTATTCTTTCTAGGAAGAATCGTAAAGTAATACGTCCTCATGATAAGCATATTTATAAGGAGCGCCATCTGATTGAATGTTTTTTTGGTAAAATTAAGCATTTTCGTAGAATATTCTCAAGATTTGATAAATCTGCAAATATATTCTTAAATTTCCTTAATTTTGTAGGCATTCTTATATGGATTCGTTAAAGAAAACTTCACACAACTTAGAATCTATATGTACACTTGAAAACATGTTTACCTATATATGTTGTCATTCGTCGCTATATTATTAATGATTACTTGGATAAAGTTATTTATTAATATTTTTGATGATTTTAATAAAAATTTTACCTTATAGGTGTATATAATAATAGCTTGATTAAGTAATATAATTAATAAAGATATGTTTTATTTAGCACGGATAATACTATTAAAGAAGGAAAATATCTTAAAATAAATATAGCAAGTGGTTTATCAGTGGAATGAGGTAGATTATATGAAAAGTTCTATAGAACAAAATATGGAAATACTAAACGTTTCTCTAAAAGAAAAGGCAGATCAAGATAAAAATTTTCTTATCGATCAAATTACTAGATTTTTGAAATCTGAAACTGATTTTGGTACACCATTAGAAACAGATAGAGATAAAATCAATAAAGCAGTGGAGAATAACAATTTCACAGAAGCACTACAAAATTTAGAAATTTTACGAGAACAAAAAACAGGTATAAAACTTATTAAGATTGATGGTACAAACAGTAATACTCCTATATTGATAAGAGATGGTAGAAATAATCCTCATCAAAACCGTATTCTAGATACTGAAGGTTTTGAAATGCAATATTTAAATGTAATAAGAGCAGCTATTGAAGTAGTAGAAATTGAAAATAAAGCTGAACTTAAAGATCAGTTAATGAAGGAAGCAGTAAAATTTATTAATAGTTTTCATAAAAATAATCAAGGGAAGTCACAAGAAGAAATTTCCGTTAATGTCAAAAATAAGATCAGCAATATAATGGATTTTCTAGAAAAAAACGGTATTGATGAGCCTTATCAAAAAATAAATATTGCTAAAGATTTTCAAAATTTTAATGATGAACATTTTAATATAGCTACTCTTTCAGAGATTATAGATCATAAAGGTAAAAAACATACAATTGTTGAAGCAGAAGTGGCTCTAAAAGGTATAACTGAGGAACAAAAGACAGAATATACAAATAGGGATCATCAGAAATGGTTTACCAAAATGCCGCTTTGGGAACAAGAATTAGTTAATAGATATGTGGATAAAATAACTGAGGGTAATTATGTTATTTCAACCCAATTAAGGCAAATTGTGGGTATGAAAAACGCTTTTGAAAAAATTACAGCTATTTCCGATACAGATAATAAAGATTTTGAAATCCTTCATAGTTCCAAGCATGCCGGAACTCTTGCTTCTATTTCACGTGATAATGGTTCTAGGCAAAGAATTACTGATTTGAACGCTAAACAAGCTCAAGAATGGATGGGGAAAGATTATGTTCTACATACCAACACTCTAAACAGTGGTAGTATAAAAGTAAATATCCCAGAACAAGATGCAAAAATAGTATTACTTACCAACAGAGCTATGAGCAATGTAGGAGGAATTCATACTAATACAGCTTTTAATAAATTTAGAATTTTTGCTCCCTTAAATAACTTACAAGGAACTAAAGATTTACTTAATAATTTAGCTGATAACTTACCAAAAGAAAAGGAATTTGAAGAGATAAAGGCACATTTAAAACCTGTTGGACTCTTCGCTAGGTTATTTAATAATAAACGAAAAAATGATTTTGGGAAATTGTTAAATCAAGTAAAAGAAACTCATAATTTGTCTCCAAATGCTATTGAAATATTGGAAATAGCTTCTGATTTAAGGAAAAATGTAGAAAAAGCAGATGTATTCTTCCTAAGAAGAAATGACAAGAATAACATAAGTGCGGATATTTCAAAGAAAATGAATTATTTGAATAATAAAATATTAAATTCTAAGGATCAAATTTTAGGTTTGGTTCCCAAGTCTGAAGTGCTTACTATGTGTGCAAGTGGGAAAGATAGAACGGGATTAGCTGAACATGACCAGACTAGTTGGGCTATCGCAAACAAATTAAAAATTGATATAAAGAATATTGATCAGCAGATTTTAAAGTCAGGTCACACTGCTGGGCAAGCGGGAGGAGTATATTCTGGTGGTGCAACAATTGGTTGTTATGGGACATTAAAGGTAACAAGCGAAGGATTTCCAATGGATAGAAGAAAAATTCTACAACCTATAATGGAAGTGACAGCAGCTAATAATAAAATTAAAGCATTAAAAACTAATAAAGTGATTAATGAAACACAAGAGCAACTTATTGCTCAAGAAATGCCTAATATGTATAAGAACGAAGCATATTTAATGATACCAATTAAGATAGCTGCTATTGCATATATAGTCAATTAAGTTGAGAATGGCATAGAGAAGCCATAATCAATAGCATCGCTAAGGTTATTAAAATTAGTAATGATAGGTTTGATTTTAGCTTTTAAATGAGCCCAATATTTTTCAATTGGGTTGAGATCAGGAGAGTAAGGTGGTAAGAATAAAAGTTTACAGCCTATATCTTCTATTAAATTCCTAGTTCTAGCTGACTTATGGAACGTTGCATTATCAAGTATTACAACTTGACCAAATCTTAGTTCGGGCACCAAACACTGACTAACCCACTCGTTAAAAACTTCTGTATTACATGTGCCCTTGAAACACATTGGCGCAATAATTTTCTTCCCAACCTTACCTGCAATAAAGCTTTCTCGATCATGTTTTTTACCTGAGATATCACCATAAACTTTACTTCCTCTGAGACTGTATCCCCAAGAATAGTACAAATAGCTATCAATTCCACTCTCATCAATATAAACTATATCTTCCGCTTTATAGTTTGCGATAGCTGCCAAAAATAATTGCCGTTTTGCTTCATCCCGTTCACGATAGAGTGTGGTCTTTTTTTTCGTGTGATCCCCAAAGTCTTGAATGCCAAACAGATAGCAGCTGTAGACACATTAAAAACCTTTGCAAAATCAGATAATAGCCAATTGCTGTTTTTAGACACCTCGTTTAATAATTTGATTGGATCAAGCTTCTTCCATGTCTTAGCTGCTCGTGTGGCTGCTAAATTCCCGGATTTCGATCTCGATAACCATCTATAAATTGTTCTTTCACCTATGCCAAAAATTCTTGCAGCTTCTTCTCTGGTATAACCTTTATTAACATAGTGAATTACTTTTTTACGTAAATCTAAGGAATATGCCATTGCTTCTACTGTTTTGGGTTTATGAGCTTTTTAATATATCATATATCATGTCTTTATCAACTTAATTTACTATAGTATGTCTGATAATACTGATCCAGAAGTACTTATTAAACACTCAGGTATAATAGAAGAATTAAAGAAGGGAATGGAAACAAAACATCTTTCTGAACCTACTATTCCTAGAAAAGAGGATAAATCAAGAACGATTGGACACTAGTGCTTTATAGTAAAATTTAATTATTAATATATTTCCTTATCTGCTCAAACGATAAGTTTCTTTGGCTCTATTCTAATCACTCTTCAAAACTTTAAATTATTAAAATATTTTTATTTTGCATCGGATAATATTTGTACAAGGTTTTGTAAATCATCTGGTAGTTCTGTAGTAAATTGCATATGTTCTTTGGTAATGGGGTGAATAAATCCTATAGATATAGCGTGGAGCGCTTGTCTATTAAAATTGTAGATTTTTTCTTGTATTTCTTCGGAAAATAATTTTGATAATTTACGTTTATTATTACCGTATGTTTGGTCACCTATTAGAGAATGACCATAATGACTGAAATGTACCCGAATTTGATGGGTTCTACCGGTCACTAGTTTACATTCTATTAAGGAGGCAATATTATTATAAAAAATTTGTTGTACTGAATAGTTGGTAATTGCTTCTTTGCCTCCTGTCTTTAGAATGCTCATTTTTTTACGATCTTGATTATGTCTACCTATATTACCAGTGATTGTGCCTTGTAATGGTTTGGGTACTCCAAAAACGACAGCTAGATATATTCTTGTTAATGTGCGGGATGCTAATTGTTTGGTTAAAGAGTGATGGGTAGGATCATCTTTTGCTACTACCATTAATCCACTAGTATCTTTATCTAATCTATGCACAATGCCTGGTCTTAAACGTCCACCAATTGCGGATAGACTATCTCCATAATAAGCAAGTAGAGCATTTACTAAGGTATCTTGATGGTTACCAGCCCCAGGATGGACAGTTAACCCTGCTTGTTTATTTATGACTAATAAAAATTTATCCTCATATATAATGTTGATTTTTAAAGATTCATTAGGCTTTATATAGGTTTCTACAGGAGGAGGTATGGTTAATATATATGTAGATCCTAATTTGACAGATGTGTTACAATCTTCTATGATACAATTATCAATGGTTAAATAGCCGCTAGTTATTAAAGTTTTAATTCTAGTGCGGGAGAGATATTTAAGACGCTCTGCTATAAATTTATCTACTCGCAGCCCTTGTTCACTTGCTGTTGGTGTTAAGCTAATTGTTGAATTAATAATCATAATAAATAAGATTTATGCCTATAACAACATTATTAAAATGGTATCATCAAATGGGAGTTGACGAAATCGTATCTAATAATACGCATTCTTTATTACAAAATTCAATTAACGAAGAAAAAAAAATTCACGTATCACAAAATATTCCAGATATTAAACATGCAAAACCAGTAACCCATTTTACTCCAGTTTTAGATATTATCAAGCATTCTAAAAATCTAGTAGAGAATTGTCATGATTTATCAAAGTTAGAGCAAATAGTCAAAGAGTTTGATGGATGTATTTTAAAAAAAACAGCAACCAATACAGTTTTTTGTGATGGAAATAACCAAGCTGAAATTATGTTTATTGGAGAAGCCCCTGGTGCCAATGAAGATTTACAAGGTATACCTTTTTGTGGAGCAAGTGGTATACTATTAGATAACATGCTTGAATATATAGATTTATCTAGGAAAAAAAATATATATATTAGTAATAGCATTTTCTGGCGTCCTCCAGGGAATCGTAGGCCTACACCAGAAGAAATTGCTATGTGTCTCCCTTTTGTTGAAAAACATATAGCATTAGTTAATCCTAAGCTGTTAGTTTTAGTTGGCGCTACAGCAGTTAGCAGTTTATTAGCTACTACTGAAGCCGTATCAAAGTTAAGATCTAGAATACATGAGTACTCTAATGATTATTTAAATAATCCAATACCTACTATTGTTATTTATCACCCTTCCTATCTTTTACGCCAACCTTCACAAAAAAGGTTAGTGTGGCAAGATTTATTAAAGATGAGGGAATTTATAGATCAAAATGGTATTATAGTAAATTGATTTGAACTTGCGGACGTGGGTATATAGTAAAAACATTTGAATTTGCATACGGCGTCATTCGTCGTTCTCTTAGCTATAGTAGGCGTAGGCTCCTCATTACGAGTGTCATCTCCATTTGAAGCTACTATTTTTGTAGGATTCGCTTTATTCTTACCTCGTCCAAAATACAACTTAATTTACTATAGGTGCTAAGAACCATAGGCTAAGTCACATCTTTTCCCACAGCTTCAGTAATATTTTTTAATCCATCTCGTTCTAAATAATAGCTTAATTCTTTATTAATAGACTCTATTACACCAAAGCCATTATAAATTAAGGAAGAATAGATTTGGATTAATGAAGCACCTGATAAAATTTTAAGATAAGCATCATAGCCGGAAGATACTCCTCCCACACCTATTAAAGCTATTTTATTTCCAACTAGTTTATATACTGATCTGAGGAGTTGGGTAGATAAATTAAAAAGGGGTTTACCACTTAATCCGCCAGCTTGATGTGCATTATGACTCTTTAAATGAAAGTTTCTTTGAATAGTAGTATTACTAATAATAATACCATTAATGTTATTATTTAATGCTATATGCACTATATTTTCTATGTCTTCATTACTGAGGTCTGGAGCTATTTTTAATAAAATAGGTATATTTTTATTAAAAGATAAAGATAATTCTTGGCGTGTTTTTGCTACTTCATGTAATAGAGATTGTAATTGTGTGCTATGTTGTAAATCTCGAAGTCCTGGCGTATTAGGAGAAGAAACATTTAGTGTGATATAAGAGCTATATGGGTATAATTTACGTAATAAAAATATGTAATCATCTATAAACTCAGTAGTATCTTTATTCTTACCAATATTAACTCCTACCACCGCTTTTTTTTGATAGGTAGATAATTTAGAAATAAAATAATCTACGCCTTTGTTGTTAAATCCTAGCCTATTAATGATAGCTTGATCCTCAGTCAAACGAAACATACGAGGTTTAGGATTACCTGCTTGTGCTTTAGGAGTCACTGTTCCTGTCTCTATAAAACTAAAACCTTGATTCAATAAGCCAGATATACATTCAGCATTTTTGTCAAAACCAGCTGCTAGTCCAATTGGATGAAAAAAATTTAAACCCATAACTGTGTTAGCTAAATTGGGATAATAATTGATATTATTTTTAGGAAGAAGATTATGTTTTAAAACCCAAGTAGCTACCTTATGTGCAGCTTCAGCAGGTAAAGAATATAAAAATGGTTTAATAAATTTAAAGTAGTTCACGAGCTATACCTATAATCAAGGATATAAAGTAGTAAAATGTCCCATTTTTCTACCAGGTTTGATTTCATCTTTACCATAAAGGTGTAATTTGGTGTTAGGATCTTGTATATAAGAAAGCCAATTATTTACTTCATCTCCAATTAAGTTAGTCATAATAGCTTTAGAAGTGTAATTAGTTGATCCAAAAGGAAGGCTGCATATTGCCCGTATAAGTTGTTCAAACTGACTGGTAATGCAGGCGTCTAAAGTGAAATGTCCTGAATTATGAGGCCTTGGGGACATTTCATTTACCAATAATTTCCCATTTTTAGTAACAAAAAACTCTATGGTGAGTAATCCTATCAGTTCTAATTTCTCAGCTATCATATATGCATATTGATATGCTTGCTTTGCAATAGTTTTATCTATTGTTGCGGGCACGGTTGATGTATGAAGGATTCCCTGTCTATGTATATTTTCTATGCATGGAAAGATAGAGGTATCACCATTTTGATTACGAGCAATAATTACTGAAATTTCTGTTTGATAATCAACCCATGCTTCAGCAATAAATGAATGATCTTTATTAGAGTTAATCATATTAACAGCATCTTCCACAACTTTCTTAGAGTTAATGAAAGTTTGGCCTTTGCCATCATATCCTTGTTCAAGAGTTTTTAAAATAAAGGGGAATTTTAAATTGTTGGCTGCCATCCACAGAGAATCACTATCTTGCACAGAAAAGAATTTAGTAGTTTTAATCCCTAAAGATTTTACAAATTCCTTTTCTCTAAGCCTATTTTGAGCAATATATAGGCTTTGCCAGTCAGGACATACAATTTTATTTTGGCTATTTAAAAACTTAATTGTATCACATGGGATATTTTCAAATTCTAAAGTAATAATATCAACCTTGGAAGCAAATTCTGAAAGTTTATTTTGACTAAGATAAGGGGCAATAGTAGAGTGATTAGTAACTTGTAGGGCAGGGCTGGTTGCTTCTGGGCAATATATATGTGTTTTATAACCAAGATTTGTAGCAGCAATTGCTATCATTTTACCAAGCTGTCCACCGCCAAGTATACCAATAGTACTACCAGGAGGAATCATAGATAATTTATTCTTCATAAGGTGTTTCTGTAACTGAATTAGTTTGTTTTTGGCGCCATTTTTCTAATCCTATGCATAATTCATTGTCAGTAATTGATAATATAGCAGCACTAAGTAAAGCTGCATTTTTGGCTCCAGCTTCTCCAACTGCTAAGGTACCAACAGGTATACCGGCAGGCATCTGGACAATAGATAATAAGCTATCAAGTCCTTGAAAATGTTTGGTGTCTATGGGAACGCCTAAAACAGGTAAAGTAGTTAAAGAAGCTACCATACCTGGTAAATGTGCTGCACCACCTGCCCCAGCTATAATAATTTTGATCCCTCGTGAAGCTGCTCCTTTGGCAAAGGTAAAAAGGCGATCTGGGGTTCTATGCGCAGAAATAATGAGTGTTTCAAACTTGATATTAAGAGTTTCTAAGATCTGTGCAGTATGTTTCATAGTAGCCCAATCAGATTTACTGCCCATTATAATACTAACTAGGATAGAATCTTTTATATGTTTTTTGGTCACTTTTTTAGATAGCATAGTCAATCAAATATTCACAATTAAAAAACAAGATTAAAACGAAGTTATAGCATAAACTCTATAATTCTACTAATAAATTTGTAATTATGTAAGGAATTTTTTAAATTTAAGCTATAATATCAGGATATACTATAGCTTGTATCATAGATATTTTACTTTCAATCATAGCTCTATGCCGTTTTATTCTATGGATAGTTAACTGATCATGGGCTTCAAGCTTTAATTTAATATCTAAAGCTTTTTTTTCTTTTTGTAATGATCCAAGTTCTTTTAATAATTTTTTGTTTTCTTCGCTCATAATTAAATACCATCTTTATACGTACTTTAAGGCCTTATTATGTGAATTTACAGTTAATTAATATGAAATACTTAGATTTATAAAAGTGTTCCTGATCACCTTAATAAACCATAAATTTTTGCTATCGAGTAAATACATTCTACTCTCATTATTTTTATTATAGCATAATTTTAAAATCATTGCATCTGTTAAAATTTCTGCAAACTCTTCCTGACCAGTTTCAAAAGCTATCTACTATATTAATATTACAATTAGTAATATACATTTTAATTAATTAAAATTAAGTATTTAGTATTGACAGGTTAAATTACGTAAACTATACCATAATAAATATTTTTATAAAAAATTAATATTAGTAAGGAATTAGAAGATATATTATGGGAAATGCAGTAAATAATACGAATATAGCAAGAGTTGAAGAAGTAGATGCTGAAATGAATGAAATGCAACCAGAAGAGGCTCAGGCCGTAATTATGGAAGCTAATGAAGAAACATTAGAAAATATAATATCCTATATAAGTGATCATCCGGAAGCGAATGTAAATGCTCCTCGTTTTTTAGATAATAAAACATTGCTTCATGTGATAGTAGATCGTGATGAAACTGTGCAGGATAATGACTGTCTTTTGGATGATTTAGTGAATTTGCCTTATATAAATTACAATGTGCAAGATGGTCAAGGTAAAACGCCATTACATTATTCAGTAGATAGAAAAGATTCATATATTCTAGAGTTATTAATAGGAAATGGAGCCAAAGCTGATATTAGAGATAATAGAGGATATAGTGCATTTGACTATGCTATATTTAATAATGCTCATGATATTATAGAAGTGATGTTGAGGAAGGGAGTATTATTAGATATACATGTAGAAGTTCATAATGAAAAGACCTCTTCCCTTATAGAAGCAGCTTATTTTGCTGATAGAGTATATATGAATTTAATTACTCCAACAGAAGCAGATTATAGAAAGCATGCTCAATATGTAGTTTAATAAATTTTAGAATAGGTTATTATAGAGATTGTGGATATGAGACATTTTCATCTGATAAATTTATAGGAGAAGTATTAAAAAAATTGGTTGACATACAATCGCAAACTAGGGAACCTTCATGGGTTGAACGTGTAAGTGCAGGTAATGTAGAGCAAAATATCCAGCGCGGTATTTAGTTTATATTATATCCAAATGATGCTATAGCTTTTTATAGTAATTGATTTGAACTTGCGGACGCGGTTATAGCTGTGGCAATTTAAATATTACTTTGTGGTTCATTGCCTACAATAGTATTTCTAGGCTTTCTGCCTCACACCTCGTATTATTAATTGCCTTTGCTATAGCTCAAAGCTCTCCTACTATAGTAGGGTCAAATGGAGATGACACTCGGAATGAGGAGTCTACGCCTACTAATTGCTAGGAGAGTGACGAATGACGACATATGCATCTTATTTGAGACTACTATATTTGTAGTCTTCGCTCTATCTGCCCTTGTCCCAAATACAACTTAATTTACTAAAATTTGAAGGATAGATAAGATTTTCTCCAATTTATTTTAATTCAAATTGATTAGCTATACCATGTTAATCATAATTAGTTATACACAAGCCTTATATGTTTGCTTATGATAAAAATTGTTGATTTATATACCCATTCTGTTACCTTATTTATAAATAATATATCCAATCTAACTTCTAAAATAATGACAAAATGATAATAAAAAATCCCCCTTCACCACATTCTAATATGCCAGCTATAACCGAATCTATGATTAAAGAGTTAGTATATAACTTCTATGAAGAGGTAAGAAATGATGATTTAATTGGCAATATATTTGAAAAAATTATAGATGGTAATTGGGATGAACATTTATCACGCATGTGTGATTTTTGGTCTTCTATCATATTATCTACTGCACGTTATAAAGGACAACCTTTATTAAAACACCTCAATATACCTAATTTAAATCAAGAGCATTTTTTACGTTGGCTCCATATATTTGAAAAACATGCTTATAATATTTTCCCTAAGGATGTAGCTCTATCTTTTGTTCATAAAGCTTATAGAATAGCTAATAACTTAATGCTTGGTATAGAGTTTCATAATAAAAATCTTAATTTACTATAAACAACATTATATGAATCTGTAACTTTATCTCGAAATCAGTTAGAGACTTTTTTCTTTTTGATAGAAAAAACATATAATATATTTAACAATAATATAGATAATAACATTATATCTCCATATTTACTATAAATTGTTATGGAGGTTGCAGTTAAGGGTAACAAACCATCGATTATTCCTTCAGTTCCTAAAGAAAGCTTTGATACAATTCTACCATAACTATCTATGATAGCTGAAATACCTGTATTGGCTGCTCTAACTAGAGGTATACCTTCTTCCACTGTTCTTACTAAAGCAATATAAAAATGTTGATAAGGGCCAAAAGATTGCCCATACCATCCATCATTTGTCACGTTTAATAACCATTCTGCTCTATGACTATTATCTGTAACTTCATGAGGAAAAATAACTTCATAACATACTAGAGGACTCACCAAGGGTAAATTATCTGATAAATACAAGGTTGATTGTCCATTACCACGCTCCCAATCTGATAATCCATAAGCTATTTTTTCGATAGGTAAAATTGATCTAAAAGGGACGTATTCTCCAAAAGGTACCA
Organism: Rickettsiales bacterium Ac37b; assembly: GCA_000746585.2. NCBI lineage: Bacteria > Pseudomonadati > Pseudomonadota > Alphaproteobacteria > Rickettsiales > Rickettsiales bacterium Ac37b. The sequence continues at coordinate 1,431,025 of CP009217.2, forward strand.
AATGAGTTTTATCGTAATATCCTATAATTTGCCCTTTTGCATTAATAGCAGAAAGACTATTCCACCATTTTTGTGTTTTACCTTTACCTATAACACGTATAGATCCTGTTAATAATAGACCATCTGAAGGAATAATTGGTGCAAGTAGTTGTAATAATGAATCATTATTAATGGGGTAAGGCACAGCTGATTCAGGCCATATTATATATCGTATTTGAGAGTTATTCTGGTATTCTTTGCTTAAATTTATATGGCTCATTATATTATCAAGTAATATATTTGGTTGCCACTTCAAATTCTGTGGTATGTTAGCTTGTACTATTCTAATCGGAACAGTATCATTAAACTCTGTAGGGTACATAACTAATCTTTGATATCCAGCATAATAGGTGATTAATCCCACTACACCAATACATATAAATTTATAATAATGTTTTTTATGTTCTAATAATATAATTGGAGAAGTTGATAATAAAGTTGTAAGAAAACTAAGACCGTAAATCCCAAATATAGACGTAACTTGGAGCATAGAAGGATCGTTTGCCCAACTATACCCTATTAAATTCCATGGGAAGCCAGTAAATAAATGTCCTCGTAACCATTCAAATATCATCCATATACTAGAAAAGGTTAATAGTTTGCCTATTATGGTAATTCTAGGTATTAATTTAAGTAATATGTAAAAACTCCACGTTGTTAAACCTATATATATTGCAAGTAAAGAAGGTATACCTAAATTAGCAAAAGGGATAAGCCATGAAAATTTATCTGCTTCAATCAGTAATGCATGGGCAAACCAATATAATCCTAAAATAAAATAACCAAACCCAAACCACCATCCCACAACAAAAGCTTTGACTTTATTAGTACAAACAGTAGTAAAATAATATAATACAGGAAAAGTTATAAAGTTAAGAAAAGTATAAAAGCACGGAGGAAGGCTAAGAGCAGAAAGCATGCCCACTACCACTAATAATAAATAAAGATAAAATTTATTATTAAACAAATTATTTATATGAGGTAAAAGCTTTACGCTCATTTCAAATTGTTACGAAATAACTTCTTTAACACCGGTAGAACCAAATCCACCTTCACCGCGGACAGTTTCTTCCAGATTTTCATTTAGCTCAAATTTTGCAACCATTACAGGCGATATTATCATTTGCGCAATACGCATACCATGAGATATTATTATATCCTCTTGACCTAAATTAATCATAATAACTTTTATTTCTCCTCTATAATCAGAATCTATTGTACCTGGAGAATTAAGCACAGTTACACCATTTTTTAAAGCTAAACCCGATCTAGGCCTAACTTGAGCTTCATATCCTTTAGGTAAGGCTATAGCAATTCCTGTAGGCACTAAATAGTGCTGCAAAGGTGAAAGAATAATATCATGATCTATCGCTGCCATCAAATCAACTCCAGCACTTTGAGGAGTTGCATATTGAGGTAAAGGAAGATTAAAACTTGATGGTAATTTTTTTATAGCAACTTTAAGCATATCCAAAGACTATCATTTGTATGATTAAGATGGCGGGAGTGACGGGACTTGAACCCGCGGCCTCCGGCGTGACAGGCCGGCGCTCTAACCAACTGAGCTACACCCCCTTAACATTCGAATCAATGTTATAGCAAAACTTTACTATTAATGTAAAGTACTCATTTATAAAAAATTGCATTTTTTTGATTTTTTTTGCATTTACCGTTTTTTTAAAGACATAAAAATAGAGATTTAGGCATTAATTTTCTTATGTTTTTATCTATTTTAATTGAAGCAATTAAATATCAATAAATGTAGTATAGTAAATTAAGTTGTATTTGGGGCTAGGATCAGATAAAGCTAAGCCTATAAAAATAGTAGTTTCAAATGGAGATGACACTCGGAATGAGGAGCCTACGCCTACTAATTGCTCGGAGAGCGACGAATGATGACATATGCACCTTCATTTGAAACTACTATAGTAGAAGAGCTTTGAGTTAACCGCGTCCCAGATTCAACTTAATTTACTAATAATGTGTATTGAAGACACGTTTACATTAATATCTTTATAATAAATATAGCCTTAGATTATTTAATCACTAAACGATTATAATTTTATATATATCATCAATTATAAAAAAATTATAGGAATTACAATGATAACGAAAATGGCAAAAGCAGAAAATCAATTGAGTATAAATGAACTAGAGTTAGCTGTACTACACAATAAGCTTGATAGGGTAAAAGATTTAATTAAGATGATACCAGTGACAGATAGTGCTATAATTTATTCAGCTTTAAATAATAATGTAAAAATGTTACAAATGTTACTAGAATTTTCTACATATAATTATAATTTACATGTAGAAGGTTCTTTGTCAGAAGAAAACTATTTATGGAATATTATCACAATACTGAACATTAATATAAAGCCACCGTTAAATTCTTTAATGCAATACTCGTTAAACACGCTTGATACAGATTTGGTAGAAAAACTCTTTAATGTAGGAATAAATATTGATGATGTTCTCATAGGTATTTCTAATATTGAAGCTGATACTTCAGGTAAGATAAGATATATTATACATCATATTATGGATCATATAGATGGTGTACATTTTTTGACAATAAGACCAGAGCATATAAAAAATGAAAAATTTTTGAGTAATCTTGATGGATTTATTAATCCTGGTGCTCTAGATAGTTTTCCTACTGATAGACCATTTACATTAAAAGATTTAGATCATGATACAATGTTTCCATTAGAATATTTATATCAAGATATTTTAAGTATAGTTACTAAGTATGACATACCTTATCTAGGTATCTGTTCTGGATCACAACATTTGATTTTGCATCATGGCGGTACATTAGGTAAAGTTGAGGGATATACTGTCAATAGAGAGTCAGAATATATAGCACCTCACATTGCTCACTTTATTCCAGGTACGGTATCCTACTTTTTTACGTTAAGCGAGGAAGAGAGATTTAATATGTTAGATCAGTGTATATTTCCAGAGGTATCTTTTCCCATTTATACTTCACATAATTTTTCAGCAGTTGAGCATAATTTAGGTGGAGAAGTAAAGGTTGGAGCACATTCAGAAACTGGGGTAATAGAGGCTTTTAGCGTGGGTATGAATCAAATAGGTATTCAATTTCATCTTGAATATTACTATGCTAGAGATATCACAGCACCTAATAGGCAAAAATTTATAATAGATAATTTTTTGGATATAGTTAAACAACGTCATGATATTCTGCATATGTTTAAGAATTTTAGCACTATTGAGCTTACTTCAAGGAAAAAAAAGCAGACTTATTCTTATTACAGCGATTAGAAGATTGCACCAAAATAGGTGTATGCCCTAATATTAATTATTATCAGGAAAAATTATATAACCAATGTTCAATAGATAGCAATAAATATAAGGAAAAATATTTAGATATTATCGGTAATAATTTTTCAGAAAATATAGACTTAATAGGCATGCCAGATAATATATATAGTAAATTGATTTGAACTTGCGGATGCGGTTATAGTTGTGGCAATTAAATATTACTTTGTTGTTCGTTGCCTACAATAGCATTTCTACGCTTCGCTCTATATGCCTTCATCCCAAATACAACTTAATTTATTATACTATTAGTCTTGCCAAAAAACTATAATTTAGATATAAAATATTAATAATCACTCGTATATTTTTAATGAAAAGTTTTCCATGTCTGAAACCAAATGTTCTTTTATCGCTCTAATTGGTAGTCCTAATGCAGGTAAATCTACTCTGTTAAATCAATTAATAGGTAGCAAAATCTCAATTGTTTCCCCCAAAGTACAGACAACACGTAATATTATCCATGGTATTACTATTCATGAAGATAGTCAGTTAATTTTTGTAGATACACCTGGTATATTTCACCATAAAGTAAGCAAGAAGCTCGAACAAGCTATAGTATCACAGGCTTGGAGCGGTATTAGTGGAGTAAATCAAATTGCAGTTTTGGTAGATGCTAAACGTGGTATTTGCGAAAATACACAGTTGATTATCCAAGGTTTGAAGAACAAAAATATTAGAGCTGAATTAATATTAAATAAAACTGATTTGGTCAAGAAACCAGAATTATTAGCTTTAGCAAAGCAGCTACAACAATATGAGATATTTAATAATATATTTATGGTTTCTGCACTCAAAAATGATGGCATTTTCGAATTAAAACAGTTTTTTGCTAAGCAGGCAAGCCCAGGACCATGGCTTTATCCTGAAGATGAAATGACTACTATACCTAAAAGATTTTTAGCAGCTGAAATAGTGCGTGAAAAATTATTTCTATTTCTACAAAATGAGTTGCCCTATAATCTAACCGTTGTAACGGATACTTGGGAAGAATTAGACAATAATTCAGCTAAACTACACCAAACTATTTATACAAATAGAGCAAGTCATAAAAAAATCATTATAGGACAAAACGGTCAAATGCTCAAAAAAGTCGGAGAAACTGCAAGATTAGAATTGGAAAAATTATTTGATCAAAAAATTCATTTATTTTTATTTGTAAAAATACGTGAAAATTGGATGGATAAAGATGAATTGATGCCAATTAGCTCACATTAAAAGATAGGAACAATTTTTTAATAATTTTGGGGAGTGATCAAAGTGAATATTAGAATTTATATTATTTATATATTAATATTTTCAGGATGTTACTTAATAGATAAAAATGTTGCATTTGCCCAAAATAATAAATCTCATTTAATTCAAGAAACATTTAAACAACTTCCTGTAACTGATTTTGGTGTTAAGGCAGATCTCCCTGAAGTAAAATATTTAAGCTCCTTAATTCCTGAACCTAAAATAAGTAAGACTGGTAAAAGTTTACTGACGGTTAATAAGACAGGATTTGATGTACTAAATAATAGTGAATCACAAGATAATTGGATTATAAGAGATTTTCTTAGTTTTTGTACAAAGCTAAAGAAGCCTATTCTAGATATAGGAGCAGGCTATGGGTATATTTCTAAAAAAGCTTTATCCTTGAATTTAAAAGTAATAGCCAATGATAGTGCGGTTGAACATCTATTGTATTTACGTAAATCAATAGATGATAAACCAGAATATTTGCATAACTTATATTTGAATTATGCAGAATTTCCATTTTATACGGATTTTCCGACTAGATCTTTAAGTGCAGTTGTACTCTATAGAGTATTACATTTTTTATCTCCTATTCAAATTGAAACAGGTTTAGAAAAGATTGTAAAATGGTTAGAACCAGGAGGAAAGATTTTTATAGTAGTAATGTCACCAACACATATACAATTTAGAGATTGGTTTTTACCGGTGTATGAAAAAAATTGGATATCTGGTAAAACATGGCCAGGAGAGTATCTGGAAGTTGCAAAAGCTCTACCTGATCAGGAATATAATCTACCTCAATACTTACATGTAATGGATGAAAGACCATTAAAGAGAATTTTGGAAAAGCTTGGTTTTCACATTGAAAAAAGTGATTATATTTCTATGAAACATTTAGGGAATAAAAATTCAGTTAGAGATGGTCAAGAAGCAATAGGTATAATAGCTGTACTAAACAAATAATTATGTAATAGAGCATATATAAATTAAATACCTACTTTCATATTTTGCTCTACATTTCCTTTACTTATACGTTCAACCCATGATATTTCTCGGGTATCTTCGACTAGATTTTTTCTTGCTTTCTTATCTGAATTTTCTCTTATTTCTGAGTTTATAGTACTGAAATTCTTAAATACTTCACTAATAAACTCCGGAGATCTTGGAGCTCCAAACATGTTTTCGAGATATGAAATATTTTCTGTGATTAACTTTTGATAAGGGGTATATTTTATATAATCTTCTTTTGATGGCGCTATAGTATTTTGATAAATTTTATATGTAAATTCTTCTACTTCTAATAATATATTAATATTATAAGTATTACTTAGTTCATTAAGCGCAAAACGTATCAAAGCTGGAGAATGCGCTTTCCCATTACAGCTTTCTTGAGCAATAATTCTATATTCTATAGATTTTTGGTAAGGTGCATATTTTATGTAATCTTCTTTCGATGGTACTATAGTATTTTGATAAATTTTATCTGCAAATCTATAGTAAATTAAGTTGATAAAGACATGATATATGATATATTAAAAAGCTCATAAACCCAAAACAGTAGAAGCAATGGCATATTCCTTAGATTTACGTAAAAAAGTAATTCACTATGTTAATAAAGGTTATACCAGAGAAGAAGCTGCAAGAATTTTTGGCATAGGTGAAAGAACAATTTATAGATGGTTATCGAGATCGAAATCCGGGAATTTAGCAGCCACACGAGCAGCTAAGCCATGGAAGAAGCTTGATCCAATCAAATTATTAAACGAGGTGTCTAAAAACAGCAATTGGCTATTATCTGATTTTGCAAAGGTTTTTAATGTGTCTACAGCTGCTATCTGTTTGGCATTCAAGACTTTGGGGATCACACGAAAAAAAAGACCACACTCTATCGTGAACGGGATGAAGCAAAACGGCAATTATTTTTGGCAGCTATCGCAAACTATAAAGCGGAAGATATAGTTTATATTGATGAGAGTGGAATTGATAGCTATTTGTACTATTCTTGGGGATACAGTCTCAGAGGAAGTAAAGTTTATGGTGATATCTCAGGTAAAAAACATGATTGAGAAAGCTTTATTGCAGGTAAGGTTGGGAAGAAAATTATTGCGCCAATGTGTTTCAAGGGCACATGTAATACAGAAGTTTTTAACGAGTGGGTTAGTCAGTGTTTGGTGCCCGAACTAAGATTTGGTCAAGTTGTAATACTTGATAATGCAACGTTCCATAAGTCAGCTAGAACTAGGAATTTAATAGAAGATATAGGCTGTAAACTTTTATTCTTACCACCTTACTCTCCTGATCTCAACCCAATTGAAAAATATTGGGCTCATTTAAAAGCTAAAATCAAACCTATCATTACTAATTTTAATAACCTTAGCGATGCTATTGATTATGGCTTCTCTATGCCATTCTCAACTTAATTGACTATAAATGAATCTAATAGCATATTATAAGTATAATCTAGGTGTTTTAAAGCCTCATCTAAAAGAGAAGAAGAAAATGCTTCACCATAGAGGCCTGACATATCTTGGTTATAATTAATTCTCTTTCTTATTAGTTTTTTATAAGGAGCATATAATATATAGTCATTTTCAGTAGGACATATAAGACCGTCATATAAATTATCAGCAAATATTGCTGATTTTAATAACATCCGTATTTTTTCATTCGATATTTCTATAGAATCTTTTGTAATAGCACCAGATTCAATCATAATTTTGACTATATTGGCTTTACCTTCATGTACTGCATAGTCAAATGCACTCCATCCAGTATTATCAGGTATGTCCATGCTAGCACCTTGCTCTATTAATTCTCTGACAGAGTGAATATCATTATAAAATACTGCATAATGTAATGGAGTCCTATTATTATAATCACGTACATTTAATTGTGTAGCAGGCAAATTTAATAAATTATTGAGCGCTTGTCTATCATCATCCTTAGCTTCTCTTACAGCCAAATGTAGTAATGTTTCACTTTCTATATAAGGGGCATTAATATCTATATCTGGATAATTATGGGTTAAATTATTTATTATCTCTGATAATGGAAGGAAATCTGATGTAGGGATAGCTTTAGTAACCTCAGGAAGAATCAGGTAATTTGGCAAATGTGGCATAATATATCTAAATCCTTATTTCTATTAATTTTTTATAAATATATAATTTACCTTGCTTAACCTGTCAACGTAAATAATTAATATTAATTAATAAAAATTAGTATTACAAATTATAATATTAAAAATAATACATTGCTTCTTGGATTGTATATATGGGGTTTACTGGAATTTTAATAAATAATTATACCATTTTCCATTTAAAATTATTCATTAGGGATACCATCTTTTAGACTTATAATACTACCGGACAAAAAAATTTAAGATAGTCTATAATTAAGATATACTCTTTTTTGTCATTACCACAAAAGTGGTAATTTAGTCCTGTTCCAGACTAATGAGATACCCGTTTTCACGGTTATGACATCATTTCTTGCTCATTACTTACAATTTTTTGTCTGAGAATAGGCCTATTTGTAGGTTTCGCTTATCCCTACTAATTTCAAATACAGCTTAACTTTAGTATATTTACTGATTACAGAGGAAGAGTATATTAAATTTATGCTTCGTTATTAAAACGACTTAAAATCATTTCTTCTAGTTCTTGAATTTCCTTTTGTTCTAATTCTTTGCTTTGGCGCTCTTTTTTATTATTTATAATCAAATCATATTTTTTAACTGTGGTGAATAATTCAAATATTTCAGTACGTATTGTATCAATTTTTTTATCTAACTGTTTTATATTCTTCATTATAGTTTCTTGTCTTTGCAGATTTAGGGCAGCAAATTTATGATAGCTGTAACGTATTTCTGGATATTTTATAGAAGTTTGTTGTTCATCCTGCAAAGTTTGTTGCAGACGTGTAATAGAACTATTTAATCTTTCTTGCTGTTCATATAGAGATTTAAGCTGCAATTTTTTAATATCTAATTGCTTATTAAAAATTTTTTTAATGGTGGTTAGAGATTTAGTCATATTGTAACTGCGTATAATCAAGTGCTTCAGCTAATTGTTGATAGCTAGTTTTTAAATCTACAGATTCACGCGGATGTTGCGTGAAAAAATGTTCTAATTTAGGATGATATAAAATTGCTTGATCTACTTCTGGATCACTACCACGTTTATAAGCACCAATACGTATTATTTCTGCCATATCATGATATATAGAGATAAGTTTTTTGGCATATTGTATTAATTGATATTCTTGTTCAGTATTACATTCAGGCATAGTACGGGAAATACTACGTAGAATATTGACAGCAGGGAAACGGCCACGTTCAGCAATAGTGCGATCTAGAAAAATATGTCCATCTAATATGCCTCTTACTGTATCAGTAATAGGTTCATTTTGATCATCACCTTCAACTAGCACAGTAAAAAAGCCAGTTATAGAAGTGTTATTTGTTCCTGGTCCAGCGCGCTCTAGTAATTTTGGTAGTTCGCTAAATACAGAAGGAGTATATCCTTTGCTGGTAGGGGGTTCACCGCTTGCAAGGCCTATTTCACGTTGAGCCATAGCAAATCTGGTTATATTATCAATTATACATAATACTTCTTTCCCTTGATCACGAAAATATTCTGCGAGTGTTAACGTTAGATATGCAGCTTGTCTTCTCACTAAGGCTGGTTCATCACTAGTTGCAACAACTACGATAGTATTGAGTAAACCTTCTTCACCTAAATAACTATGAATAAATTCTTGTACTTCTCTTCCCCGTTCTCCCACTAATCCAATGATTTTTATATCTGCCTTAGCATAACGTGTAATCATAGACATTAATACTGATTTACCAATCCCAGACCCTGCAAAAATTCCCATTCTTTGTCCATAACAACATGTAGTGAATGAATTAATAGCTTTAACACCTAAATCGATTTTATTATTAATTCTTTGCCTTTTGTGGGCTGGAGGAGGAGAGTTTTTAAGAGAATATCCAGTCAGTCCTGGAGGTAAAGATCCTTTATTATCTATAGGATCTGCAAATGCATTAATAACTCTACCAAGCCAGTTTTGTTCTGGATATATCAAAGGACGTTCGCTAATAAGTTTTACTTTAGAACCTATACCTATACCATCTAAATCACCGAATGGCATTAATATTGCAGTTTTTTCTTTAAATCCTACAACTTCTGCTAATATTTCTTGGGTATTATTTATAATTAAGCAATGAGTACCTATGGTTAAAAATGACTCTAAACCTTTGCATTCTACAATCAGTCCTCTAATGCTTGTCACTTCTCCATAAACAGCAAAATCATTGATCAGATTAATAGAGTTTAATATAGAATTGATGCTATTATTTGTATTTTGTTCAGCTTTCATAGATCTACTCAATATTAACGTTTTAACAATATCACAAGCGTTTAGTTAATATATATTTGTATTTAATATAATTTTAACTATTATTATGTATATTCAAAATATAAGAATCATAATTTAGCGAATATGTTATTATCAATTTGTTAATAATATATTGATAAGAGGTTTATATGGTTAAAAAAACTAATACCGAAATCCCACAAGAAAAAAACGTGGGTAAAAAAAAGTTTCATTTTTCATTCAAAAAAAAGCGTAAGCCCGAAAGTCAACTTTCTAAAAGTGATATTACCCCAGAAGAAAAAATAAAAGCTTTACTTTCTAAGAGTAAGTTTTCTTCAAAAGAAATGCAGTTCTTAAAAGACGCACAAGAGATGTATCCTCAGTATAAAGAAGAATTAAAACAAGCTCGTGAAAATACTTTGGTTGGTGCTTTGAAGGATAAAAAAGTTAATAAGCCTAGCCCTAAAAAGGAGGCTATTACAACAAGTAAAACGAAAAAAGATGATATTCCTAAAAAATCTCTTCTAGAAAAACTTAGAGAGTATACTAATCCTGAAAAGAAAGCAGCAAGAAAGCAAGAAAAAAATAGAAAAGTAGAAACATCTGTTGCGGTCACGGGTAAAAAACCTAAAGGGATAGTAAAGAAAAAAGTAGATAACATAAAAGAAAATATAAGATCTGTATTAAGGAAAAAGGGTACATCATCAATATCTGAAGAATCTAATATATCTCCTTCAGAAGCACGTAATAGGGCAAAGGCTTATTTAAATAAAAAGAATAAAATTAAGCCAGGCCGTAGTAGATAAGTAAAAAATAATGTATCAATATTTATAGCTGCGGCAATTTAAATATTACTTTGTTGTTTGTTACCTACAATAGCATTTCTACGCTTCGTGCCTCGTATTGTTTTAAATTGTCTTTGCTATATATAAAATGGATACACTTAGGGCTAAATTAAAAAGCTTACTCTTTAGCATGATCTAAATTGGCTTTAGGTTGCTTTTTCTGCTTTGATCTTGACTTAATTTTATCAAATATTCTACTTTCTGAGTAAAAATAAATGTCTCTACTTGCTAAGGTCTGGGCACCTAATTTTGTAAAAAGCCTGTTTTTATAGGATTTTGAGCGCAAATTAAACGGTAATTTGCAGCAAAAAGAGATATAAGTTAATTTATCATAGTTAGAGACATAAAAGCTTATGGCATATTCAATCCTTATATAGTTTTATCCTGGTAAAAAATAAGATTATAAAGATTACATTTACATATATAATTTATTATGCTAAGTTCCCGATTTTAAATATTTAAGTGTATTAATGTATAAGTACCTATTTGGTTAAGCATATATGAAAATATTATCATGTAATAGTAACATTTTACTTGCAGAATCGATAGCAAGCCATCTTGGGATGTCTTTGACTCCTGCATCTATAAGAAGATTTTTAGATGGAGAAGTTTTTGTAGCTATACAAGAAAATGTACGTGGTCAGGATGTTTTTGTAATACAATCGACATCATTTCCTGCGAATGATAATATAATGGAGCTGTTAATTACTTTAGATGCTTTAAAAAGAGCTTCTGCTGCGCGTATTACAACAGTAATACCATATTTTGGTTATGCAAGGCAAGATCGTAAACCTGCACCTAGAACTCCTATTTCAGCAAAGCTGGTGTCTAATTTAATTACTTTGGCTGGAGCTCATAGGGTATTAACTGTTGATTTGCATGCTGGTCAAATTCAGGGATTTTTTGATATACCGGTAGATAATTTATATGCTGTTCCTGTACTTATAGAAGATATAAAGAAAAATTATTCTAGAGATAATCTTATGATAGTATCTCCTGATATAGGCGGGGTGTTTAGAGCGCGTACAGTAGCAAAGCGTCTTGATATTGATTTAGCTATAGTGGATAAAAGGCGTGATAGAGAAAATGTATCAGAAGTGATGAATATTATTGGGGATGTGCAGGATAGAGATTGTATATTAATAGATGATATAGTAGATTCTGCCGGAACTTTGTGTAATGCAGCTGCTGCACTGAAAGAAAAAGGTGCTAAGTCAGTTAGTGCATATGTTACGCATGGAGTATTATCTGGTCAAGCTGTAGAATTAGTAACTAAGTCTGAGCTAAAAGCACTGGTAATTACTGATAGTATTAATTTAGATGATAAAATAAAAAATGCTCATAATATAAGAAAGGTGACTATTGCACCACTTATAGCTGAGGCAATTAAACGTATTTCTGAAGAAACATCTGTTTCTAGTTTATTTGATTAAGGAGGTTTATAAAAATGTCAACAATTTTACCACTATCTGCAGAAGCAAGAGAAAGATTAGGCAAGGGTGGAAGCCGTACTTTGCGTCGTTTAGGTAAAATACCTGCAGTTATTTATGGCCAAAATAAAGAAAATATACATTTTTCTTTAAATGAAAAAGAGATAAATAGCTATTATTATAAAGGTAACTTTACTACAAACTTATTTTACATAGAATTAAATAAAAATAAATATCAAGTATTGCCTAAATTAGTACAATTACATCCTGTTACAGATAGAATTGAGCATGTAGATTTTATTCATGTGTCTGAAAATGCAGAAGTGAAGGTAGTAATTAGTTTACATTTTGTTGGTGAAGATAAATGTATAGGAATAAAAAGAGGGGGGATTTTAAATATTATTACACATAATATAGAAGTTATGTGTCATCCTAGTAAAATACCGCACTCGCTTGAAGTAAATGTGGCAGAATTAGATATAGGGCGTAGCTTGCATCTTACAGATGTGGCATTACCTGAAGGGGTGCGTACAGTTACTGAACGTAGTGTTACCATAGCTACCATTATTGGTAGAACTTCTGCGGATGAGGCAAGTGATTCAACAGAAAATTCTCAAGCAGATAGTAAATGATATTAATAGTAGGTCTAGGTAATCCTGGGCCTAAGTATAGTAATACAAGACACAATATAGGTTTTATGGCGATAGATGAAATTGTTAGTCGCCATAGTTCTTTTAGTACCCATACTAAATTTAATGCATTATTATATGAATCTATAATTTCGGGTGAAAAAATTATTGCTGTAAAGCCAATGACTTATATGAATTGCTCTGGGAAATCTTTAGTGCAAATTAAAAATTTTTATAAAATTCCTATAGATAGTATTATTGTTATACATGATGATATTGATTTAGCTTTGGGAAATTTAAAAGTGAAAATTGGTGGCGGTAATGGAGGACATAATGGCCTTAAATCTTTGGATAGCTATATTGGTGTTGAATATATTAGATTAAGGGTAGGTGTGGGCAGGCCGCTACTCAAAGAACAAGTATCTAATTATGTTTTAGCAAAATTAACTACCCAAGAATTAGAGATAATAGATCAATTGTTAGTAAGAATTAGTGATAATTTGGAATATATATTTAAGAAAGATTTGGAAGGGTTTAAAAAAGCTATAGCTTAAGTATTTGAATTTATATTTATTACTTTTAAGTTCTATGTTGACAGATAGTAATTATTTATATATAGAGTAAAGCCTATATAGCTGTAATTTATAGCAGTTTTAAGGAAGTTAGGTGTTAGTTATAAGGCACTAAATAATAGGGTAGCTATCTACTGCCAAGCTCAAATAAGTAAGGTATTCTATTGATGGAGTACATGTTGTATATTAACAAAACTTAAAGGGATGAAGTGACAAAAATTCAAACAGTTAAATATAAAAGAAGTCGTCAGTTAGGGGTTAATTTGTGGGGACGTGCTAAAGATCCTTATAATACAAGAAATTATCCTCGTGGGCAGCATGGTCCTACTGCTAATAGGAAGAGTTCAGATTATGGTACTCAATTACGTGCAAAACAGCAATTGAGGGGATATTATGGCGATATACCTGAAAAACAGTTTAGAAAAATATTCCAGACAGCCATTAGAATGAAGGGTGATACTGGGGAAAATTTAATAGGTTTATTAGAGCGTAGATTAGATTCAGTGGTATACAGGTTAAATTTTGGTATTACTGTGTTTGCCGCTCGTCAACTTGTGAGTCATAAGCATATAAAGGTAAATGGTAGAATAGTTAATGTTGGTAGTTACCGTGTAAAAGATGGTGATATTATAGAAGTGGCTGAAAAATCTAAGGGAATGTTGGCTATTGTTGAATCATTGCAAAAGATGGAACGTGATATACCAGAGTATATGGAAGTTAATACTGAAAATATGCAAGGGAAATTTTTAAGAATTCCTAAGCTTGCAGATGTGCCTTATCCTGTTTTAATGGCTCCTAATTTGGTAGTTGAGTATTACTCAAGGTAATATACAATATTGATGTATTTTTAAAATAAGGTAAGCTCGTTTTTGATGAGTTTGCCTTATTTTATTTTATATAGCTTAAGCAGTTTAAATATTACTTTATCGTTCGTTGTGCATGTACTATTTTAAATTACTTTGGCTATAAATATAGTAAATTAAAAGAGCTTAATTTGCTATCGTTTAATTGGTAATTGGCTAAATCATTTTATTAAGCCAATATTTTTAAAATGTATAAAAAAGTAAAAAGATGGAAATTAGAAATATTGCAATTATAGCTCACGTTGATCATGGTAAAACAACTTTAATAGATAGTATGTTACAACAGAGTGGTACCTTTCGTGATAGCCAAGCTGTTTCAGAAAGAGTTATGGATTGTAATGATATTGAAAAAGAGCGTGGTATAACTATCTTAGCTAAGTGTACTTCAATTAATTTTGATAACATAAAATATAATATTATTGATACTCCTGGCCATGCTGATTTTGGAGGTGAAGTAGAAAGAGTACTATCAATGGTGGATGGGGTAATATTACTAGTTGATGCATCTGAAGGACCTTTGCCGCAAACAAAGTTTGTATTATCTAAAGCGCTAAAAATTGGTTTAAAGCCGATAGTAGTCATTAATAAAGTGGATCGTCCTGATAGTCGTACTAATGAAGTTCTCAATGAAGTGTTTGATTTATTTTTCTCTTTAGATGCAACTGAGGAACAGTTAGAATTTCCAGTTTTATATGCTTCAGGTCGTAATGGTTGGGCGACTGAAGAGGCTGATATAATAGGGGAGAATTTAGAGCCATTGTTTAATGTAGTAAAAAGGCATGTAAATGCACCAGCTGTAGATTTAAATGCGCCATTTGCTATGCTTGCAAGTATTTTAACTATGGATCCATATGTAGGACGTATTTTAATAGGAAAAGTATATTCTGGGAGTGCAAAAGTTGGATCTGTAGTTAAGGGTATTGATTTAGAAGGTAAATTAATTGAAAATACTAAATTAACTAAATTGTTTGGTTTTAAAGGAATTGAGAGAGTGCCAATTGAAGTGGCGGAAGCTGGGGATATAGTAGCTATTGCTGGATTTGATAAAACTTCTGTTGCAGATACGATATGTGCCCCTTTAGTAGAAACAGCAATTAATTCTACCCCTGTTGATCCACCTACTATGTCTATTACTATTAGTGTAAATAATTCACCATTTGCAGGTCGTGAAGGATCAAAAGTTACCTCGCGTATGATTTTAGATAGACTAGCAAAAGAAGCGGAAAGTAATGTGGCTATAACTTTGAGTATTTCTCCGAATGGAGAAAGCTTTGAAGTTGGCGGTAGAGGTGAATTACAATTAGGTGTATTGATAGAAAATATGAGGCGTGAGGGATTTGAACTATCTGTTTCAAGGCCAAAAGTATTATTTAATAAAGATGAAAATGACCAATTATTGGAACCAATTGAAGAAGTAATTATCGATGTAGACGAAAATCACAATGGTATTGTGGTTGAAAAATTATCTAGTAGAAAAGGTGAATTAAAGGATATTAAGCCATCTACTGGCGGGAAAGTACGTATTATATTTAATGTTCCATCTAGAGGATTAATAGGATATCAGAGTGAATTTTTAAATGATACGCGTGGTACCGGGGTATTAAATCGTATCTTTTTAGAGTATCAGCCATATAAAGGTAAAATTGTTTCAAGACGTAATGGTGCTTTAATTTCTAATTCAACTGGAGAAGTAACTGCCTATGCTTTATGGAATCTAGAAGACAGAGGCGTTATTTTTATAGCTCCTAGAACAAAGGTTTATGAAGGTATGATTATTGGAGAACATAACCGTGATAATGACCTTGAGGTGAATCCTATTAAAGGTAAACAATTGACGAATATACGTGCTGCTGGTAGTGATGAAAATATAAAACTTACGCCATATAAAGTTTTTACCTTGGAAGAAACTTTGTCTTATATAAAAGATGATGAGCTTGTGGAAGTTACACCTGAGAATATTAGATTACGTAAAAAGCTATTAGACCCTAATGAAAGAAAAAGAGCTAAATCTAATAATTAGAAACATTATTGTTAATATCTAATTTATAAATTAAGATAGTTAATAGCGGATTCAGTGACATAAAAAGGATGGAGTTGAAAATTTTTAATGTTCCTAAAACCCTTAGAACTCTATTAATGTGTGAAGAGGAGGCTATAATTACCTCTAGTCTAATAAGAAAAGTTGCTGTAATGATAATATTGCTGATGCAGCAAGTATTGGCTAGTGAGGTTATGATGCCTCCTGAAATGTATTATAGGGTCAGATAATACCTCCTTTTTGCTTTAGTAGAATAACAGTCGATAGTAGTCGTTTTGACCCCCTTAGTCTTGAAGAATGCATTAAAAAAGATCCAAATCTAGAGATGTATGAAGATTATCCAGAAGAAATTTCTGAAGGATTTATGGGTTACAGAGGTCGCTATAAAGATGGAAGCTCAGAGATATATGATCGATATAAGTATTTAGGAAAAATTGATAATGTTCTGATGATATGGAGGCAGTGGTCAGGAGGTGGAACTGGTCATTTTAGTGATATTAATCCTTTAAAGCGTGTTAAAAACAACTTCATATTGATTAAGGATGGTCCAGGTGGAGACCGTTGTAATGGCAGCATTACAGATGCTAAAATAGAAAATAATATACTTATATATAAGCAAAATATTACTTCCTCTAATATGTTTGATCTTCTTAACCATCAAAGTAATATAGTTAAAGATGAAGATTTGATGAGAATATTTAAAATGGTTGAAGAAAATTATGATTTATTAGATAGTTGTGCGATATGTTGTATAGGTGAGGCTGAATTTTATGGAGATACCCTAACAGCAATTAATTTTAATGAGGTAAATTATGAAAAGAGCTTAGAAAATCAATATCAAAATTGTTTTAATCAAATTTCTCAGAAATATATAACTGAAGGTAAGAGACGTTTAATTCTTCCTGAGATACAAAATTTTGTTGAAGAATTTAAAAAATGTATTAAGTTATCTGAAATTCGCTAACACACACTGTTTTTTTACTATAGAAGTGATGTCCATCTTTGCTATATTAGTGGTGGGAAAAAATGTTAAGAAGGTGCGATGCTGTTTTATGGTACTAAACTTAAAGATAATTGCAAAATTAGATCTATCTATATTCGTTGTAAATCCTGTATGTATCAATGCTTTTATCAAAAGCAATTAAGACTAGCTGTATAGTTTCAAGGGTTGATGGATTAAAAAGAAGTTATATAATAAGAGCAAGAGAGAATATGTAATCGAGAGGAATTATGGGACATTACATGGCTGCGCCAAGGCCACGTACGCAAATTCAAATATTTTTACTATATTAATTGTTATAGGCAGTTTATATGTTTAACCTACATAAAAAACTATTTTTTGTAAGTATTTAAAACAATATTAACTATATTAGAACTATTTAATTCAGCTTCACCATACATATTAGTTATATTATGATTATGTTCAATAAATCGATCCGGTAAATGTAAAGTTCTAACTTGTAATGAACCATTAAGATATGAATTATTAGCTAAAAATGTTAATACCTGTGTACCAAATCCTCCAATACTACCTTCTTCAATAGTAATAATTAGTTTATGATGGGTAGCAAGTTGTTTTAATAAATTATAATCTAAGGGTTTTGCAAATCTTGCATCTACTACTGTCGTGCTAATATTATGTTCTTGCATGAGTATATCAGCAGCACTCAGCGAATCTTTAAGACGTGTTCCAAGAGAAAAGATAGCAATGTCATTTCCTTGTTTTATAACTCTACCTTTTCCTATTGGTAATATTTTTTCTTCGGGATTTAGCATGATAGGTGATATCGATTCACCACGTGGATAACGGAAAGCACAAGGAGAATCGTTAATAGCAGCAGCAGTGTTGATCATTAATTTTAATTCATTTTCATCACTGGCAGCCATTACTATAAAATTTGGCAAAATTGTAAGAAAAGATATATCAAAGGAACCAGCGTGCGTTGGTCCATCTGCTCCAACTAAACCCGCACGATCAATGGCAAAACGTACCGGTAGTTTTTGCAATGCAACGTCATGTATAATCTGATCATAAGCACGTTGTAAAAAAGTAGAATAAATAGTAACAAATGGTTTAAGACCTTCACATGCGAGCCCTGCAGCAAAAGTTACGGCATGTTGTTCTGCGATACCTACATCAAACATTCTACTTGGGAATTCTTCTGCGAATAAATTCAGTCCAGTACCTGATGGCATCGCTGCAGTAATAGCTACAATTTTATCGTCCTGCTTAGCAAGATTAATTAAGCTTTTAGCAAATATTTTTGTATAAGTATCATTTTGTTGAGTAACTTTCTGTTGTATACCAGTAGAGGGATCAAATTTGCTTACCGCATGGAATTTTTCTTTACAGTTTTCTTTGGAATTAAATCCTTTACCTTTTTCTGTAACTACATGAATTAATACAGGTTGGTTAAAGCTGTAATCATCTTTTATATTTTTTAAGACAGGTAATAGATCTGTTAGATTATGACCATTAAGAGGTCCAATATAGTAAAAACCCATTTCTTCAAAAAAATTACTATGAGTAGCAATAGTTTTGGCACATTGTTCTACACGCTTTGCAGCATGTTCAATGGATTTAGGTAAATGGCTTAAAAGTTGTTTTGCCCTATTGCGAAAATTTAAATAAGGGCTGGAGGAAATAAGTTTTGATAAATAAGTACTTAACGCTCCAACGGGCCTGGAAATTGACATATCATTATCATTCAAGATAACTATTAAGCGCATATTCATTGAACCAGCATTATTCATTGCTTCATATGCTAAGCCTGCGCTTAAAGCTCCATCTCCTATAATTGCAATAACATCTTTTTGTTCTTTTTTTAGATCTCTTCCCACTGCCATACCTAAGGCTGCGGATATACTGGTTGAGCTATGACCAGTTCCAAAACTATCGTATATACTTTCTGCGCGCGATACAAAACCTGAAATTCCGTTTGCCTGCCTTAAAGTGTGCATTAAGTTTTTCCTACCAGTTAATATTTTATGCGGATAGCTTTGATGTCCTGTATCCCATAATAATATATCATGTGGAGTATCAAAAATATAATGTAAGGCTACTGTTAATTCTATCACCCCAAGTCCTGCACCTAAATGTCCTCCAGTTTTAGATACTATGTTGATTAATTCTGTTCGAAGTTCCGCACATAGTAATTCTAATTCGGCTATAGATAATTTTTTTAATGATTGTGGATAATTAACCATATCTAATAAACGTTTATGCTCTAAATGTGGTAAAGAAGTGTTATGGGCCACAATATTATTCCTTTAGATAACTAGTTTTGTGTATAATTAAGCTGAAAGTTGATTCAACTTTTGGAAGCTTTATACTGTTATTAATTATAGTGTAAAAGCGTTAATAACATTAAAATATTAAATTTAATCTAATATAGCTTTTATTTATTATGTTAGTTAACAAATTATTTATACTAGCTCTATAACATTATTAAGTATGTTTGTAAATATTTAACAAATTATTGCTATATTTTCTATGATCCTGAAATAAGATCGTATAATAAAATTATTATCTTTTGGTATAAAAGCTAGTGTTTGTTTTGATACCAAAATTAATAAAATTGGAGTATAGTTAATAAAATATATTATAAGCTTTTATAATTATGTAAGGTAAGGAATTTTATGGCTAGTACTGGTAAATTACAGGCAGATCCTTTATTCGTAGGTTTAACGCGTCCCACTATGTTTTTAGGAGTTAGCTTTCCTTTTGTAATATTATACAGTTTAAGTTGTATGATGTATTTTATTAATAGCTCTGATTTAAGAACTTTTATAGCTATACCGGTGCTCCATTTAATAGGATATATAATATGTTTTAAAGAGCCATTGTTTATGGAGTTGTTTATTTTAAGGGCACAAAAATGTACTCACTGTAAAAACAAGCTATTTCATGGAGCAAATTCGTATGATATGTATTGAAGGTGAGTAGTAAATGATAAAGCTTGCTATTACACGTACAAAAAAACATAAATATGCTGAAAAGGAATACTCAGCAGGTCATTTTATTCCTTACCATTGTCATTGGAATAAAAATACTATCTTAACGAAAAAAGAAGAATTAATGCAAATAATCAGGATTGGTGGTTTTTCTTTTGAAACTGCTGATGATGAAGATGTGGATATCAGAAAAAATATTCGTAACTTATTATTTAAAAATATGAGTTCTGGTAATTTAGCGATATATTTTCACACCATTAGACGTAAACAAAGTATCGTTTCCAGTGATGATGATTTTTCAATGGATCCTAATATTAAAATTAGCCAGAATTTTGCTACCTATGTAGAAGATGAATGGCGTAAAAAGCATATCTCACACCTAGCTTATGTAAATGAACTTTATGTAACTATAATACGCAAAGCAGATACTAAAGGTGCAGCAATTGTAGAGCATTTATTAAAGAAATTTAAACAGAGAACTGATAAAACAGCTTGGGAAGCTGATATGAAAGAAGCTTATGAAGAGCTGGAAGAAATGGTTGGTAGAATTATGACTACTTTTCGGGATTATAATCCCGAACTACTTGGAGTAGTCAAAACTAAACATGGCGTATTTTCAGAGATGTTAGAATTTTTAGGGAAAATAGCAAATTGTGGTGTTTCTATTCCTGTCCGTTATCCTCATTCCACTATAGACCATTACCTGCCTCATCATAGATTATATTTTGGTAATAAATCTATAGAAGTTAGAGGAGCTATGGGGCGTAAATATGCTGGTATAGTTAGCATTAAAGAATATGGTCCAACTACTTCTGCTGGTCAGTTTGATGGTTTTTTACAATTACCATTTGAATTTATTATGACCCAGTCCTTTACTTTTACTAATAGGCAAGTTGCTATTAATAAAATGCAGTTACAACAGAATCGTATGATTCAATCAGCAGACAAAGCTGTTTCACAAATAGCTGAAATATCACAAGCGTTAGATATGGCAATGAGCGGTGATATAGGGTTTGGAGAGCATCATTTAACTGTTATGTGTATTGAAGATACGCCTAAGTCTCTTGAAAATGCATTAGCGCAAACGGTAGTAGAATTATCTAATGGTGGAATACAGGCTATAAGGGAAAAGATGAATTTAGAACCGTGTTATTGGGGTCAGTTACCGGGTAATTATTCATATATAGTACGTAAAGCTGTAATTAATACGTTAAATTTAGCAGGATTTGCTTCGCAGCATAATTATCCTCCAGGTAAGCCTAAAGGTAATCACTGGGGAGATGCGGTAACAGTTTTAGATACTACTTCTGGTACTCCATATTTTTTCAGCTTTCATGTAAGAGATGTGGGTCATACACTCATTATAGGTCCAACTGGTGCTGGTAAAACTGTACTTATGAATTTTCTCTGTGCTCAGGCGCAGAAATTTAAATGTCGTATGTTCTTTTTCGATAAAGATCGTGGGGCAGAAATTTTTATTAGAGCATTAGGTGGTGTGCATATTAACGTTGATCCTAGTAAGCCTTGTGGTTTTAATCCTTTGCAGCTTAAAGATAGTGGAGAAAATAGAACTTTTATACTTGAATGGTTAAAAATACTAGTCACAATTCACGGGGAAATTTTATCGTCTGAAGATATAATGTTGTTATCATCAGCGGTTGAGGGTAATTATAAATTAGCTCAAAAAGATCGTGTATTACGTAATATTGCTCCCTTTCTAGGTATGGAAACTGGGGGCAGTATAGCAAGTAGGTTAGCTATGTGGCATAGCAAAGGATCTCATGCTAGGGTTTTTGATAACAAAGAGGATTATTTAGATTTAGAAAAGGAAAGAATATTTGGTTTTGAAATGGCTGAATTGCTAAAAAACCCTATTTGTCTTGGTCCTGTCCTTTTGTATCTATTTCATAAAATTAATATTTCACTTGATGGCACGCCTACTATGATAGTACTAGATGAGGCATGGGCACTTATTGATAATCCTATCTTTGCTCCTAAAATAAAAGATTGGCTTAAAGTATTAAGAAAACTAAATACTTTTGTAATTTTTGCAACGCAGAGTGTAGAAGATGCTAGTAAAAGTGCCATTAGTGATACTTTGATACAACAAACCGCTACTCAAATATTTTTGCCTAATTTAAAAGCTACAAGTGTATATCGTACGGCCTTTATGTTAAGTGAACGTGAATATATTTTAATCAAAACTACTGATCCAGCAAGTCGTTTCTTCTTAGTAAAACAGGGTACTAATTCTATTGTAGGAAGAATAGATCTTTCGGGTATGAATAATATTATAAATGTATTATCTGGTAGGACAGAAACTGTATTATTGCTAGATGAAATCCGTAAGGAAGTTGGTGATGATCCAGATGTATGGTTACCTATTTTTTATGAAAGGGTAAATCGGAAAAATGACTAGATATGCACTATATAGAGTTCGAATATTATCTATGCCTATAATGTGGTTATTTGGTATTTTAAAGATAATACTATTATTATATATATGTGATAATTTAATTGTAGATAGTTTAGCGGGGGTAGGTAGTTGTTTAGAGGATAATAGCTGTAAAAGTGATGCTAGTTGTTTAGTAGAAGATGATATTAATACCAATATAAATAAATTTATTTCTCGCATGGCGGAATATAGTATTTTTATAGATGGATTTGATATGAATGCTTCAGATGCAGAAGGAGAAAAGCCTGCATCAGGTGCTAAAACTTATAGTGATGGTACACCTATTTTATATGATACTGCAGGTAATGTGTTACCGTTATGTAGCGTTCCTACCCAGAAAATTAAATTTTGTTATTCTCCAGTTGGTGGCTCTAGGCAATGTTTTACAATGGATCCAACTAGTGTTACTGATAATTATAAATATATCCAAGGGGCATTTTTTCGATCAATAGATACAGGATCAAAAATTTGTATACAAGTCTTAGGCTCCCTAGGTTGGACTACAATGGGGTGTAAATATAATACTGCTGGGAGTACCATGAGCTTAGCATATGATCCATGTTATGTCTCACCTTCATGTGCTGATCGTGCTAAACAACATTCTAAGGGATTCTTTCCAATGAGTTCGGTGATTGTAGAATGTGTTAAAGAAAGTGTAGAAAAAGCTATGCTTAGTGAAGAAACATGTAAAGATGAACATGGTAATGTTAAGGTCAATATTTTACCTCAAATGCAAAATGCTCTGCGCAAAACAGTTATGTCTGCTCTGATGTTGTATGTAGTTTTGTTTGGTATTAGAACTGCTCTAGGTCCAAGTGCTCCTGATAAAGGGGAGTGGTTTGTATTTGTTATGAAAATGATTCTTGTTTTATATTTTTCTGTTGGCATTTATATGGGAAATAAAACAACAAATCCTCATTCCGCATATAGTGTTAATTCATCTTATGAAGATGGTCTAAGTAAGTATTTAGTTCCATATTCTATGGGTATTGCAAATTCGCTCGCTAATATAGCTTTCCAAGCTGGTGGTAATTCAAACTTATGTTCATATACACCCTGTACATTATGTCAACATTGTGCTGGATGTGTTGATTATGATCCTGGGTATGAATATCTAGCATTGTGGGATGCTCTAGATTGTAGAATAGCATTTTATTTTCTGATTGTAGCTCCAAAGGATGCAGCAGGTCAAATAGGGGGTAGTGGTATAAATTCTTCTGTGCCTTTGCCAATATTTAATTATAATATATTTTCTGCAATTGGCGCGGCTTTCTTTTCATTACAAATATTGTTTATTATATTAGCTTTGTGTTTTGCAATTTTATTTGTATCAGTGTGTGTATTTTTTATACATACTTATGTGATTGCTCTTATTGCTATTGGTATAATGATATATATAGCTCCTATATTCGTGCCTATGGCTTTATTTAAGCCTACTAAGGCTTATTTTGACGGCTGGAGCAGAATGCTCTTATCGTTTATTATGCAACCTATGGTTATTAGTGGTTTCTTAGCTTTAATGCTTACCATATTTGATCAGGCATTTTATACTAATTGCGAATGGAATAAATCTGTGGTATCGGGAAGTACGCCTTTTTTTGAATTCGCTACCAACCAGCCAGATGCTTGTCAAAAAAGCTTTGGTTACGCAATGGCTAAAATGTTAAGTAGTGATAGCGTTATATCTACAAAGACTGCTGCTATTTTCTTTGATATCTCAGTATTATCATCTCTGCCTAACAATGTATTTAATGGATTATTGGTCATTGTAATATTTTCTTGTTTATTTTACTTCTTTGCTGAGTCTGTATCGGCGATTGCAGCTGATATTACAGGTGGTCCAAGTTTAGGAGCTCTTGCAATTGGTCCTAATGCAATTACTAATAAAGCTCTAGATTTAGCAGAAAAAGCTGTAAATCTAGTAATGGCCGCATTTACTGTTGCAACTGCAGGGGCAGGAGCAGGTGTTACTGTTGCTACTCAAACTGCAAAACAAGCTGCAAAAGAAGCAGCAAAGCAAGCAGTTAGAGCGGGGGTCAAGGCCGCTACAAGCGCTGTGAAAGAGGGTACGAAATCAGCTTTGCAGTCAGGAGCAGAGTCTACCACTCAGAGAGGAGGCAATACAAGTAATAATCAAGCAACCAAATCACAAGGTATATCAGCTAGGACTGATTTTGGTTCTTCTTCAGAGTCTAGTTCTGGTGCTTCTAGAAGTGAGACAGTAACTAGGAAAGATTTATCTAGCAGTAGTTCTAAATCTACGGAGGATAAAGGATAAAGGATAAAGATATGCAATACCCTTTGACGATAATATTTATACTGCTTAGAAGCTTTAATTATATAAGGCATTATACAAAGATTATGTTGTTGGTGATGTTAATAATTACTATTAATGCGAAGCCTGCAGCTGCTGGTTGGGATAGTTGTATAGATGATAACAATTTATTAAATGACCTTTTAGGTGCTGTTGGAACACTCGGTGTCAGCTTAATAATAGAATCTGGATTCTCAATGAAAAGTAATGAAGATTGTGAAGGAGAAAAAGCATCAGGAAAGTGTAGTGATATTAATGGAGAAAGTACTCCTTCATATCCTTCCGGAAATAGTAATGGTGCAGTTTGTGACGATAATAATAAGCCAGTTATTAGATGTAATACCCCTGTAATGGTTGATAAATATTCTGACCCGAATTATACAGGCCCATATACCAATGATCTAAGATTTAAAATGAATGGTGCTGCTTCATTTTTTATAGGTATGTGGAGTGGTAGTACCAAAGGATGTGATGGCAATATATTGAAAGGTTATACATGTAGGGCACAAAATGGTTATACCTATGGATTATTAAAAAATATTAGGGTTACAGTTGTTGGAGATAGGTTGTGTGTTCAATATTGGAGCTTTACTGGTTGGCAAACTTTAGGGTGTAAGTATATGGTTCCTCCTCCGGAAATAACTTTTATGGCAGGGTGTTATGTAGGTACCTCATGTACGAGTTTAGCCTCAAGATATTCTTTGAGTTTCTTTCCTATTACTGGGGCTCTTATGCAATGTGTGAGAGAAACCATTTTTAAAGTATTTGTTGATCCAGCATCTTGCGCAGGTACCAATGGAATGAATGCTAATTTATTTCCTACTTTCCAAAATAATATGCGTAAAATAGTCCAGATATTGGTAGCTTTAACTATTATAATTTTTGGTATCAAAATAGCACTTGGTGGAAATATTCCTAAAAATTCTGAAATTTTTATCTTTATAATAAAGATAATATTGGTGGCATATTTTGCAGTAGGGATATACAACTCTGATACTGGTCGTTATGAAGATGGCTTAACCAAACATATCATTCCTGGTTTTGTAGGAGCCGCGAATGATTTATCCAATATGATGTTTCAAGCTGGTGGAAGCCAAGGTTTGTGTAAATATAATGTAAGTGAATATAAATCTGGATATAGTTATTTAGCATTATGGGATGCTTTAGATTGTAGAATTGCCTATTATTTAGGTTTTAATAATGCTTCGAATTTGGCTGGAGTTGGATTGTCTTTGATATTTTCCTTTATTATTCCAGCTTTATTTAGTTTCCAAATAATTTTTGCTGTTTTTTGTATATTATTTTCTATATTTGTCATATCAATTGCGGTATATTTTGTGCATACTTTTATTATAGCTTTGATTGCGCTGAGTATTATTTCTTATTTGGGGCCAATTTTTATACCTATGGCTTTATTTGGCATTACGAGATCCTACTTTGATGCTTGGTTAAAATTAATGTTTTCATTTGCGCTTCAGCCGGTAGTAATTAGTGCATTTATGGCATTAATGCTTACCATTTTTGATCAGATATTTTATGGTTCTTGTACTTGGAAAACTATAGTTTTACCTCTTACTAAATTTAAATTTTTTGTACTCAATCCTTCTCTCGATCCTGCATGTATTAATACTT
The DNA here is from genome assembly GCA_000746585.2 of Rickettsiales bacterium Ac37b. Taxonomy (NCBI): domain Bacteria; kingdom Pseudomonadati; phylum Pseudomonadota; class Alphaproteobacteria; order Rickettsiales; species Rickettsiales bacterium Ac37b. The sequence goes on from CP009217.2 coordinate 1,457,756, forward strand.
TTGGATATAATATGGATTTAGTTAGTAAATCTAATTCTATTTTAGAGTTTACGGCTCTTTTCTTTAAAGTAAGCATTTTAAATATAAGTGTAATGGTCAAATTAATTAAAGGTATGCTTGCTGTTACTCTCTTTGCTTACTTATTCTATAGTTTTGGTAAAATGCTAAGTGGTTTTGCTGCTGAAGTAAGTGGAGGACCAAGTTTAGGTGCAATGGCAGTGAGTCCGAATGCTGTTGTAGATGCAGCGATTGATTTAGCCATGAAATATGCAGATGCAAAAACAGGTGGTGCTGCTTCGAAAGCTAAGGGAGGTGTGGAAGCGGCTGGTGGAGATGGAAGTGATTCTAGACCTCGTACTGGAGGAGTGAGTGCGACTAGTAGTGGTGGAGACAGTGGTAATAAAAGTTCTGGAAGTGGATCTGGTATTTCTGCTGCTTCAATGAAAGATATGGGTGATATTAGTTCTATGTCAAAATAGTGTTGGATATGAAAGTAATAAATAGATTTATTATAGTATATTTAAAAAAATGGACCGTAATACAAAAGAGTATATTGGTATTAACAGGTATAGTCAGCGAAGTTGGAATGGTCACGTTGTCGTTCGTCCCCTACCTAGCATTTAGTCGGTTTCGGATCCTCACTCCTAGTGTCATTCTCAACTTCCCTAACTCTAATGATTGTTTGTTACCTATAATACGTAATATGTCTATTATTGCGTTATTTTTTACTTTATCAGCATGTGATATGTTTGATATTGGAACTTGTTTTTTTAGTGATGTAAGTGTTAGTAATGATGGTAAGCAAGCAACTATGACTACTAAAACTGAGGTAACTGTTCGAGCAGATGGAAATTATTCGTCTTATACCATCGGATGTGGTCATATAAGTTGTAATATAGATACCAATCCTAGATGTCAAGTTGAAGATAATCCAACCGGTACAAAAACTTGTAGCATTGTACCAAGTGCTGAAAATTATGATCCGAATTGTAAACCAGGAAGCGATGGCGTCACTGGTACAATGACTTGTAACGCGGGGGATCCAGGATGTGTAGTTGAAAAGTCAAAAACTGGTACTGTAACTTGTACTAGTACAAGAGGACAAGCAGATTATGTGTATGGATGCCCGGATGAACCTGGTTGTACCAGAATTGTTCAAGATAATAATGAAACCAATTCAGGACAATGGTTAAATTCTGGTTTATGGATGGAATCAGGGCAGACACTAAATGTTAAAACCTCTGGTAATGTATATATATGTGGCACCCATGGTGTCAGTGAAAATAATGGTTTAGGTAAAGATTTTGCGATTAATTCCAGGAGCTATCAATGGACCGATACTGGTATTAATATTCAAAAAGGAGATTTATTTGCAATAGTTGTAGGAGAGCCACGTAAACAGGTAAATGATCAATTCGTGGATATATGCAATTCATGTACTAATACCAATTGTCCCCCTAGTTGTAATAGGTGGGCTACATGGAATGGTGGTTCGAGTGGGAAAGCGCCTGATGCGTGGAAGCCTCAAACTATTAATAGTAATAAAATTTGTTCTTCGGGAGGGTGTACTAGTGGTGGACAAGCTGAGTGGAATATACGAGGTATAGGATTATATGGGGTAATAGGAGCTAGATCAAATCCTACTGATAGTAGTGGCACATTTCCATTACAAAGTTCATCTTATAATAGTGAAGATCAACTTATTACTTCTTTTGAGTTTGTAGCAGGTACTAAAAATTCTTGTGACTCAAATAGTGATTTAATTAGCACACAAGGAGAGGGGAATTTACAATTTCGTATATGGGATTGTGATGATGCAAACAATTGTTATGGCGATAATATGGGGGGATATACAGTTTATGTAACGCATTATGGTTGTCCTGGTATTAATGGATGTCCTAATGTTAAATATGCTCCCAGTGGGGGGCTACAAATGCTTGTTACTACTAAAGATCCTAATAAAGAATGTATCTTAGATAGTCAGCATACTACTAAGGGGGACTGTGGTCAGTTTTTGAGTAATGCTAATGGAGGTAACCCAGTTAATAAAACTGGAAATGTTTGGGTAAGAGTTCAAGATACTACTTATAGTGATAATATAGGTAGCTATAAAGTAGAATTAAGTTATGAAACAGTAATGGATGGAACAGGATGTGATATTTCCAGTGGTTATTTTTCTGCTATTGTTTGCTATATCATGAACATTGTTAAAAGTACTTTATTTGATTCAAATACTGGTGCTATTCCGGTAATTTTTAATAAAATGACTTGCTCTAATACTACTGATAAAAGTACATGTTATGATTATTTAACCTCTATACGTGCACTTCTAACTTTATTTGTAATGATTTATGCTATTTCCTTTATGTTTGGGTTAGTACAAATTAGTCAATTAGATTTGGTATTACGTGTAATGAAGATGGGTTTGGTCTTAGCTCTTACTAGCCCAAATAGTTGGCAGTTTTTTTACAGCAACTTTTTTGATATATTTATTGATGGATCGGCACAGCTTGTTAACATGATGAATGGTAATGATGGTTCTGTTGCAAATCCTTTTACATTTGCCGATCATGTACTAGCGGTAATGTTATTTAGTAAAACAGCTGTCTTTAGATTAATAGCTTTATTATTTTCCTCAAAATTTGGCATAATATATTTAGTAATGATTTTATATGGAGTCTTTATATATATTGGTGCAATGTTTAAGGCTGTAATAGTATATATGATGGCTTACGTAGCAACAGGGTTACTAATTAGCCTAGCTCCTATTTTTATACCTTGTATTTTATTTAGTATGACCCGGCATGTTTTTGATAATTGGTTAAAATATCTAGGAAAATATGCTTTAGAGCCTGTTATCTTGCTTACAGGTTTAGGTATTTTAACGCAGATTTTATTAACAACTATAGGTATGTTTGGCTTTGCTGCATGTTGGAAATGTGTAATTCCATTTAATTTAGGAGTGCCTATACCTGGCGTGCCATCTATTCCTTTATTTTGCTTAAACTTTTTTGGCATATGGGGAATGGATAATATAGGCGGAGGTCATGGTATACTCTCAAGTATTATGGGTTTATTTCCCCAGATTATATTTTTTATTATTATAGTAAAATTAATCGACGAGTATGGTAGTTTTTCTCAAAAGATTGCTACTATTTTAACTAATTCTTTAAGTGCGCCTGCTATGGGAGGTCCCGGAGGAGCTGCAGGACAAATGGCTGAGGCTCTTACTGAAGCACCAAAACATTTAATAGGGATGGATAAGGGAAGTATAGGCAGAAGAAAAGAACGTAATAGAATTCAAGAAATGGCTCGTGAAGAGCTGGCACGTGAGAGCAAAAAAGAAGAATCTGATAGAGATCGTCCAAAAGAAAACAATACTAATGATAAAGTACAACAACCTAAATCAAAGGATGATGATTCAGGAGTAAGTGGTATAGTATAAATTAATTAAAAGAGTAATAAGTGAGTATGTTCAAGAAATTATGTCAATATTTTTACCGGTCTTGTATGAATGTTTACGCAAGTAAACGACTATTGGCATATGTTAAACCCTTATACCATTTCCCATTTAAATTCCCACGTTGTAGTATTTCGAGAATTCTCCCTCTGTCATATATAACAAAAGCATTTGAACTTATGTACGTCGTTGTTCGTCGCTTACCTACTACAGTATGCTCATCGACTTCACCATTCATACTACTGCTGGTTAATTTTAAATGGGAAATGGTATTACTTAATATAAGAACTACCATTATAGTAATGTTGTTTTATATGGTCTCAGCTTGTAGCCCTCCTTATGGAGATTGTATTGATGCTGTAGATTTTGGTCAAGATGTGAACGGTAATTACGTAGTACAAGGAGATGGTTATTATTCTTCAACTCCAAGGTATAATAATTCTAATTCTCGTGATTATGGTAATTGGTATAATACGGGTTTATCTTTAACAAAGGGGCAAGGTTTTAGTCTTAGTACTGTTGGTACTGTGTATTTTTGTAATGCCTCAAGTCCAACATTCAATTTTTGTCCTAAATATTCCCTAAGACAACGTACTGGTGTGCAGCTAAAAGCTGGCGATTTTTTGGTATTAAACCTTCTTTCGGGTGGAGGGGGAGTATATTATTTTCCTAGTAAAGTACAACGTGGAAACAACTGTGATAGTAGTGGTCAATCTTCTAAAACATTTACGGGTGGTGCATGTTATGGTTATAATGGTATAGGGATACAAGTATATATTGGTAATACATTAATTAATGATATAAATAAGAGTTTTGATCCAGCAGAACAGCAAATGAGTGGTGGATTACAAGGCTATTATTTTAATGATGGTTTAGTACGAGGAATGTATTTACAGGCTCCCAATGATGGAGAGTTACAATTTCAGGCTTATGATAGTTGTAATTGCCCTGGTGATACCAATACTGCGTGTAGGAATTTAAGCTCATCATCTTGCTGTTTTTATGATAATGGAGGCTCATATAGTTTAAATGCTAAGGTACTAGGGTGCCCCGTAAATAATGGTAATACCAATGCTCAAGGTGCATTACAAATTTTAATTAGTGGTAGTGACCCTAATAATGGTGGTGATACAAGTAGTGCCACTACCTTATCTGATGGGACCTTTTCTGGTGCAGCAAATAATACTGGAACTTTATGGTTAAGGGTATACGATACTCCAAATGCATATCAAGATAATTCAGGGGAATATTATGTACATGTTTCTGTAGATAATAGTAATCATACTTTATCAAATTTGATAGCTGGCCTTGTCGACCCTATTAAAGCGCAAGTAGGACTTGCAGCTGCTTCAATATATAGTAATCTTGCTGGTAATAGTTATTTTCACAAGATGGTGGTAGCTTTAATTAACTTGTATATAATAGTATATGCTATTTTATTCATAGTTGGTATAGTCCAAATTAGCCAGCTTGATTTGGTAATTAGGCTTGTAAAAATAGGCGTATTATTAAATTTAATCAATAGTAATGCTAGTTGGGGCTTCTTTTCCCAAAATCTTTTTAATATTTTTGTAAACGGTAGCGATTATTTACTTACTACTGTGACCACTACTAATACAGTTTCTCCTGGTACTAGTGGCTTATTTGTGTTTGTTGACCAAACTGTAGGACAATTTTTTACGGAATATACATGGATTAGAATCACATCTTTATTATTTTCGATTACAGGTATAATTTATGCTTGCGTCGTGATAGCCACAATGATCATTTATATGATGGCTATAGTAGAAGCTATAATGGCTTATTTATTTGCATTAATAGCAGTATCCCTAATGATAGCTGTATCCCCCATTTTTATTGCTTGTATCTTATTCAATAGGACAAAAGAGTTATTTGATAATTGGCTAAAATATATAATAAACTTTTCTCTGCAACCCGTTATATTATTTGCCTGTATAATGTTTGTGAATAAGTTAGTATTACTTTCATTTTATCAGGCTATGAGTTTTAGAGTTTGTTGGGGATGCGCTATTCCATTTTATTTTAGTTTATTTGGATTATTTAAAGTCAAGCTTTTTTGTTATAACTATTATTTACCTTATGGTGCAGCTAATGCTGGCGATACTGATCTACCTAATGTCTTAACAGCAATGGGTGGTCCTTTATTTTCCCTTTTGGTATTATTATTGATGTTTTTAATATTTGCAAAACTAATGTCGAAAGTTGCAGATCTTGCTCCTGAGATAACTAATTGGATTACAGGGGCCCTTGGGGTTAATTTCAGTGGTAAAGGATCTCAAAGTAGAGCAATTATGGATAATTTCAAAGATTTAGCAAAAGGTGCAATAGGTCAAGATAAAGGTAGTAAAGGAAGACGTAAAGAGAGAAGTGATATTAATGAAGCTAAATCTAAAGAAAAGAGCAGAGGAGGAATGCCAGGAGGTGGAGCAGGTGGTCCTGGCGGAGGTGGTTCAGGAGGAGGTATACCGGGAGGTGGAAGTAGTGGAGGAGGAATGCCAGGAGGTGGTGGAGCAGGAGGTGTAAGTGGTATTGGAAAATAAAGATGTAAAATTAAGTAAGTGTTGTGTAATAAATTTAATATATAGAAATATATGAAAAAATCATGTAATAAATTTTTAGTATCGATATTCATTATAGCTTGTAACCTAGTAGGGTGTAAGGACTGGAATCAGCCTTGTATAGATCCTGATGATTTTGGTTTTAATAAGATGAATATATCTGCACGTGGTGGTGATACTATTTATGGGCATGATTTAAGCGTTTTATCGCAAAAAGGGCAAGAGGTAACTACTTGGACAGATGCACGTTTGACTCTAACTGGAAGTAGATTAGTAATTTTAGTTAGAAATGGGGAAAACTCACGTTGGACAGCGTGGTGGGGAACTTCAGGTGATACTGATAATGTACCATTATTTTTACGTAGTTTACGAGCTTGTACGAGTAGTGATTGGGGTTGTAGTAAAACAGTAAATACCTCAGGTTTTTATGATCCTAATAATATATGCTTATTTACTAAAGGTGTAGGATTGTATGCGTTAGCTGTTCCTAAAGGGACGGATCCTAATGCTAGTGAATCAGTATTAAAAAAGATTCCTGATGGTAGTTTAGCTTTCCATTTAGGAGAAAGTACTCCCTTAATTGACTCAGATGGTGTTAGTGCAGGGGGATGGAATGATAATCCTCCGTCAGAGGTTCCAGCAAATGGATATTTATACTTAAGAATTTTAGATAGTTATTATGATGATAACGGTGGGCAATATCAATTAATATTTAAGTCTGGAGTAGCAGATCCTTATCCTGGGCCAATTGCAACAGTGGTAGGATGGGTTAAAGATCAACTTGATACCGCTACTAAGTCTATTTATAACAATTTGATAAATGAAACAGAATATTTAACTGTAGTTCGAATTTGTCTTGTGCTTTACATAATGTTTTTAGGCATAGCCTTTATGTTTGGTATTGTTAATATTACTCAAAAAGAGTTAGCTGTACATATATTTAAAATAGCTCTAATTATACAAGTCTCTGCTACAGCTACGAGCTGGAACTTTTTCAATGATACTTTTTTAGATTTATTTAAAAAAGGAGTAGATAGCCTAGTATGTATCATGGTGGGTAGTTTAGGGGGAGTAGGTTGTGATGCTGGAGCTAGTCCCTTAAATTATTTTGATAATTTAGTATCTACTTTTACTTCATTTGAGACTAATGCAAAAATTCAGTCTTTATTATTTACTTCTTTCTTGGGTTTTGTATTTGTATTAATATTTTATGCATCTTTGATAGTGTATATGATAGCTATTGCAAAGGCAGTTATATTATATTTATTAGCTTATATAGCTATATGCGTATTAATTACCTTATTTCCTATATTTTTAGTATTTATTTTATTTAAAATGACTAGGGAATTATTTAATAATTGGCTTAAACAAATTATTGGATATTCAATTCAACCACTAATGGTGATGGCAGGTTTAACGCTAATGGCTCAAGTTGTCTTACATCAACTACATGTGTTGGTAGGATTTCCTGTATGTGTAAAAACAGTATTAGAAATACCTAGTCCATTTAATATACCTTTAATTGTATACTGGTATCCGAAGGATGTACGTACTGATCCTACAAAAGATTTAAGAAGTATTGATGTACCTGAATATTGGTCAAGAGATGGAGATGTTTTTGCAGGATGTGATCCAGATCAGAAAAATTTTGCTTGTAAAAACGCAAATTTATGCGCTCCTTATGAGTGCAGAGACAACCGTTACCCAGATTTACCATATCTAATACCAGCAGATTCATCTAAAGCGAACGATCAAGCAAGAATAGATAGCATTACTTCTGGCACTTATGTTACGTTTTTTGACGTATTTTTATTCTTTGTATTAATCTATATTATGCTGAAATTCCAAAAAATAGTGCCTGATATTGCAAAAGGGGTAGCAGGGGTAGTTATAGGCAGCTACACAGATTTAGCAGGAACAGCTGATTCTGCATTTAAAGGTATTACTGGTGGCGCATTAACTCAACTTGCATATCATCGTATAACCGGAGGACGAGATTTAAGTAAAGATGTAGATACTGTAAAAGAGAGAGTCATGTTAACAGGCCTTAAACGTCGTGTGCAAGATAGTATAGGTGGAGGTATTGATACTATGCATAGTAAGATGGGTAAAAAATTAACCCCAAGGCCTCTACAGAAGCTTATTGATAGAAATAAAAGAGGTGAAGAGTATAAACATGAACTACAAGATAGGATAGGGGGGAAAATAGACTCAGTAAAAGAAGTTGGAGGAATGTTAAAAGATCAAGCTTTGTATAATGCTACTGGTGGACATTTTGGTAAAGGCATGAATGATAAAGTAAATCCTTATGGAGAGCGATATGCATTTTATAAGGATCCTAATCAAGTTAGAACTAATCTTGATGGGGTAGCTGAGCGTTTTGGAGAAGCATTTGGTATTAAGCCAGAGTATAATCAAGAGTTAAAAGGAATATTTGATAATGCTTCGGGTAATATAGTAGGGGGTAATGATATATGGGCCAAATATATTATTGGTGGTACATTACTCGCTAATCCTCTGGTGGGGACTGCACTTGGGGGTTTATATAGTGCTGGTACTGTGGGTAGCATGGCTAATCAAATTTATAATCTACGTAAAAGGTCAATGCAAAGTTCAGGAGGACGCCTTGGAGATGCTGGACCTGGAACTGGAGAGCCTACAGGTGGAGGATTTGGGCCTGGTGGACCAGGAGCCCCTGGAGGAGGAGGTGGTCCTGGTGCTGGCGGACCTAATACAGGTAGAGGAAGTGGTGCTCCTGGAGGCGGTAGTCCTGGTGGTCCTGGTGGTACTGGTGGACCTAGTGGTACTAATTTAGGACCAAGTACTTCTTATACTCCTACAGTAAGGCGTACAGGATTGGATAGAACAGGTGCAAATATGCTTGAACAAGCGGGTTCAACTCAATCTGTACGAAGAAGAGAGGTGAAAAAATTTGAAGATAAGAAAAGAAATTAATATTTATATTACTTTTGCCTAAGAGAGCAAATGCTCTCTTTAGAGCAGTTCATGCGTGCAAAACAAGTGAATAAATGACGATATGGACGCTCTTTTCTTTATTATCACCACCGAAGCGTTAATGACTAAAGAGAGTTATTTTGAACCATGCAACAACGCTCTCCTAGAGGAAAAGTAAAAAACTATGTATCTTTAAGCTTTAACTTAGAAAGTTTTTCGTATAACAGGGGTGATCCATTTAATTACCATAAAGGCTAGATGATATAAAAAACTATAGTAGGAGGGCGAAGAGTAACAACTTCCCGAATTCAAATCAATTTACTATAGTATTGAATTTAGGCAGGATTTATATATATAATTTGGAGATAAATTTGTAGAAGTGTTTATGCCATGATTTATCATATACCACCTAATTTTTCCTTTCTTGATAGTTTAGCGTTTTATATTATCAAGCAGTATAGTTGTGATTCTCAAATATTGAGTAATATACAAATATTTTTGCCCTCAAGACGTGCTGTACATAATCTTAAAAAGAAATTACTTAAACATTCGGGACAAAATTCTTTGATATTACCTAGAATTTGTCCTATTGGTGATATTGGTACTGAAGAATTTCCATTATATTCTTTAGGTATCATTGATACTGTAGAATATCCTAGTATAATTAATCAATTACAACAGAAAATTTTATTTACTAAATTACTTCTAGATAAGGTTCGTACCAAAGAATTAAATATTGTTTATAATTCATTATCAGATTTAGGATATAGCCATTTGGCTACTGAGTTAATAAATCTATTGGATGAGTTACAAAAAATGCAGATAGATATAAAAACTGCAATTAGTATAATTATAGGTGAAATTGATGCAGCGGCATTACATTGGCAAGATATAAAGCAATTACTTAATATACTTGCTACTTCATGGCCTAAAATATTAGAGGAAAAGAATTTAATAGACCCAATTGCATATCGTAATTTAATTACTTTACAGTTAATTAATTACTGGAATGAAAATCCTCCTGAATATCCTGTAATTGCTGCTGGTTCTACAGCCAGTACTAAAATCACGGCAATGTTACTGAAGGTTATTGACTCACTTCCCTATGGTCATGTTATTATGCCAAGTTTAGATTTATATATGTCTGAAAAAACTTGGCAATATATTGATGAATTACATCCACAATATCATCTTAAAAATTTCTTGAACTATTTAGGTTATAATAGAGGTGATATAAAATTATGGCCGGGCTGTATAGAAAGTTTTAAATATACAAATGATACCAGAATAAAGCTATTGTCTAAAGCTATGCGTTCTTATAAAGTGCCTAATAATTGGTATAATCTTACTAATTCACAGGAATATTATGAAGCAATTAAAGATATAAAATATATTGTATGTGATAATTCTTCTTCGGAAGCGAGTGTAATTGCTATAATTATGCGCCAAGTTTTAGAAACTCCTGGTAAAACAGCAGCTTTAGTAAGTAATGATGAAAATCTATCAAGATCGGTACTAGCGCATTTGGAGCAATGGAATATTAAAATTGATAATTCTTCAGGAAAAAAATTAATTAATGCTCCTTCTACCATATATTTCAGACTAATATTAGATGTTGTTAATAAAGATTTTGAGTTAGTATCACTCCTGTCGGTTTTAAAACATAATTTTACTTCACTTGGATATGATAAACTCTTTTTAGGAGAACTGATTATTAGACTTGAATGTAAGATACTACGCATTCTAAAAATAAAACCAGGAGTTGAGGGATTGTTGGATAGTATAAAATCAGTTGGTGATGAAGAATTATACGAATTAATGATAAGATTCAAAACATGTGTAGAGAGGTTTTTAGAGATTAAGAAAAGTAAAACAGTAAATTTTAGTAAAATATTAGAAGAACATATATTATTGGTTGAGTCATTAACAAGAGATAGTAGTAATTTTATTTGGGACAGTGAAGATGGGCAAGAATTAGCAAAATTCTTATTACAGTTAAGAGAATACGCACCAGAACTCGGAGCAATAGACCCTATATCCTATACTGAAATTATTTACGATTTTCTCTATGGGCAGTTATATTTTCCACAAAATAAAGATAATAATCGCCTCACAGTTTTAACTCCTATAGAAGCAAGGTTTCATGATTTTGATTTATTAATACTCGGGGGATTAAATGAAGGTAATTGGCCAAAGCTAGAGAAAAGCAGTCCAATTATCAATAAGCATATGAGAACTCAAATAGGATTGCAACTGGTGGAGCATAATATAGGGCAAGCGGCGCATGATTTTTTTACATTACTTGGTGCAAAAGAAATAGTATTAACTAGGGCACGAAAATTAAGTGGAACTCAGAGCATAGCATCAAGATTCTTATTACGTTTAGAAACAGTTTTAATAAAATTAAACTTATTACATCTTGTGCAAGACAGTAAGTATTTAAATTGGCATAAATTATTAAATACAGTGTCAGAGATAAAATCTATTTTGCCTCCAGCTCCTAAACCTCCAAAAGAATTAAGGCCTACAAAACTTTCTGTAACCCAGATAGAATTATTGATGAGAGATCCCTATGCAATATATGCAAAATATATATTAAAATTAAATCCTCTGCAGCCTTTAAGTATCAGTACAGCTGCTGATTTTGGTAATTTTATTCATAATACACTCGAATATTTTAGTACAAAATCTTATGGAAAGAATGACGAAGAAGAAATATACCAAGAGTTATTACAATGTGGTAAGATTATAATAAAGGAATATATAAGTAATAATTCTACCTATTATTTATGGTGGCCGCGTTTTGAGCGGATTGCTCAGTGGTTTGCAAAGAGAGAAAAGTATTATGCAGAGAATGAAGGTATTCTGGTATTTACCGAAACTATGGGCAAGATTGAAATTAAATTTGATTGTGGCTATATATTTACATTGACCTCTAAAGCAGATAGAATTGAAATTGAACAAGGAAATTTAGTAAGTATAATAGATTATAAAACAGGTTATATACCTGATTTAAGTCAGGTTAGGAACGGGAATAATCCGCAATTAACATTAGAAGGATTAATTGCAAGAAATAAAGGATTTAGCTGCCAAACTGCAAATCAGGAATATTATATATCTAATCTCATGTATATTGATTTATCTGGTGATGAAGGAGTAGGTAATATAAAAAGTTTAAATGCTGAATTAGATAAAACCCTCGAAACTACAGAGATAGGTATAAAGAATCTTTTAAAGGCTTTTAATAATTCTGATACTCCTTATTTAAGTTGTCCGCTCTCTGATAGACAACCACGTTATAACCATTATTTACATTTAGCCCGTCAAAAAGAGTGGAAATAATAGGAAAACGTTGGTATACCAAAGCCTACAAATAATTCCTACTTTCGGACAAAAAATTGTAAGTAATGAGTAAGAAATGATGTCATACCCATGAAAACGGGTATTTCATGAGTATGGAACAATTACTAGATTACCGCTTTCGCGGTAATGACCAAAGAAGAGTATATCTTAATTTAGGCTATATTAAATAATTAGATCTATTAAACCCTCACCTTCGGAAAGCAAAGCTTTCCTCGACCTCTCCCTAATGGAGGGGGTGAAAAAGCATATCTCTGTTAGTTTAATATTAAATATAATTTTATTTTACAAAAACCCTTATTTCATTTGGCTCAGATGAAAAATTTTGTACCTCTGTAAAGGTATGTATTTTGCTAGGTTCTACACCTTCACTTGTAAATATATCAATGAGTTTATTTATACTAGAAACAAGCAGAGTATCATCATATGTTTTATGTGTTGATTGCTTATCGTTTAGTACTGATAAAATAATAAATTGTGCATTTGGATTAGTTTTTAATACAAAATTAACCATTTTAGTAGCAGAAGAGTTAAAGTTGACAGCTTCGTTATTATTGAACCTAATAACCATTATAGGAGATAGATTAGAAATTTCATTAGATAAGGCTTTATTGGTATTTTCGGCGTTGCTACTCTCAGCAATTTGAGCATAACCAATTGGTAAATATATCATAAGTGATATGATAAATGTAATAACAGATTTAACCATTTCTACTGCCTCTTATATGTTTACTATTGTAATATACTAAGTTATAGTCATTTTTTATATATTATTACTATTTACTTAGTATATGTGTATAATATATGGAGAAAATAAATTGAATACAATGATAAATAATAAATTGAAGTGATAATTTTATAATTATGATCATTCTTTTAGATCACTTACCACTATTACAAGTTTTAATTCCTTTATTTACAGCGCCCATATGCGTATTAATTCGTAATTATGTAGTGTTACTGTTTCTAGTTGGTGTGGCAACAGTATTAAATATAATTATTACCGTTGCTATAATAATAAAAATACAAAGTGTTCATACTATATCTTATGCATTTGGAAGTTGGTTACCTCCTATTGGTATTGAATATAGAATAGATCATCTTAGCAGTTTATTGTTAGTTATAATTACAACAGTTGCTTTTTTTGCATTTTTACACAGCATAAATTGCATTAAAAATAAAATACCAGATAAGCAAATATCTTTGTTTTATGCTCTATTCTTACTTAGTATAGCCGGCTTTACTGGGATGGTTGTCACCAATGATCTTTTTAATATGTATGTTTTTTTAGAAATAGCGTCGCTTGCATCATATGGCCTAGTGGCACTGGGTGATGATAAAGCTTTAATAGCTGCTATTCAGTACTTAATACTTGGAAGCATTGCTGCTTTATTTATCTTATTTGGCATCGGACTGTTATATATGATGACAGGTACTTTAAATATGACTGATTTATTCCAAAAATTGATACATAAAATTGAGTTAGTACCTGTTAAATATGGTATAATATTTATGGTCACAGGTGTGTTATTAAAGATGGCTTTTTTTCCGATGCATTTATGGCTTGCTAATATTTATGCGTATGCTCCTCCTTCTGTAGGGGTATTATTGTCAGGAATTACAAGCAAAATAAGCTTGTATATGTTATTACGTATAATATTTAATATTATAGGTGTAGATCAATTTTATAGTAATTTTTCTGCGCTTATTTCATGTTTAAAAATGATGTCATATATGGCTATTATTTTTGGTGGTATATTTGCAATTTTGAGTACTAATATACGTAAAACTCTTGCTTTTTCTACAATTTCTCAGCTTGGATATATGGTTATAGTAATAGTAGATATAAGAAATATAGAGCCATTGTTTTTATTAATGATTGCACATAGCTTAAGCAAAATGACTTTGCTTATGTTTCAAGATAAAGAAGAACATTCTTACAAGGGTTTTACTACTAATATATGTGTAGCATTTAATATAGCTAGTTTAATAGGAATTCCAATTACACTAGGTTTTAGTGCCAAATGGGTATTATTATCTTCACTTAGTCAGGAAGGAGCCTGGTATTCATTTATAGTGATAGTGATAGGAAGCATTTTAACAGCTCTTTATGGCTGGAAAATTGTTAAGAGTAATATTACAAAAAGTTATACTATAGTATTTGCTACTATATTAAATTTTATATTAGCCTTAAATTCAAAAAGTTTAATAATATATTCAAAATTAATAGCAAGTAATTTATTAAAGGGTTATTTATAGTGGCTAATGTAGAATATAATTTTCTTCCTATATTAAATATTATCTCCCTACCATGTATAGTAATTATATTAAATTATATATTAAGGAATGCTATTATACGCCATACTACTAGTTTGCTTATAATAGTATGTTTTATTCATAATATAATGTGTACGATCTATAACCTGGATAATATAGGACAGGTAAAGTGGGTATGGCTAGAATTGTTGCCAGGGTTAAAGATAGAATTTTATTTAGAAATAACTTCTTTAATGTTTGTAGCTATGACTGCGGTATTATGGTTTATTACTTATATTTATTCGTTAGGATATTTTGTCAATAAACATCAAGAGTTGCATACAAGAAACTTTTATTTATATATGTCTATCGGAATAACATGTACTACTTTACTTGGATTTTCAGCCAATTTATTTACTTTATTTATATTTTATGAATTTCTGACCTTATCGACTTATCCGTTAGTATCATTATCTAAGTCGGTATCATCATATAATGCTGGTAGAAAATATCTGATGTACTTATTATTTACATCTACTGGCTTATTACTACCAGCTATTATTATAACTTACATGCTTGCAGGTAGTGTTGAATTTACCTTAGGAGGAATCATTGGATTTAATGCTAATCCTTTAATCATCTTAATTTTATTGGCTATGTATATTTTTGGTGTTGCAAAAGCTGCTTTAATTCCTATGCATTCTTGGTTACCAACTGCAATGGTTGCACCTATTCCAGTTAGTGCGTTATTACATGCCGTAGCTGTGGTTAAGGCAGGGATTTTTACCTTGATTAAAATATTATTTTATATTTTTGATGTGAAACATTTACATTATTTAGTAGCACATGCTTGGTTAGGATATAATATCGTACAAATTATTACGATTGTTACTATTATAATAGCCTCTTTATATGCTATAAAACAAAATCAAATCAAATCTATTTTGGCTTATTCTACTATAGCCCAGCTAGCATATTGTGTTATGACATTAAGTTTATTTTCTAAAAAAGCAATAGCGGTGACTATTTTTCAAATGTTTGCGCATGCTGCAGCTAAAATATCTTTGTTTTTTGCTGCGGGTAATATACAAAAAGCAACTGGTATCACTGAAATTAATAAATGCTTAGGGTTAGCCAGAGAACTACCATTTACCATTATTCTTTTTATGGTTTGTGCATTATCAATTATCGGAATGCCATTTACTGCTGGTTTTATGAGTAAATATTATTTGATTATCGAGGCTCTCAGAGATAATAACGTTATATGGCCTGTTCTTATTACCATAATTTTAGGTACAATATTTAGTACTTGCTATTTTATACCTATAATTTTTAAATCATTTTGGTCTGTTAAAGATATTAATATAGTAGTTAAAGATATACCTATATCTATGAGACTTACTACTGTTACTACTACTCTTATAGTGTTTTTGCTATTTATATATGCAGGTAATATTATATCTTACGTTGAAAATTTATTATAGATTTCCTTATTGAATATTTTCCCTAATTTTTACCATGAGTTTAATAAATTAAGTTGGAAGATTAGGTTATCTTTCCAACTTAATTTGAGTAAGCAGTCACATTTTACAAGAAATTAATGTCTAGGAATACCATTTTGTTCATTTCTTGAGTTTAATACTCTTTCTGCATGACTATTGCTCTCTGCACCATTTACTTGACGTGTACTTAATAATCTCTGTACATGAGTACCGTTTTGTCGATTACCATCTACTTCATCTTCTGCTTGTGGCATATCGAATTCGATGTTGTTATGCATTGGGCGTCTATGATAGCGTTGATAACGTGCTTCTACCTGAGGGGTATTAAATTCAAGATTTTTTATATCTTCTTTGGTCATGATTGGTAAAGCTTTATGGAAGAAAATGTCAAGATCTAATATAAAATGATAATTATAATTTGATGAGTTAGGGGCAGTAATAGAGCTATGTTGTTTTATTAAACCCGGAACATTTTTAGTATAAAAATCACATATTTGTTTTGCTTCATTTTCAGTTAATTCTAAAAAGAATTCGATTTTGCCTTGATTTGTAGTGTCAAAATGCGATTTTTTATCTTGTCTATGATTTATCCCGGTAGTTTTTACAAAACTATTTTCTAGAGCTTCTCCATTCTCAATATCTTTATGTATATCTAGTTGTAATACTTCCCTACATTTTGTTATTAACAACTTAGACAATTCAGAATGATAACGTGCTTCTACCCGAGGATTATTAAATTCAAGGTTTTTTATATTTTCTTTAGTCATAATGGGTAAAGCTTCGTGGTAGAAAACTCTAGAATCTAATATAAAACGATAATTACTACCTGGTAGATTAGGATCATTATCAGGATAATATTCTCTAATTAAATTTGGCACTTTATTTTTATAATATTCATTTAGCTGTGCTGCTTCAACTTCAGTTAATTCTAATGACAATGTTATTCTTCCACTAACACTACCATCAAACCATGCTTTATTATCTTGTCTATGATTGATACCAGCAGTTTTGACAAAGCTGTTTTCTCTTGTATCACCATTCTCAATATCTCTAAGGTAGTCTACCTGTAATATTTTGCTACATTCTTCATCAATTGCTTGCATTGATGGGGCTGGTTTGTCCCATATAGTAGGTTCTAAGGAATTTTCATCTTTAAATTTTTGAGATAAGGTTGGTACTTTTAAATCTATACCTTCATTCTTTAATTTTTCATATATATAAAATTTAGCAGCTTCTATCAAATAAGGTAATGATGGCTTGTTATCGCCAGAACGGGTTGTTCTATCGTTAATTACTTTTTTATAAAAACTATTTTTGATTTCATCTGGAATAAGAATGTTCTGTATTTCTTCTAAATCTTCTTTTAACTTAGGATTTATAGTAAAATCTTCTAATTTTCCTGATAACAAATTATTAAGAGCTTCTTCGATATCATTTTGATTATAATTACTTCTTAGTGATTCTAAATCATGATCTAAATAATGTAAATCTACTTGATACCATAAACCAGTTTCTTCTTCTAACATTTGCTGAAAAATCTTTATATGATCGATAGATTTATTTGCTTGATGTAAATGTTCTATTTCTTGTATAAGATGGGCTTGAATTGTATTATATAATTTAACATTTTGTTATATCAAAATTTCTGCCTTGTGCTGTACTAAGTAATAATTCAGTAACATATATAAATTCTTTTGCTTTAAGGATATTATGGTCATCAGAAGTGATTATGGTATTACCATAAGCAGCTAATAAGTTTTTTATAAATAGTGAGTAATTAGGTATAATAGATAACTGTAATTCTGGAGTTGAACCATCTACGCTATCTGTTTCTATTCTGTTCCTAGATCTTTGAGCAGCCACATTTTGAATAAATAACTGTGAGTTTCTCATATCAAGCCAATTATCATAAAGCTGGCTTGCAACTTCTTCTTTATTGGAAATATCATCACTAATATTAGCTATGATATTCTTTATAGCTATTGTACGCGGTACTTCAAAGATTTGAATGTTTGGGCGAGAGGCAAGATTGTAAACTATATTAGCTGCTGCTATTTTTACAACATCTATTTCTTGTTTCGTTTCTCGGTTTCCTTGAGCATGATGATATATAAATTGTTTTATATTATTAAATTTTGCTACGTTAATTTGATTATTTGCATCAAAAACTAAAATATTTTGAGGGACAGTAGGGATAGTTAAATCTTGTATTGGTTTTTCAGTTTTAATATTAAACATTAGTTTTTCCTTATATAATTAAATATTATACCTATGTATAGATATAATATTAATTAATAGATAAAATACAAAGATGTCAATTAATTTCTTAAGGAAAAAATATATTATAATTAATATATTAATTATTATAATGTAACAAAGTCAATTTCAAATATAGTAAAAACAGTTTTAGTATGAGACAAGGAATGCAGAACAAAGCCTACTAATTGCTCTTACTTGCGGACAAAAAATTGTAAAAGATATAATATAGTAAAAAATATAATGTATCTTTCACTTCTTCCTTAGAGGAGAAGTCGTGAAAAACCTTAGTTTTGGTGGATGAGGGTTATATTAAATAATTATATCTTCTACTTCCCTCACCTGGCTGAATCAGAGATTTATTAGGGCCCTACCTAATGGAGAGGTGAAAAAAGTAATTATTTTTTCTTTCCACGGCTACTTGTACGCTTTTGCGGTAAGGCATTGTTGCATAGACTTTCAAAATAATCTTGATCAAAAGTAAAAATTATCTTTCCCCTTTTGATTAAACTTTTGTTATAGTCTTTCTAGTCGCGTACTTTGTATTGAGACTTTGACATATTTTTATCTGTGGGAGATTAAATTTATTACCCTAGACCTCTATCACGTTGTACTCAACCTTTTTCTTTATCTCTTTCGCGCAACAATGCCTGGCGGTAATCACAGAAAGGGACGCAGTAATCACAAAAAAGGAAGCTATTTCTTACTTCTAATGCCTTTTTCTATCCAAGGACTAAGATGGGTTAAGACATTATGTACAATATCACTCATTTCATTTACCAAATTTTTAGCAGCAAGGGCAAGCGAAAGTCTATTATCACTATTTTCAAATAACATTTGCAGTGTAGACGTAAGCTCTTGTTCACTTTCTAATAATAATATTGCTTCTTTTTCTTTAAAAGCCTGACAAATTTCACTAAAATTCAATTGATATGGCCCCATAATAATAGCACAATTATGATGAGCAGCTTCAATAGGATTATGTCCTCCTCCATTAGTTATTAATGAACCACCTATAAATGCTATTTCTGTTAAATGATAGAATAATCCTAATTCTCCTAAAGTATCTACCAAATAAATATCTGTGTTATCTTTAATCTCGTCATTGTTAGTTCGAACAACAACATTAAGCTCTTTGGCAGATAGCATCTCTTTTATAAATTCGGCACGCGACGGATGGCGAGGAATGATAATAGTTAGCATGCCTGGATATAATGCTTTTAGCTTTAGATGTACATTTGCAATCTTTTCTTCTTCACCTCTATGAGTGCTAGCTGCAACCCAAAATTTCCTATCCTTTATCATATATTTTAATTTATCCAGTTCTGGCTCACTAAAAGACAGTGGTAAGGCTGAATATTTTATATTTCCTAAATAGATAGTTTTTTTAGCGCCTAGATTTTGAAATTTTTCTATATCACCTTTACTTTGGGGAATAATAATGGAAAATTGTCCTAAAAGACTTTCGATAAACTTAGGTAATTTAAGCCACCGAAGGTATGAAGTTTCAGACATCCTAGCGTTAAGTAATATGAGATTACAGCTAGTGGCAGCTTCAAAAATCAAATTTGGCCACAATTCTGACTCAAGCCAAATAGACAAATCTGGCTTCCAATAATTAAGGAATTTACGTACATATATAATATTATCTATTGGTATATATTGATGCATAATATAGGTAGATAATTTCTGTTTTATTATTGCAGCCGAAGTTACAGTTCCAGTAGTAATTAATATTTTAATATCTGGAAACTTTTCTTTTATTAAATTTAATAATGAGATTACAGAAAGTGATTCCCCTACGCTTGCAGCATGTATCCATAGCAACTTTCCTATAGGACGCTTAACACTCGCTTTACCTAATCTTTCATTAAATCTTTTCTTATCTTCTTTGTTAATTAATCTACGATACAAAAAATACAGATATTCTACTGGCCGTAGTATGAAGGTAATAATACGATAAATTATTAAAATATACATTATCTTAACTAACTTGTCCTTTTACACTTAAATCAGCACTATTAGTAATCTTATTTAATTCCAATTGCAAAATTTGTTTTAATTTCTCTTCTTCTTGATTAGAAATATCCTTAGAAACTATAATAGGTTGACCATAAACCAAAATCCCTCGTGAAAATAAATAAGGAAGCATAAACCTATCCCAACTGTTAAATATACGGTGGTTGCTAGCTGCAAAACTAATAGGTATAATAGGGGTATTTGTTACCTTTGCCATATAAATTACATTGCTGTTAATACAATGTCTTGGGCCACGCGGACCATCAGGAGTAATAGCAATATTCTCGCCTGATTTTAAGGTACGTATTATACTACGTAAAGCATAAGTTCCACCCTTTTTGCTTGAACCAAAGATTGTAGAAAAACCAAAATTTTTCATAGAGGCAGACATTAAATATCCATCTCTATGCCTAGAACTTAAAACATTCATCTTACGTCCTTTAGGCGCAAGCAATGGCATCATAGTCAATCTACCGTGCCAAAATGCATATATACATGGTTTTGCTAAATAATCATCTATATCTTTAGGCTTATGTACCGCCCATTTCCCAGTTAAATATACCAATTTTACATAGTAATAAATTAGCTTGGCTACTAAAAATCTAGTAAAGTTGCTTTGTAGAATTTTTTTTAATATTTTCATAATATATTAGATGTCAGCAAAATTTAATACAAGAAATACAGCTTTGCTTTATATATTACAAACTTTATTTATTATATTTTTATATATAATTTTAAATTATTGATTTTATATAAAATAAAAGCTAGTTCAACACCTGGTAAAACCTCAGATGAACTAGCTAATTTTATTCAAGATATAAAAATTGTTTACAAAACTAAACTTCAGGCACCATTGGTAAGGTAACTCTCTTCACCCACTAATGCAACTAACATAGTCTCCCCATGAGTATCCCACTCAGTAACAGGATATTTGGCTAAATAATGCATATGAAATGCTTGTGAAATTTGTTCTTCAGGCTCTCCAAAATTATCATCAGGAGTTACTTTATATCCTACCTTAGCAATATTATCCTTCCATCTAGTAATTTCTGGACCTTTACTACCTTTGGTAAAAATTACTTCATTAACTTCAGGTAATTTCACCTCAGGAAATTTACCTATACCTTTTTTTGCTAGATCATGCCAAGGAAAGCAATGACCTGGATCAATCTTTCTACTTGGAGCTAAATCACTATGACCAATAACATATTCAGGTAAAATTCCCTTATTTCTTTCCAAAATATCTAGAGATAATACTTCTACAGCCTTTATCTGGGCATCAGAATAAGGTTCACATTCGTTAGTAGTAGTATTAATACCTGAATTCACAATTTCTATACCAATAGAATTCTGATTTATGCTATTTATCCCTTTCCAATAACCAAGACCACCATGCCATGCCGATTTACTCTCAGGTACAAGCTGCATAACTTCACCATTTTTATCTACTGTATAGTGGCTACTTACTCCTCTTGGGGTAGTTAAGGTATTAAATGATCTAGGAGCATCAGAAACTGTGTAATGCATTACTAATATCTTAATTTCAGATTCTTCCCTTCTATCATCATAATTTCTTAATACTTCATTATTATCATTGTGATATTTAATGATATTTGGTAAATCCTCTTGCTCATTTACAATAGTCCTTTTTACAGAAGGATAATGCATCAATGAACTATATACAAATCCTTGTACTTTTGAGACTTCATTTCTCATTTTTGTTTTATCTTGTTCAGTAGCACAACCCTCAATAGGGCAAGGATTATCTATCTTAGCCTCAAAATTAAAATCCCCAATTTCCATATCATTATTAACAATATTTTGCCCAGCAGAATATTGTATAGTACAAGAATCCAGTATAGTTTCATACTTAGCATTATCAGCAAACGAAAGTTTAAAACTATTATCTTTAGCAGTATATTTTATGTTTAGCTTTGAAGTATCAAAATTATAACCCATATTTGAACCTTTTTATTAAAATTACCATAGCTTGATTCTAATTACCAAAAACTATAACTTCAACTATTATTTCAAATTTATTACACCAACTTGCCAGCTCACCTTTTTATCCCATAGTAAAAACAGTTGATTATTGATACAAGGAATGATGTCAGAGCCGTGAAAACGCACAAGTAGCCGAGGAAAGAAAAAATAATTACTTTTTTCACCTCTCCTTCGGGAGAGGTCGAGGAAAGCTTTGCCTTCCGAGGGTGAGGGTTTAATAAATCTAATTATTTAATATAGCCTATAATTAAGATATACTCTTTTTTGTCATTAACGCAAAAGCGGTAATCTAGTAATGTTCCAGACTAATGAGATACCCGTTTTTACGGGTATGACATCATTTCTTGCTCATTACTTACATTTTTTGTCCGAAAGTAGGACTAATTGTAGGAGAACTTTGAGTTAACCGTGTTCCGGATTCAAATGCTTTTACTATAGTAACAATGATCAACTGTTTTCATTATAAATCGTTTAATTTTTTAATGTAAAATATATTTATTCTAGACATACATTAAAATCTTTATCAGTATTAAGTTAGGTAAAGTAACATGTAATTAGAGTGTAATATGATATCAGCTTATATTATGGAAAAATTAGTACATGAAGTTTATAACATTGTTGAAGGTTGTAATATAGTAAATTAAGTTGATAAAGACATGATATATGATATATTAAAAAGCTCATAAACCCAAAACAGTAGAAGCAATGGCATATTCCTTAGATTTACGTAAAAAAGTAATTCACTATGTTAATAAAGGTTATACCAGAGAAGAAGCTGCAAGAATTTTTGGCATAGGTGAAAGAACAATTTATAGATGGTTATCGAGATCGAAATCCGGGAATTTAGCAGCCACACGAGCAGCTAAGCCATGGAAGAAGCTTGATCCAATCAAATTATTAAACGAGGTGTCTAAAAACAGCAATTGGCTATTATCTGATTTTGCAAAGGTTTTTAATGTGTCTACAGCTGCTATCTGTTTGGCATTCAAGACTTTGGGGATCACACGAAAAAAAAGACCACACTCTATCGTGAACGGGATGAAGCAAAACGGCAATTATTTTTGGCAGCTATCGCAAACTATAAAGCGGAAGATATAGTTTATATTGATGAGAGTGGAATTGATAGCTATTTGTACTATTCTTGGGGATACAGTCTCAGAGGAAGTAAAGTTTATGGTGATATCTCAGGTAAAAAACATGATTGAGAAAGCTTTATTGCAGGTAAGGTTGGGAAGAAAATTATTGCGCCAATGTGTTTCAAGGGCACATGTAATACAGAAGTTTTTAACGAGTGGGTTAGTCAGTGTTTGGTGCCCGAACTAAGATTTGGTCAAGTTGTAATACTTGATAATGCAACGTTCCATAAGTCAGCTAGAACTAGGAATTTAATAGAAGATATAGGCTGTAAACTTTTATTCTTACCACCTTACTCTCCTGATCTCAACCCAATTGAAAAATATTGGGCTCATTTAAAAGCTAAAATCAAACCTATCATTACTAATTTTAATAACCTTAGCGATGCTATTGATTATGGCTTCTCTATGCCATTCTCAACTTAATTGACTATAATATGTAAGCTAACCAATGAAGTTCGTTGTAGTTAATAAAGGTTAATTATTCATTAATTACTTTTTAAAATTAATGAATAATATTAATTGTAGCCTTTATAAAAATATTAATAATTTAGTATTATTAGAATTTTTCTAATATATAGTCATAATTGTTATGTTTTTTAGTAAAGCATTAATTATTTTATATTAGTGTTATATATTGAGGTATATATGACAATTATTGTGTGTAAATAACTTATGGAACATAATGGTAATTATTACTATAAGCAGGGATACACTTTTTTTATATACGCTCAATACCAACATGCTATAGAAAGTTTTAGTGAAGCTATTAAATTAAATTCTCAAGATGCAGATTGTTATTTTTATAGAGCTATTTCTTATATTAAATTAGAAGAATTTTGTTGTGCTACTTATGATTTAAGTATGGCAATAAAGCTTTGTCCTGATGCATCAGAGTGTTATTTTTATAAAGGGTTAATAAGCTATAAACTTAGACAATACCTAAATGCTATACAAGATTTTGATTATGCTATAGAGTTAGATAATAATAATTCACTTTTTTATGCTGTGAGAGGACATACTTATTATATTATAGGTAATTATATAAAATCAGTATATGATTTTACTAATGCTATAGAGCGCAAACAAAATAATGCAAATCTTTATTACAGTCGAGGAAGAGCTTATTATAAGCTTTCTAATTATCAAAATGTAATAGAAGACTGTAATAAAGCAATATATATAGACTCCAATATACCTGAATATTATTACAAAAGAGGTAAGGCATATAGGAGATTGAACATGACTGTTTTATCTGAAAATGATTATAGAAAAGCTGCAGAATTATATACTAATAAGATAAAATTGGATCCTAACAATTCCATTTTACATAATGAAAGAGGAGAATTCTTTAGAAAAATTGAAAAACATAAAGAGGCAATTAAAGATTTTAATACCGCAATAAAACTGAGTCCTAAAGCACAAATTTATTATTTAAGTAAAGCTAAATCTTTACCTTATAAATTATCTATAAGTGCTATAATATATTATATACCTAAATCTAAATTAATAAAAAATACCCGTGATATAAATAATTTACTTAATTTATCTAATTTTTATTTTAATTTAGGTAAAGTTTATTATAGGCTAGGTAAGTATAAAGAAGCAATTAATGGTTATACACAAGCTATATCTCTTTATTCAAAATCACCAGAATATTATAGTAATAGAGGCAAAGCCTATTATAAAGTTAAGAAATATAAGGAATCTTTAGAAGATTATAATAAATCCCTACACCTAGATTCTAACAATTTAAAAAATTACTATTTACGTAGTTTAGTATATTATAAATTAGGTAAATATAAAGAAGCAAACATTGATTATAATAGAATATTCAAGAACAATGATTAGAGATTTGACTAACTCAGGAAAATCAATACCTAAAATCTTACCTCAAAATACTTTGTTAACAGTTTCATAATTATATCTTTGTAAGAAGTTAGGTAAAACTTATAGTTTAAGTTGATAAAAAATATTAAATAATTAGATCTTTTGCTAAAAAGTTTTATAAAAATTGTATGCTTTTTCTAAGATAAATTAATTTTAAAAAAATATTATTACTTTTTTATAATTTCTGCTAATATTACGCCTTAACAACTGAACTAAATAACATTATCCAAAAGGTACAAAACCAATGAGGATTCAATCTAACCAAATGACTAAAGATGATTTAGATCAAATAGGGATAGCTCAAGAAAGAGAATCTAATTGGTTTAAAGCCTTTGACTGATCAGAAAAACGTGACTGGCAAAGCATTAAATATATTAGCAAAATTGTTAAAAAAATACAGAGGTGAAGTTAATCCGGTAATTATTGATATTGGTTTTGGCGAGGGTGATTTAGCACTTAAGGTAGTTAATGCTTATTTAGAAATGAATCAAAAAGTACAATATCATGGTATTGAATATGATAAAAGTTTTGTAAATATAGTCAAAGGGCGGTTTGAAGAATTAGAAAATTTTGAATTAGATAATAAAAATTTAATTTGTGGAAATTGTTTTAGTAATGATTTAGATAAACTACCTAACAATGCAGGATTAATATTAGTAAGTCATGTAGCCTATTATGCTCCTGAGACTTCAGATCAGCATACAATCCTTGATACTAAATTTTTTGTAGAAGCTCTATATAATAAATTGGATTATAGTGGATCTTTAGTATTTATACATGAATCTTCAAATTCAGATATGAATATTTTAAGACAAAAATATTGTGAATCTATATGTATTTCTGCAAATCAAAAAATTAAAGATGCATTGGAACAATACAAAATACCGTATAAATTTATTCCTATATATTCAAAACTTACTTTTCCAAATATGGAAAGCCTATGGGATAAATTTCAAAAGGATAGTTATGATGGTTATGAAACATTAGAAAGCTTTGCGGAAGCTAAAAATCTTTTAGAGTTTGTGGTACAAACTCCTCTAGAAATTTTAAAAGAGCGTGGAAAATTACACGAATTTTTATTAAAAATAAAACAATTACTTAGAGACCAAGGTAATATATTGATTATACGTACAGATATGCAAATAGCTATTTCTAAGGAAAAAATCTTAGATTTACAGGCTATAGATGATATATTACAAGAAGTAAAAAATGCCATATATCCTAATATTCATAATCTTATTATTCAAACTCCTGTTAATCAACAATCAGGTTATCAGCTATGCTATGTAAATAAAAAAGTAATAATTATTAAGGCTAATGATACAGATGGTAGAATAGCAGAATATTATTTACGTACCAATTATATCAAAGAAATTATATTGAATAAAATTGCAAACAATAATCTTATAGATTTAAGCGAATATGGCGAAGTTATATATTCAAGTTACATAGACAATTAAAAAACTCATTATTATAGTTAAGTCAAGAGGGTGTTATTATATAGTTCAAAAAGATTTCTTGGTTATTACACAAAATCGGGAATCTAATTATAATATTATACTTAATACCCGTAAACAGGTATGAAATCGTATATTCCTAACTACTTGTACTTTTTATTCGGTAGTATGATTCTCTGTAGATGGGTATCAAGTAATAATACAACTTGTTCCTGCTTTCATGGAGATATAGTTTTTTAATTTGAATTAGGGGGGTGCTGATCAATGCTCTCTAGTAGGCTTCTACTCCTCATTCCTACCCATAATTCAAATTAATTCACTATAATAATACGATTAGAAATTTCTCTATTCTCTTTAATCTTATGTTAAAAAGCCTCTTCTAATGCATTATTATCTTGTGTTTCAGTTAATATTACATCACTGTTTTTACGTATTTTTTCTTCAACTTCAGTCATTAAGTCAGGATGTTCTTTAAAGTAGGTTTTGACATTTTCTCTACCCTGTCCAATACGAATATTATTATAAGAAAACCAAGAACCAGATTTTTCAATAATATCTAATTTAACTCCAAGATCAATTAATTCGCCAACTTTTGAAATACCTTCACCATACATAATATCAAAATCACCCATTTTAAATGGTGGAGCAACTTTATTTTTAACTACTTTTACACGAGTCTGATGGCCTATAACCTCTTCTTTATCTTTTAAACTAGTGGTACGTCTTATATCAAGCCTTACTGAAGCATAAAATTTTAAGGCGTTCCCACCTGTAGTGGTTTCTGGGTTACCAAACATCACACCTATTTTCATTCTTATCTGATTAATGAAAATAATCATACAATTAGTTTTAGAAATAGAGCCTGTAAGCTTACGTAAAGCTTGACTCATTAAACGGGCCTGTAACCCCATATGAGAATCTCCCATTTCACCTTCAATTTCTGCACGTGGTACAAGTGCTGCAACACTATCGATTACCATTACATCTATTGCCCCAGAACGTACAAGCGTATCGGCTATTTCTAAAGCTTGTTCACCTGTATCTGGCTGTGAGACAACTAAATCGTCAACTTTTACACCTAATTTCCTAGCATAAATAGGATCAAGAGCATGCTCAGCGTCAATAAAAGCACAATTTCCACCTTTTTTCTGTGCTTCTGCAATTACATGTAGTGCCAGAGTAGTTTTTCCTGAACTTTCAGGTCCAAATATTTCTATAATACGTCCTCTAGGTAATCCCCCTACACCAAGTGCCATATCTAAGCTAATTGAACCAGTAGAAACTGTATCAACTTCTACAGAAGCTTTCTGCCCTAATTTCATAATAGAGCCTTTACCATAAGATTTTTCAATCTGCTTTAAGGCTGTTTCTAATGCTTCATGTTTTTCCATATTACCTCTTTAATTTAAGCTATTTTTTGTATTGTACCTTTATTTTGCAAATATGGTAGAAGATATTTACCAGTGACACTTTTTTCACAGTGACTAACTTCTTCTGGTGTGCCAGTTGATACTACGTAACCACCTTTATTACCACCGCCTGGGCCAACATCAATAATATAATCCGCTGTTTTAATGACCTCTAAATTATGTTCTATCACTACTACAGTGTTACCCATTTCTACTAATTTATGCAATACTTTTAATAATCTATTGATATCATCTAAATGTAAACCAGTAGTTGGTTCATCTAAGATATATAATGTTTTGCCTGTCGATTTACGAGATAATTCTTTTGCTAGTTTAACACGCTGAGCCTCACCACCAGATAAAGTAGTTGCAGATTGGCCTACTTTGATATAACCTAGTCCTACTTCAGACATTGCTTCTATTTTTTCTCTGACAGCTGGAATTTTATTAAAGAAAAGTAACGCTTCTTCTACATTCATATCTAAAACTTCTGATATAGATTTGCCTTTATATTTTACTTCTAAAGTTTCACGATTATATCTTTGACCATTACATTCTTCACAAGGAACATAAATATCAGGCAAAAAGTGCATAGCTATTTTAATGATACCATCTCCCTGACATACCTCACATCTACCACCTTTAACATTAAAGGAAAATCTGCCAACTTTGTAACCTCTAGCCTTAGAGATAGGTAAGCCTACATACCAATCTCTAATTGGACTAAAAGCTCCTGTATAAGTGGCAGGATTGGATCTTGGAGTTCTACCTATAGGTGATTGATCAATTTCAATTACTTTATCAATATGCTCAAGCCCAGTTAAAGAATCATGTTCTCCTGGAATGACTTTACTATTTTCTAATTTCTTAATAGCAGCCTTATATAAAGTATGGATGATAAGACTAGATTTTCCTCCTCCAGATACGCCTGTAATACAGGTAAATGTACCAAGAGGTATAGAAATATCTACATTATGCAAGTTATTAGTTCTTGCACCTTTTAGTTCTATAAACTTTTTATTATGCCCTGTACGCCTTACTTTTGGTACTTCAACTGCTTTAATACCTTTTAGATATTGGCCGGTAATACTTTCTTTTGCTTCTTGAACTTCTTTAGGAAGACCAGCAGCTATAACATGCCCTCCATGTATACCAGCACCTGGACCTATATCTATTAAATAGTCAGCTGCAATCATTGTTTCTTCATCATGTTCCACCACAATAACTGTATTTCCAAGATCTCTTAAGTTTTTAAGTGTATTAATTAGCCTAATATTATCACATTGGTGCAATCCTATTGATGGTTCATCTAGAACATATAATACTCCACTTAAGCCAGAACCAATTTGTGAAGCTAATCTAATACGTTGGCTTTCTCCTCCAGATAAAGTGCCTGATTCCCTAGAAAGGGTTAAATAATCTAGTCCAACATTATTTAAGAAATTCAATCTATCTATTAATTCTTTTAAAACACGTTCAGCAATTTTGTTTTGAGTATTGTTAAGTTTGGTAGGTAAAGCTTTAACCCATTCAATAGCTTGTTCTATACTTATTTCACATACACGTCCTATATGCCAATCGGCTATTTTAATACATAATGTTTCAGGTCTTAAACGATATCCTTGACATGATTTACATTTATGGGTGCTTTGGAATTTTCCTAATTCCTCTTTTAACCAAGCTTCATTTGCTTCAGCCCAACGTTTTTCTAAGCTTGGTATTACTCCTTCAAATACTTTACGAATTTTTTGATTATGGATACCTTCTACAAAATTAACAGTAATTTCATCTTCTCCTGACCCATATAAAATCATAGATTGCACTTCTTCAGATAGCTCTTTAAAAGGCGTATCTAAATCAAAGTTATAATGTGAAGCAAGACTCTCTAGTAATTGTAATTGAGCGCGTGTTTGTAAACTTTCCCAAGGTGCTATGGCCCCTTCTCTGATAGATAAAGTTTTGTCTGGAATAACAAAATCAGGGTCAAAAAATAACTCCGTACCAAGGCCATCACATACCTTACATGCACCATAAGGACTATTAAAAGAAAATATTCTTGGTTCAATTTCATCAAGTTGAAAGCCTGATATAGGACATGCAAATTTTTCTGAAAATGTTAAAGTTTTTTCTATATCATAATTTTCATCACTATGATTTTTACCTAATACTTCAACATATAACATCCCATTGCCTAATTTCAGCGCATTCTCAACGCTATCTGCAAGCCTATTACCTAGTCCGGGATCTATTACTATTCTGTCTATGATAACTTCGATATTGTGCTTTTTATTTTTATCAATAACAGGTAAACTATCTAACTCATAAACCTCGTTATCTATTTTTATTCTTTGATAACCTTGTTTTCTAAGTGCTAACAGTTCTTTACGATGTTCTCCCTTTCCTCCACGTACTATAGGAGCAAGTATGTATATTTTAGCATCTACAGGTAAAGTGTTGATAGTATCGACTATCTGGCTAACAGTTTGGCTTTCTATAGGTAACCCTGTTGCTGGAGAATAAGGAATACCAACGCGTGCGAATAATAATCGTAAATAATCATATATTTCAGTAATTGTACCTACAGTAGATCTAGGATTACGAGAAGTAGTTTTTTGATCTATAGCTATGGCAGGGGATAGGCCTAATATGGATTCAACGTTAGGCTTGTTTTGTAATTGCAAGAATTGCCTTGCATATGCAGATAAGCTTTCTACATAACGCCTTTGTCCTTCTGCATAGATAGTATCAAACGCTAATGAAGATTTACCTGATCCGCTAAGGCCAGTAATTACCACTAACTTATTGCGTGGTATATCAACATTAATATTTTTTAAATTATGCTCTTTTGCACCACGTACTTTAATAAATTCTTCCATTTTATTTAAATCTAGTATAATTAGTTAATAATGATAAAAAAAGTGTATAACCCTTAAGTTTGAAAGTTTGTAGGTTATTATATAATAAATATTTTTTATTTGTAGAACATAAAAACTTATAAAAATAGTATAATATTATAAATTAATATTGTATATTTTGATTATACTTTTAACTGATAGTATAACTTTAAAGCTATACAGTAAAATTCAATGTTCAAGAGATATTTAAATTTCAAACAGGGTCATTATATATTTTTTTCTAACACTATTCAAAAGGTTTTTTTATTAATTTAAATTAATTTTTTTTATTATAATTTATTTGAAGGTCAAGAACAATGGTAGGTAGTATAAATAAAGCAATCTTAATAGGTAATGTTGGACGTGATCCTGAAATTAGGGTAACCCAAAATGGACAAAAAATTGCTAATATAGCTTTAGCTACTTCTGAAACATGGCGTGATAAATCAAGCGGGGAACGTCGTGAAAAAACAGAATGGCATCGTATAGTAATTTTTTCTGAAGGGTTAGTTAATATTGTTGAACAATATATCAAAAAAGGTACCAAGCTATACATAGAAGGTGCTATACAAACTCGTAAATGGGTTGATAATTCAGGAGTTGAGCGTTATTATACCGAAATTATATTACAAGGTTATAACTCAAATCTTATGATACTTGATACCAGAAATTCTAATAATAATGATTATGCAAATAATAGTTCTGAAGCAACATATAGCAAGAATAATAATGAACATAGCAAGTCTTTTAATGATGATTTGGAAGATGAAATACCATTCTAGTAGATAACGTATGATTATATTATTATCCCCTTCTAAAACGTTAAATTTTGATCATAATAGTACTATAAAACACTACACTAAGCCAATATATATTCAGCAAGCCTTAACGCTTGCTGAATATCTTTCTGGTTATACTGAAGAAGAGCTTGGCAAGCTAATGTCAATTAGTAATTCTTTAGCTCAAATTAATGTTAAGCGATATAAAACATTTAGCTTAGACCATAACTTGGATAATGCGAGGCAAGCACTTTTTGCTTATAAGGGTGATGTATATAGTATGATGGATGTCGAGCATTACTCTGAAGAAGATTTAGAATTTGCTCAGCAACATTTAATTATACTTTCAGGTTTATATGGAGTATTAAAACCTCTCGATCTGATACAGCCATATAGGCTAGAAATGTCTACAAATTTAGCAATAAATAACAGAAAAAATCTATATGAATTTTGGGGAAATAAAATAACAGATTTTATTAACACTTCTTCCACTAATGCTCTTATTAACCTTGCATCTCAAGAATATTTCAAATCTATTAATCAAAAGCTTCTTAGTCCTAAACTAAAATTGATCAATATTTCCTTCAAAGAATTACATAAAGGTAGCTATAAAACTATAGGATTATTAGCTAAACGTGCGCGGGGAATGATGGCAAATTTTATAATTAAAAACCGTATAAATGATTATAATGAGCTTAAAAATTTTAGTGAGTCAAATTATCAGTTTATATCTAATTTGTCTTCCGAACAAGAATTTGTATTTACTAGAGATTAGGAAGTAGGGCGATGCTAATAATTTTAGAAAATGAGTACTGTTAACTATTGATAGTTTGAATTTGCTTATATATACCATTCCAAAACATTATGGTAATTTCTTCAAATTTTTTATAACTATTTTCTATTTCTTTAAGGTCATCCATATCTTGGCAAGTACAATATATTAAATCAGAAATAAGATTTGCATGATTTTCTTCTGTGCCGTTAACATGGGCGGTAAAATAAACTTTAGTTCTGGCAAACTCTTCAGAGATTTTAAATAAATGTTTATAGTTTTTTAGGTATCCATCAAATAATTTATGCATCATATGATGAGCAAATAATTCTTGAGTAAATGAGGTGCCAATGACTGTTATAATAGATTGATGATTATAAAGTTTTGTTTGTAAATCAGTAAATAATTCTGTCTCTTTGGTAAGTAGTTTATGATAATTATAGTAAATTAAATTGATAAAGACATGATATATGATATATTAAAAAGCTCATAAACCCAAAACAGTAGAAGCAATGGCATATTCCTTAGATTTACGTAAAAAAGTAATTCACTATGTTAATAAAGGTTATACCAGAGAAGAAGCTGCAATTATTTTTGGCAGCTATCGCAAACTATAAAGCGGAAGATATAGTTTATATTGATGAGAGTGGAATTGATAGCTATTTGTACTATTCTTGGGGATACAGTCTCAGAGGAAGTAAAGTTTATGGTGATATCTCAGGTAAAAAACATGATTGAGAAAGCTTTATTGCAGGTAAGGTTGGGAAGAAAATTATTGCGCCAATGTGTTTCAAGGGCACATGTAATACAGAAGTTTTTAACGAGTGGGTTAGTCAGTGTTTGGTGCCCGAACTAAGATTTGGTCAAGTTGTAATACTTGATAATGCAACGTTCCATAAGTCAGCTAGAACTAGGAATTTAATAGAAGATATAGGCTGTAAACTTTTATTCTTACCACCTTACTCTCCTGATCTCAACCCAATTGAAAAATATTGGGCTCATTTAAAAGCTAAAATCAAACCTATCATTACTAATTTTAATAACCTTAGCGATGCTATTGATTATGGCTTCTCTATGCCATTCTCAACTTAATTGACTATATCTTCTATAGGTAAAATATTTGAACCCAGCTTTTCTAGCAAAATATTTATCCATTCAGCCATCAATACGGGATGAGGCTTTTTCTCTTTCCCATTGCCAAGTTCATCATGCAAATTTTGTAAATTGTTTATTACAGCTTTGGCATAATCAGAATTTTTAATAATTTTAATAGGATCAATTAAAGCTTTAATTACATTTCCTACCATTACTACAGTATTAATAGTTCTTGCAAAATAGTTAGCTAAAAATATTTCTGCTTCCTTAACATTTAAGGGGTGCCTATGCCATAGGGTATAAAAATCATTATTAACAGCTTTACTTGTAGCTGAAAATTCTGTGTGCTGGTTGATAAAATTCCTAATTATATCTTTAATATATAATTTTTAAAACAAAATTAAATTTTTTACTATATAGTTAATATTAATGCTTTATTTACAATATTAATCTATAATAATATATATTAAGATTAATTAATAATATATACATATAATATATTTTTATGGCAACAGAAACTTACAGTTTAAAAAAAGAAAGCATCATATTTTCCGTGATCATTTTCATTATTACCATCTTATTTATTATTATTTTATGTTATTTCACCTATTCTAAATATGAACAAAGGAAAATTTCACTTTATGAAACTAGGGCAGAAGAAGTGAATAATAATATAGGTGAATTGCTAGATTATTTAAGTAATTATATGAAGTTTTTAGGTCAGCAAATAGCAAGTCTTAAAGATCCTAATTTAAATGAAATAGAAACTATTCTAACTATCAAGCTGCCAAAGAATTTTGTTGAAGGCAGTATATTTTCCTGGACCTTATTTGATTGGATTGATCAAAATGATAATTTAGTAATTTCTACTACTTTAGGTAAAATAGATAAAATTATTGATATGTCTGATCGCTCCTATATTAAAGAAGCTCGTGATAAACCTTGGAAATTACATTTTAGTAATATAGCTATTGGTAAACCAAGCGGAGAATTAATTATTCCTGCCGGCTTAGGCATTATAGATAATCAAGGAAAATATTTAGGTGTTATTGGAATGGGATTTAGTATAGAAAGATTAAAAAGTAAAATTGAAAATGACTTGAGAGGTAATTTAATACATTATGTTATATTAAATGATAAGTTTCACTTTGTTTTAGCCCCCCCAAGCAGTGAATTACCAAAGGACGAAAGAGAGCGGCAACACATTTTTAATAATATCAAACTCTCTTCATCAGATCGAGGATATTTAGAGAAAGAGCTAAAATATGGCAAAATCAGATATAATTATTATCAAAAAATGAATAATTTCCCATTTATTATATTGATTGGTTATAATGAAATTAGCAAGCAACAGGAAATAAATAATATTATAATTTCTCGTTCCTCAGGCATTACAGTAATAGGCATAATCATTATTGCTATGTTATTTATATTACGTAAAATGCTAATTAATCCAATAATAAAACTTGCTGTAATAGCAGAAAAAATAGTAGAAACAGAAGATAATATAGAAACAATCAGTATACCTGAAAGCAATATTAAAGAACTAAATATTTTATCAGCCAGACTTAGTAATTTAATTTACTTTATATATAAACTTAAAATTACTGAACAACAATTAAAATTATCTCAAGCCGAATTAGAAAAAGTTAATATTAATATCAATAATATTAACTTACAGCTCGAACAAAAAGTAGAGGAACGCACTGCAGAACTGCAGCAAGCACTCGCGGCTAAGACAGAGTTCCTCAATAACATGAGTCATGAGATTAGAACGCCGATGCAAGGGTTCACTGCGATTTCAACTTCCCTCGTTGAGCATTGGCAAGAGTTTAACGATGAACGAAAATATGAGTTAGCAGATAAAATTGCAAGCAATGCCAAAAGATTGTCTTCACTTCTTAACCATCTCCTTGATCTTTCTAAGTTCCAAGCAGGAAAGATGAGGCTTAGTTTAGAAAAAATAGATTTAAACTTGATTATCACGGAAATGATTGACGAAGCTCAAACCCTATATATCAATGGTAAGCAGCTCCAAATTAATTTCACTCCTTTAAAAGACGCCTTTATCCTGGCGGACAAAGAAAGAATAGGCCAAGTTTTACGTAATTTATTTGTCAATAGCATCAAATTTAGCCCAAATAATTCTACCATCACTGTTTCGCTAAAGCTTTCTGAAATCACCTATGATGATCAAAATAAATCTGAAGCTTATCATTTTGCCATTAAAGATGAAGGGGTAGGCGTTCCTGAAAATGAATTATATACTATCTTTGAGGTCTTTGTTCAAAGCAGCAAAACTAAAACCAGGGCAGGAGGCACGGGTCTTGGCCTTGCTATCTGTAAAGAAATTATCGACGCGCATCATGGTGAAATTTGGGCAGAAAATAACCAAGACCAAGGTGCAACTTTTAACTTTGTTATTCCAATATCGCAGGCCAAACAAATGGATGGCCATAAAATCATTGCAGAAAATAATGTCGAAATACCTACAAAACCTGCTCCTCAAACTACTAAATCAGCTAATATTTTAATAATAGATGATGAAGATGCCTGCTTAATGAGTATGGAATTACTACTTTTTGGAAGTGGCTATAATCTCCATAAAGCAGCGGGAGGTTATGCTGGCCTTGAATATCTGAAAGAACATTCTAAGGAAATAGATTTAATTTTACTCGACTTAATGATGCCCGATATTTATGGCTTAAATGTACTCGCTGAGATCAAGCAGAACCCAGAGCTTGCCAAAATCCCAGTCATTCTTCAAACTGGCTCTTCCGATAGTGCCGAAATTGAAAGAGCATTCACACTTGGCATTGTCACCTACATCAAAAAACCCTACCAAAGACAGAATATAATGTACGAAATTGCAGAAATATTGGATAGAAGGACCTAAATTTAACTTCTCCCTATTTGAAGAAGTCGTGAAAAACTTCAGTTTTGAGCGGATGAGGGGTATATTAAATAATTAGATTTATTAAACCCTCACCCGTATAAATGCAAGCATTTACACGACCTCTCCCTTAAGGGAGAGGTGAGGAAACTAAAAAATATTTAAGTTAGAATTATTAATTATAAAAAGCACATACTTATTTCACCTCTCCTTTGGGAGAGGTCGAGGAAAGCTTTGCTTTTCGAGGGTGAGGGGGAATAGATAACAAGGTTAGATGTAGTGTCTCTAATACTCCTTCTACATTATCTTTTATTTCATTATTCCAAAATCTTAATATTTTAAATCCTTCAGCTTTTATAAGGCTATCTCTTTTATTATCATAATTTTGTTGATAAGAATGATGTCCTCCATCTAATTCTATAACTATTTTGTGTGAGAGGCATATAAAATCTACTATATAATTTTTTATTATATGTTGCCTACGAAATTTAAAATCGTAGAATCGACGATCTCGAAGATAATACCAAAGTATACGTTCTTCAGAAGTTGTATTTTTGCGTAAAAATTTCTGAAAATTTTTCATTATAAATAATTTTATCAATTAAAAGTTATGGTATTATATAAACCCTCACCCGTATAAATGCAAGCATTTACACGACCTCTCCCTTAAGGGAGAGGTGAGGAAAACTAAAAAAGTTCAAATTGAAATTATTAGTTATCGTTAAGCATACTGCTTTTAAAGCGTTAATATATTATTAATAGATAATATGGTATAATGACATGGTAAATATTAGGCAAGTAGCCTTTTAAGTTTAATCCAAGTAGGAGAATTTTTTATGGTTTTGGGTATAATTTCTAATCCAACGGCTCTTTCAGTAGGACAAAATCTTGCTGCAGCTGATAATGATTTACAAGCATCAGCAAAGAGAATATCTAGCGGTAACAAAATAGCAAATGCTTATGATGACGTATCTGGTCTTGCTATTGGTTCTATACTTTCTGGTAATATTTCAACTTTACAAGCGGCATTAGTTAATACAAGCCAAGGTATGAGTATGCTTGGTATAGCTGATGGTTCTCTTAAAAATGAAGGGGATATATTACAGCGTATGAAAGCGCTAGCTACACAAGCTAACTCAGCTCTTGGTGAAGAGTCTTCACAAAAACTGAATCAAGAGTTTCAAAATTTAACCCAAGAGCTTGATCGTATTGCTGGATCTACTAATTTTGGTGGAAGAAAATTAATAGATGGCAGTTTATATGCTCCTGCTAAAATTGTTACAAGTACCAAAACTGATGCTACACAGGCTCAAGCTAGAATTACCATTAATAATGCTTTAGCACCAGCTGCTAATAATGCTGGCTTTATTTATATCAATGGTGCTGCTATGCCGTTTGCTGTTACAGCTGATATAGGAACTGTTACTGGTACAACTGGTGATTTAGCAGATATTACGGTTGATACAACTCTTACTACGACAGCTGCTAATCAGGCGCAAGCTTTATATAGCTCTATACAATCAGCGTTAAACTATGCTGGTAACGATGCTAATGTAATAGGAATAAAATCAAAGTTATCTGAATTGCAATTTGCATATAATCCGGGAGATGCTTATATTACTATAACTGCTAATGTAGCAGGTACTGTTGGTAATGGTGCAGGTACTGATGCCAATAACGGTTCGGCAGCTTTTGGTGTTGCAGCTATGTCTACGAACGCAAATGACGTATTGCTTAATGGAGGAAATGTAGCTGGTGCAGCCTTTACTGCAGCAAATGCAACTGGACTTGGATATGCTGATCTTGGTAATGGTTTTTCTCCTTTACAAATA
Source organism: Rickettsiales bacterium Ac37b (assembly GCA_000746585.2). Lineage (NCBI taxonomy): Bacteria > Pseudomonadati > Pseudomonadota > Alphaproteobacteria > Rickettsiales > Rickettsiales bacterium Ac37b. Next base: position 1,496,301 of record CP009217.2, read on the forward strand.
GCAGTAGATGGTGATTTAAATGGTGGTACTTTCCCACTGGCGCATAATGCTAACGCTCCTGATATTGCTTTATACAGCGCATATAGTGGATCTGGACGTACAGTTGCTCAAGGTACTGTCACTGATACTATTTTAAAAGCATTAAATACTAGTAATACTAATGATGGGTCAGGTGTTGAAGTTGCAACCGGTGTTGATACTTCCTTGATCTCTAATAACGCTAGTTTTGCCGGAAAAATACAAGGGTTTAAAGTTATCCATAAAGGTCTTGAAAACGTAGTGGATCTTGAACTTAAAGTTGGAGATTATACTTACACTGCAGCCAGCGTAAACACCAATTTCGCTGCTGATACCAGGGTGACTCTTTCAGCTGTCGGTGGTAATGGAGGTTCATTATCGTTAACGTTTAATGCAAATGATATATCTGTAAAAAATCAAGATGACGCTGATTTGATTGCTAATAGATTGAACTCTGCATTTAATGGCTTAACTTTCTTCCAGTCACGTAATGTTTCTGGCTATAAAGGATCAGGTACTATCTTAGACGTAAATAATAATATAGTAGGTGATTTAGCAGGATCTGAATTTAAGTTTATTAGTTCAGAATTTAAAAATGTAGAAATTGCTAAAGTGTCAGTCCAAGCTCCAATGGAAGGTGGTAGTAATGCTAGTATAACCTTTACTACTAAAAATGGTGAAGTATATACCAGTGGTTATAATAATGTTGGTAACGTAACACCTTTAGGTAGAGAACTTGCTCCTGGTGAATATGGATTTGTTAGCCAAACTAACCCTAAGAATGTATTAATATTCAATTATGTTGGTGGTGGTGCTGCAACTAATTTATCGCTAACCAGTACTAGTGCTGCGGAAGCTACTGAGAAAGCTTTAGCTAAAGCATTTAATATTAATACAGGTGCTGCTTCTGTTGCGTTCCAAGTAGGTTTAAGTGCTTCGGATAATATATCTTTACAGATACCAGGTGCTAAAACTTCTGATATTTTCTTGGATGAAAACGGTAATTATAAGTCAATCAGCATTGAAACTCCAGAATTAGCACAAACAGCTAGTGTGGTGTTAGACCGTGCTATTAGTGTAATATCTGATATTAGGTCAAATGTTGGTGCTATACAGTCTAGAATTAGATACGCTGCTGATAACATCAATACTAGTATTCAAAATATTACTGCAGCTAGAGACGTGTTCTTGGCTACTGATATACCTTCTGAATCTACTGCTTTTGCTATGGCACAAGTAAGAGAACAAGCTAGTACTTCTGTACTTGCTCAGATTAATCAGTTAAGACAAAATATTTTAAAACTAGTTAGCTAATTACTAATATCATTATATCTATCTCTACCCTGATCAGGGTAGAGATAGGCTAAAATAGATTTTTCCATTGTGTGTTGTAATCAAGAATTATACCTCTCACTAGCTCTTCTGATAATTTTTTATATATTATTTATAGTTTTAAAAACGGCAGATTAAAAATAGATATAATTGAAAAATTTTTAATAAAAAATCTTTTTTACAACGCTCCCATAATATCTAATCCTAAGAGTTTATAACTAAAAAATTAATAAAATTATATATATTGACAGTAATGAAATATACATATATACAACTACAGGTTGTATATATGTATAACTAAATTAAGTTGTAAATCACATATAAGGAGAAAAAAATGTCTAATATTATAAATTTAGAAATTAGTACAGAATTAGATTTTAATTTACTATTAGAAGATTTGTTAGTTTGTATGCAGTCTCCCGAATGTACAGATAGGGTATAATCTAGCTATGAAAAGCGTTAAGAAGTTACTATTTCTTAGCGCTTATATATTAAAATTATTTACTCAGGTTATAATTTATGATTAAGCAAAAAATTATAGAAGCACCAAATTATATAATAGAATTAGAGGATTATATAAAATTTATAACACTACTTAAAGAAACTGGTAAATTTGTACCAAAATTAAACATACTAAAGAGCGAGAAAATACAAAAAATGGTCAGGGCAGCTGGTAATTTAGCTTTTAACAAATATATTAATTTGATTAAAGAAGCAGTAAATCAAAGAGATTTGGGTATATCATCATTAGATGTTCCTACAAATGATAATATGAGTACAAATGAAAACGCTTTTTGGGGAGCGCTGTCATTATTATCAATATCTTTAAATCTTTTTTTACCTATACAAGATTCCTTAAATAATACGCCTTTTACAGTATATAACGCATCTAAAGAAAATGAGAAAATTTTATCATCTGAAGCACTATTATTTTATAGTCCAGAAGCAAAATTAGGATTTCATAATGATGGTGGAATTTCAGCAACAGAAGTCTTTCTGCCAAAATACTTAATGATCTATAACTTGTTTATAGGTTATAAAAATCCTGGTAATTTTTATTTTGTACCTTCTTCTTTATGGAAAGACAAAAAATATTTTTCAGAGATTATTGGTATAGATCGTGAATTTAATATTTCTATTACACCTATAATATATAGAAACCAAGATGCAACTGTTTTGACAAATAAAACAAGAAAACTTACCTTACCTATTTTTAAAAAACTTGAAAATCAAGAATTATATGTATTTTTAAACGGGGATATTATTTCCTCTACAGAGGGAAATGAATTAAATAATGCAATAATGGATAATATGAAACAATCTATAAGTAATAATGAAGTTAGATATTCAGTTTTGCAAAAAATGCGTAGGGGAATTTTTGTAGATAATACTTTAGGATTTCATGCTAGAGATATATTTTCTGAACCACTTGAAGGAATTAATATAACACGTTCATTTATCAGAAGTATTGATTCACAGGGTATTACAATGAAACAAAATGTTCAGTAGATTTAGATATGATAATTAATAATTATTACTTATATTTGGTCTTAAATAACTTACGTATAGGTTTTGCGCTTATTTTAAATATATGGGCAGCATTACATATTAATAAAGAGATATCTATTGTTGGAAAAATTTTTTTTATTGGTTGTATAGTTAATATTTTGTTAGGGCCAATGCTTGGTATATTTATTGATAAACATGCTTATAGACCTACTCTTAGTAAGGCTCATCTATTAATTTTGATAGCATACTATTTACCTATTCTAGCTTTTGATACATCACTTGAGCTGTATAATTTATCATTATATTGTATGACGGTTCTTACCACATGTGGCAATATATTAGCAAACGGTGCTACTAATCATATTCTACAATCAGTGATATGTAGTAAAAAAATACCTCAACAAATAGCTAAATTTAGTCTAGTTCAGCAAATTTGTTTTATAATTAGTATGTCTTGTGCAGGTATTGTCTTAAAATTTTTTGGTATCAAAAATTCTTACCTATTATTATGTATTGTTTCCTTTATAACTTTAATTGTTACATATTACTTGCCAAACCCTTCTTATATCTTACATCATCAAATCAAGATTCATTACCTAAAGGATTTAGTTCGAGGTCTTATTTTTATTTTTCAAACAAAATTTATTTTACTTATCGGTTTAGTCAATATATTAGTAATGTCTGTGTCGTCTCTTTCTAATATTATTATGCCTGCATTAATCAAATTTAAATTACATGGTACAAGTGAATCTTATGGTAATATAGAAGCTTCTTGGACAATTGGTAGTGTAGTGGCTACTATATTTTTAACTTCTTACACCAAAAAATATAATTTAAAAAATTATGATATATATTCCCTAATTATTTTGGGAATATTATGTATTATTTTAGCATTTTTGTATAATATATATACAATAACATTTATATACGCTTTGATGGGAGCCTGTTTTACCTTTACTAAAACCTTAAATAATGGTGACTTATTAACTCATTGTCCTAAAGGTATGATAGGAAGAGTTAATACTTCGTTTGGGATCATGGGTAGCATTATAAGCATAATTATATTTCTTCTTCCAAATTACATTTCTATACATAATTTTGATAATGCTTACTTTATTTACGGTGTTATACTTCTTATTTTATCAATTTTAATATTATCTTATACTCGAATATATAAATAGCTTGTTTATATAGCTTTGGATTGAGGGGGTACATCTAGGTTCTGTGAAGGTTTCTCAACAACTGTTTTCTTAGCACTTTTTGGCTGCAAAAAAAGCTTTTATTGCTTGAAATATATTAATATTCCTTCGAATAAAAGCTATTTTTTCGCTCAAAAATTTGCTAAAAACCATATTTTTTAGAAAACTTCACAGAACCTAACTTATTGCAATTTAAATATAGTTAGAGAAGTTGAGAATGACACTAGGAGTGAGGATCCGAAGCCGACTAAATGCTAGGGGTGAGGGATGAACGACAACGTGACCATTCCAACTATATTATGCGGTAAGTTCGTTGCTCATATATTCATTTGTATTACTCGCTCCTCATTTCACATAAATTTATTTTTTCTTCACAGTGCTAAATTGTGACATAGTTCTGTAAGACGAGCTAATTATAAAAAGAGAATAGCTATATTATATATTTTATTAAAATCTCCTACGATTTTTTTTTGCTTAGTAATCATACCAAGTTCCTAATCTCAATATACATATAGTTATTGTGCATTTATAGCTATATTTCTCGTAATTACTTCTGCTAAAATTTAAATTACTATAACTCTCTATGTCTTTAACATATTTTACATAAACGTTAACATTATTGATATTTTTAATGTAAATGGTATCTTAATTAGTATTAATTTTATTAATTCGTTTATAATTTAAGGTATTACTTATGAAAGATATAGAGATTATTACTATTGCTGATTTATATATTGAAGAAATTGAAGATAATTTACTATTTCAATACAGGAATATAGCAGAAGTGTTATTTTATACACTTCATTACCTATATGGTAATACCGTAAAATTTCCGGCATCAATTACCCCAGAAATTAAGGATCAGATTGAACTAATTAAAAACATACCCAGTAAATTAAAAGAGAACTTACATTATGATTATGGCTTAAGTGAACAAATTTTAGTTAAATATTTGCAAACGAAAATTAATTTTTATATGTCTCAACACGAGGAAATAAAAGAAATTATTGCTGAAAAAAATCCTCTAAATCAGCAAAATATAATTCATGGCTTGATTAATAATAAGGTAAAGGAGAAAGCATTAGAACTAAAATCTAGAATAGTAAGTAAGTATGATCATAAGAATGGGATTATAGGATATAATGAAAATACTGCGTCTCCTAAAAATAAACAAGCTTGGTTAAATCGTGATCAGTGGATTGAAAATAAATTAGAACAAAAATTAAAAAGTTGGAAAATAGAGGAAGAGAATAATTATATGACGGCTGTAAAGGTTTATAATAACCCTGAGCAAGCCGATCTGATAAAGAAGCAATGGAAAGAAAAACAAGCTAGAGAAATTAAAGTAAAGCAAGCATTGCTAACCCATAATGAACAACAATTAAGAATGGCCAAACGAGAAGATTCTACGGAAGATTATTTATTGGTTCAAGAAAATATATTAACCAAAGAAGAAGCAATGTTGTTTAATTATGAGGAACTTAATATTTATAAATTATATTATGCTCAGCATGAAAATAAGATAAAAGAAATTTTTCAATTAGCAAAAAATATTTATAGTGGGAATCAAAATAAAGGCTTACAGGAATTATCCGAAGTTAAGTATGACAAAATAAATTTTCTTTTTGTTTTTATAAACAATCTATTTGAGTATTCTCTATCTTTTAAAGATATAGCTAAATATAGTCATGGAAATTTGAATATTATCCAAACCCATTCTGCACTCTTAACTATCATGAATTCTGAGGAAGTTTTAAGTATAGGAATGGCAGTATATAATAATGATAATAAAAATTTAAATACCATTATCAGCAATCTTATACCTCATCTCCAAAAGGAAGAAAATAGTTTATATAAGTTATTAACGTGGGCAACAGAGCAACGTAACAATTATTGGGTAAATAATCTTTTAGACTTGCTAGGTAATAGCATAACTATTCCAGTTAAAATAAATATATTATATGTGGCTGTAGATAATGAGTACTTAGATGGAGTAAGTATTTTATTAGAGAAATTAGGTAATGAGATACCTATAAATCATAAAATAGGAGTATTAAGAGAAGCAGTAGAAGGGGGTTATTTAGAGATAGTAAATCTTTTATTAGATAAATTAGGTAATGAGATACCTACAGCTAATAAAATAATAATATTAAAAGAAGCGCTAGAAAATGGATATTTAGAAATCATAAATAGCTTATTAGAGAAAATAATTAATGAACTTTCTCCTAAAGATAAGGGAGAAATATTAAAATGGTCTATAAAAGAAGGGCATGTAGAGTGTATAAATATTTTATTAGAGAAACTAGGGAATGATATAACTCCACAAGATAAAGGAGAAGCCTTATATTGGGCTGCAGATCAAGGTTATATAGAAGTAGTAAATACTTTATTAAATAAAGTAGGCGATGAGATTTCTAAAAAAGATAAAGGTAAAGCATTGTATTGGAGTGCAGGAGAAGGTCAGCTCGAAGTAGTAAATCTTTTGTTAAGCAGTGTAGGTAATGAAATAACGCTGGAAGATAAAGGAATAGCTTTATGCTGGGCTGCAATAGAAAGGCGTCTAGAGGTTGTAAATAGTTTATTAGATATGATAGGGTATAATATTACTCCAGAACATATAGGACAAGCCTTATACTCGGCGGCAGTGAAGGGATATAGAGAAATAGTAAGTACTCTATTAAATAAAGTAGGTGATAAGATAAATATGGAAGATAAATGTAAAGCATTATATTTCGCTGCCGTAGGAGGTTATCTAGAGTTAGTAAATTTTTTATTAGATAAAATAGAGGATGATAAAAATGTTGAGCATAAAGGAGAGGTTTTACATGGAGCTGCAGTGGAAGGTAGAATAGGGATAGTAAATCTTTTATTAAATAGATTAGGTAAAGATTATTTTACCATAAAAAATAAAGGAAAAGCGTTATATTTAGCTGCTGGTAAAGGTTATTTAGAAGTAGTAAATCTTTTATTAGATAAAATAGAAAATATAACTCCACACTATAAAGGAAAAGCATTATATTTAGCTGCAGAGCAAGGTTATACAGAAGTAGTAAAGATGTTATTGGCTAGAGGAGAGGAGATAACTATCGAAGATAAAGGAATAGCGTTATATTTTGCTACCATAAAAGGCAATTTGAAGATAGTGAATATTTTATTAGATAATTTAGATGATAAAATAACTCTTGAGGATAAAAGGGAGATATTAGATTGTACTGAAACAGAAAGCGATATAGAAGAAGTAAATAGTTTATTAGAGAGGGTATTTACTAAGATGGCTGCAGAAAATAAAGCAACATCAGGCAGAGAGATTACAAAAAATGAACCTAAAAATATAGAACATAATATAGAAAAAGGAAATTTTGAGCGGGTGATAGGTAAACATACCGCTCGATATTTCAATGTCGTTCAATATTTCAATCAAGATTGCGAGAAGTTATATAATAAATTATAAATGATTTATAAAGTAAAATGATATTTATAACATTTAAAGTGTTTAAGCATAAAGAATGACAGTGCTTTCTTGTTGTCATAGCCATATATTCTATAAAAAGAGCGTTAACTATTTTTTATATAGGAGATTGATGTTGTGTAGTTTATAATTTTTTATTAAGATAATTAATATTAATAATGTTGTAACGTTTGTAATATTAAAATATTAGTTGTACAGTAAGTATATTAATATAAGTTACGCGCTTTCATAATAACTTATGTATGTAGTATATAAGAGGTAAAGTATGATAAATAGATTATTTGATTTGTTTGTATCTCTAAAATGTGGGACATTTATTTCCTATATTTTAGCTGTAACGTCTGCTTTATTAATTATAGCTGCTATAAGTTGGATTTGGTATGTAATATTTAGATTATATTTAAATTATTTTTCTAATATAATTTTTAAACGTGTCAAGCCGCTGTGGCATGATTTATGTGTTAAGCATGAGATTATATATAAAATTTTGGTATTAGTTCCGGCAATAGTAACCTATTTGTTAATACCTATGATACAGGTCAAAGGCTTTCCTATAACTTACACTATTGTAACAGTATTACAGAGAATTCTGAGTATTTACATGATTTTCGTAGTTGTACGGGTGATTTCGGCATTGTTTAGCATTATAGAGGATGGTTATAGCCATATTGCAAAAACTGCTATACAACATCCAATAACAAGCTATGTACAAATAATGAAAATAATTTTATGGGCAATAGCAATAATTTGTATTGTAGCAGTTATTATAGATAAGTCTCCAGCAACATTGTTTGCAGGGTTAGGTGCTCTTACTGCTGTGATTATGTTAGTATTTAAAGATTCAATATTAGGATTAGTGGCTAGTGTTCAGCTTTCTGCACATAATATGGTAAGTATAGGAGATTGTGTAGATATTCCTAGCTATAATGCTAGTGGTGAGGTAATACATATTTCATTAAGTACTGTGAAGATACGCAATGATGATAATTCGATTACGATGCTTCCTACTTATGTATTGCTGTCTAGTAGCATAATAAATTGGTGTGGAGTTGATCAAATGAATAGTAGACGTGTTAAGCGTTCTCTTACTATATCTCCTGACACAGTCAAATTTTGTGACCAAAGTTTAATAGATAGGTTAAGTAATATAAAATTAATTGAAGGAATAATCCCAAAGAGTTCTGAATCTTCTACACCTCAAATCACAAATATTACTATATTTAGAGCATATATAAGAGCTTTTTTAGCTCAGCACGAAGGAATAAAAAAAGATAATGCATGTTTAGTAAAGGAATTACAGCCTACTGCACATGGTATTCCTATAGAGTTATATTTTTATACTCATATCACTGATATGGTATTATATGAAGATATGCAGGCTGATATTTTTGATCATTTATTTGCTATTTTACCTGTGTTTGATCTAAAAATGTCGTTTGCATAAGTTATAGGATGAATGGATTATATGTATCTTTACTCTCATAAAGTAGGTGCTTCTTCCTATTTATTGAAGAGGAGATATATGGGACTGTTAACAGTCCCATAGTAAATTGATTTGAATTTGTGTACTCAGTGAGCTCAAAGCTCTCCTACAAATAGCCCTACTCTTGGACAAAAAATGTAAGTAATGAACAACAAATGATGTCATATCCGAAAAAGCGGTAATCTAATAATGTTCCAGCTCATTTTAATTTACTGTATATTATATTCTTTTAAAATATCTTTCTTTATTTAATATTTTAATATATAAATTTCTTGGATAATATAATAAACTTTCATTATCAGGAAATTTATAAGAGATATCCTGTGTTTTATGAAAAACTTAAACATGGTCATATTAATAATGATATGAAGAGGATGTATGATTGCAAACAAATATATCTAAGCGATATAGAGATATTCTATGCACTGGATAATACTGAGGAGCAGGTGGAAGAATATATTGCGGTTAGTCAGAAAATGATTACTTGTCTTGAACATGCTATCAATATGGTAGGAGAAAGATATTTTGATAATATAGATTCCGAACTTTAAACCATCTTATAAGCCAATAAAAATTATAGTAAAAAATTGAAGTTAAATGACTTGAAGCGAGGATCAAAGACCACAAATAGCCATACTACTGTACAAATTAGGTATTTTTATGTGGTCAGCTATGCCAAATCGTAAAAAAATTATAGAATACCATATATATAGTAAATTAATTTGAACTTGCGGACACAGTTAAATCAAAGCTCTCCTACTATTTGTAGGCTTCGCTCTATCTGCGCTCGTCCCACGTACAACTTAGTTTACTATAGTAGTGATGATTTAATAGAAATAATATTATTTTAGGAGTTTTAATGAAAATAGCATTAATAACAGGAGCTAGTAGTGGGATTGGTAAAGAGTTAGCCAAAAATTTAGCTGAGCATAAAATTTGCGTTATAGCTGTAGCTAGAAATGCTGAGTCATTAAACAAATTACAAAGGTCATATCCTAATTATATTATACCTCTTGTTGCTGATTTAAGTATTAAAGAAGGTAGAAGAAAAGTTTTCGATTATCTAAAACCTTTTCCTAAAATTGATTATATAATAAATAATGCTGCTATTATAATTCCCGTAGGGGATTTGGATAAAATTACTCCAGAGGAAATAGAACAAAATTTTCAGACAAATATTATTGCTCCATTAATATTAATCTCAGCTCTTAAGAATAAATTACTACCAGATAGCAGGGTACTAAATATAACTTCTAAACCAGGCGAAGGTTTATATAATGGTATGGTGACTTATTGTATAGCTAAATCAGCGTTAGATAAATTAACTGATATTTTAAAATATCATAAAATTCTTACAGCAAGTGTCTATCCGGGCAATGTTGATACTAATATGCTAAAAGTATTGGCTGATCAAGATATCTCCAAGTTTGCTAGAGCCGAAGAATTTAGAAAAAAAAGAGCTAACAATGAATCACTTCCTGCAGCGCTTAGTGCTAATTTTTTAAGTTATTTGCTATTATCCATAAGTGATACACAATTTATAGCTGAAAAGCATAATATTTATGATCAAAAGCATCATCAATATTGGTTGGGAGATAACAAATCTTTAATCTCTAAGATAGGTTTTAGCCAAAAAATTATTGACGAAAGAAAGGAAGCAATACCAAATTTAAAATTAATGTCAAAATTATAGAATATTGAGTATTAGCCAAGATGGGTCCAATCCTACCTCCAGTAGGAAACAATATAAATATCGTAAATCTGGACAAAAATATGTTGTGAAGAATCTAGGTGTACAATTTCAAGGGTTGATGGAAGAAAAAAAGAGTATATAAGTAAGAGCTAGGGATATAATTAATTTGGAGGAATTGTGGGACAAATATTACATGGCTGCGCCACGACTACGCACGCAATTAGAAAAGAATTACAGCGATCGCAAGCTACGATCAAAGAATTAAGTGAACAATATAATATTAACCCTAAAACTGTGATAAAATGGCGTCAAAGAAAAGAAGAAGGAGTAGAAGATCGCTCTAATGCTCCTAAAAAAGCAACTACTATTTTGAAGCCCGAAGATGAAGCTTTGATTATTGCTTTTCGTAAGTCTACGCAATTACCTTTGGATGATTGCTTTGATGCACTTATTAAAGAAATACCTTATTTAACTCGTTCAAATCTTTACCGATGCCTTAAACGGTACGGTTTATCTTGTTTACCCAAAGAAGATAATATCAAAGAGAAGAAGAAATTTAAGGCTTATGAAATAGGATTTATGCATCTTGATATCACAGAAGTAAGAATTGGTGAGGGAAAATTTTACATATTTGTGGCAATATGTAGAGTGAGTAAATTTGCTTATGTTGAGCTGCATAATAATAGCAATGGCGATACTACAGTTAATTTTCTTGATAACTTGGTAAGTAGCTGTCCCTTTAAGATACATACCATATTAACTGATAATGGTGTTCAATTTGCTTACAATGGTTTAGCCAGGTACAGAGCTCCTAAAGCAAGACATAGATTTGATCTAAAATGTAAAGATTACGGTATCAGGCATCGCACAACAAGGCCTTATAGTCCAAGTACCAATGGTCAAGTAGAAAGAATGAATAGGACTATAAAAGAAGCTACTACTAAGAAGTATCATTATACTAGTAGAGAAGAGTTAGATAGTCATCTACAAGCTTTTGTTATGGCTTATAATTATGCTAAAAGGCTTTCTTCTATTGCTAGAAAAACGCCTTTTGAAATGATCTTGACTTGTTACACACAAAATGCTAATAATTTTAGAATTAATCCTAACCATCAACTACTGAAACCGTACATCTAGGTTCTGTGAAGGTTTCTCAACAACTGTTTTCTTAGCACTTTTTGGCTGCAAAAAAAGCTTTTATTGCTTGAAATATATTAATATTCCTTCGAATAAAAGCTATTTTTTCGCTCAAAAATTTGCTAAAAACCATATTTTTTAGAAAACTTCACAGAACCTAAAGCAATATTTTCCTAAAGCTTTAAGCTATGAAAGGTTAGTGCAAATGGAATGTATAGCAAAGGTAATTTAAAATGGTTACTTGTGTATCTAATTATGATAAATATTTTTGACTTCAAATTGAACTATAATTTTTGCTCAACAGCTTTTAAAACACGCTATTTACCATAATTAGATGAACAAACTCTCGAAGCTAAGAGTAAAATGTTGTTAATATAATGCCTTACTTAATTCTGTAAGTACTATCTGTTTTTGATAGGGTTTTTTAATATATGATACGATACCAAGTGCATAAGCCTTTTTTATTTCTTGTTGATCGTATATCCCTGTTTGTAAAATCACAGGTATATTTTTAGTAAGCGGGTTTTGTTTAATCTCAGTTAAAACATTTATACCATATATATCTGGCATCATTAGATCTAATAATATAATATCTACTGACTTATGGTAAGTTTTAAGGTAATTAAGGCCTGATAATCCACTTTTAGTTGTAATCAAGTTATAATTTGTATCATGTAGTAATAATTCCATACTAATTAAGCAAGCATCCTCACCATCAATCATTAAAATTGTAGTAGACATATTTTCTGATTTTTCCTTATCATGATAATTGATTTTTTCTGGCATATTCAGTATAAATGTAGGTGTATTAGGTATAACAAAATGTATGCTTCCACCCTGATCTGAATTATTTTCAGCCCAGATTTTACCATGATGTGCTGCTATAATTTCTTTTGAAATAGTTAATCCTAGCCCTGTACCTCCAGCTTTAGCTAAGCTGCTTTGGGTAAATGGTAAAAATATAGTACGGAGTTCATGTTCTGGTATAGAGATTCCTTCATCTTTAACTGTTATCTGAGTTGCTTGCACAACATTTATCTTGTTTAGTATAAGTTCTGTGTCTTGTATTAAAATAGTAATACTACCATTATTTGGGCTAAATTTTATGGCATTAGTTAGAAGATTACGTATTACCTGTTGCAGGCGTTCCAAATCTGCGGTAATTAAATTGTTTGTTTGAGTAGCAATAATTTTAAAATTAAGTTGTTTATTTTTAACATATAAATTTTTGCATTCATCAACACTGGATTCTAATAAATCATTTAATTTTATTTGCTTTAAATCTAATATCATTTTGCCAGCCTGAAATTTAGAGAGATCCAGCAAATGATTAAGTAAAGAAGATAATCTATTTGCATTAATCGCAATTTGATTTGCTAATTCAAATTTTCTTTCGTCATCAAAATCATTCCAGTGTTCTACTAGCCCTTCAGAAATATTTGTAAATCCTTGGATAGGAGTACGTATTTCATGGCTTATATTGTTAAGGAACTCAGTTTTAATAGCTAAAGCCTGTTCCAATTCAAAAGTTCGTTCTTGGACTTTTTGTTCCAGATTAGTTGTATATGATATAACATTTTTTAACTGATTGGCTAAAATATTCATTTCAAATGAAGAAAATTTGGGTATCTCCAGCTTAGTAATACCGTCTGAAATTTTTTTTGCTATATCAGAGAGATGTATAAGGGGTACTACTACTCTTTTCCTTATTATTAACAGTAAGAGGATTGAAATAGCACCAATACTTAATAATTCTGTTAAGCGTGGTATAAGTATTACATAAATTTCTTTATTTAAAACTTCTTGATCATATCCTACTAGCACCACGTTAGAATATTTACTAAATTTTTTATAGAATATATATTTTATATTATTATATACAAAATTATTTAATAAATAACCAGAAGCTATCTTATTAGAAGGTATATTTCGTATTTTATTTGGTAATGGTGGAAATGATACATGACCTTCAAATGAAGCAAATAAGGGAGTACCATCCTTTGATAAAATAATAAATCTAATACGTTTATCAGCAATATTTTTTTGAGCTATATTACTAAGATTAGATAAATTAAATCCCATGCTTAATATACCAATAAACTTACCTTCTTTATCTACGATACCCATACCAGCTGGTAAAATATATTGACCGCTTGGTATACCATAATTTGGATTATCAAAATGTAACTTCCAAGGATCTTTTTCAGCATTACGTGAATAATGCCTAAACGAAACATCTTTAGGTTTGTTCAGTATTCCATAAGGTCCACTGATAACAAGCTGCTTTTCTGGTGTAATCCAATCAAAAATAGTATAAGCAAATAATGTTCTAGTGAGGGCATTTGTAATTAATTGACTACTCAAAATACTTGCTATATTATCATAGTTTGTAGCCCCTTGTTCAATAATTTGAGTACCAATAAAAGCGGCAAGTTCTGTACTATAGTCAAAAGAGTTATTTATACTATTTTCAATTTGCTCTGCAGATTGTACTATATTATCATATAATCTTTTTTTTTCTGTAAAGTATAAATAAACAGTAAAAAATAAGGATAGAGCCATTATTGTTATAATACCTATCAGAATAATATAAAAATAATCGCTTGCGATAGACTTTTTATTATGCATAATCACTAATACATAGACCAGAATTATTAACGTTACAAGTAATCTATAAATATTAAATATAAATTATTAAATAAACTTTAAACGTAGATTGTAATGCACAAAAATTCAGCAAATGTCAATGAAAACAATATATTTATTGTAATTGAAAATAAAGTCTCAATAATTGTTTTGGCTTAGGACACGCACATAATCCTTTTAGTAGCAAAAGGATGAATCTACTGGAGGAAAAGAGGTTAGTAGAAGTGTAATGCAAAAAATGGTTTTTGGTTGTGAAGGAATGTGTGCAAAAGAAGCTAAAGAATGTGGCTTACTTCATAAAATTGTACCTCACACAGTACTATTATCTCGAGCATACTGCTAGCTAATAAATTTGCATTATACTATAAAGCGCCCGTACATGAAACTAAAAAAACCCTTAGTAAGGATCTAATCAGTGGTTTAGGGGAGATATGTAAACAGGCTAAAATCGCGCATAGTAATAGCTTTGCTACGGGTGTTGCTCAGCCTAAAATGAAAAAAATTATTAGTAAATGAAGAATTAAAATTAACTTATATCAGTCTTGACTGCGATCAAACTTTTTATACTCTTTTTAGAATTAAAAAAATATGGTGTGATTTATAAATTGCTATAATTATACTCCCGGACAAAAAATGTAAGTAATGAGCAAAAAATGATGTCATACCTGTGAAAACAGGTATCTAATGAGTTGGTACTACTAGATTACCGCTTTCGTGGTAATGACAAAAAAGAATATACCTCATATTATAGACTATCTTAAGCTTTTTTGTACGGTAGTGTGATCCTTCGGTATAAGCCTAGGAAAGTCTTACATATTATAGCTTCTTGATTTGAATTAGCGAAGAACTAACCGCGTTCACAAGTTCAAATCAATTTACTATATCTGCTAAGGAAGCTAAAAAAACTATAGCGCAATTTACTATACAACATAAAAATTTAAGGGGAATTGCTATTATTCTTCAGCAAATTCAATTAACACTTGTCCAGATGATACGTTTTCCCCTATTTCAGCATATATTTTTTTAATTATAGCTTTATGTTCAGTATGAATAGAATTTTCCATCTTCATGGCTTCTAATAACACTAATTCTTGCCCAGCTTTTACTTCTTCGCCTTCTGCAACTTTAATTGCAACTACTTTACCAGCAAGTGGAGCAATTAAATTATTAGAATGTTTTATATTACTTTTCACTGGCATAAAACGTTCTAATTCAGCTATCCTTGGCAATCTTACACTAATTTTTACGGTACGACCTGCATGTGTTAAATAACATCCCTGTTCATCGTCATTAATTTTAATACTAACAGTTTTATCATTAACTATTCCTCTAAATAATCTATTACCAGGCATCCAGCTACTACGTACTGATAGACGCTCGCGCTCATATCTAATATTATAACCTTTAGACGTTGGTTTTATTACTACAGGATATAAATTTCCATCAATATTAACCACCCACCTTGTTCCTATTCTTACATCACTAGTTAATAATTGACCTGACATTGAAGCCATCCTTTTTTCCATGGTAAGATGAATGTGGATTGATACTGACAAAAACACTCTGGTAATTTCTGATGTAAGTTCAGCACCTGAGAAACCTTCAGGATATTCTTCATTTATAAAATTCGTTGATAAATCACCATCAATAAATTTTTGATTATCCATCACTGCTTCTAAAAAACTTATATTATGAGAAATACCACGAATTACAAATTCTCCAAGTGCATGTTGCATATGTTTAATTGCTTCAAGCCTTGTAGGAGCATAAGTACATAATTTGGCTATCATAGCATCATAGAACATACTAACTTCACCACCTTCATAAATTCCACTGTCTATACGTACATTAGGATTACGAGGAGGTTCAGTATATTGGGTAACACGTCCACTAGAAGGTAAAAAACCACGTGCTGGATCTTCAGCATAAATACGAGATTCAATAGCCCACCCTTTTAACTGTATATCTTCTTGTGTAAATGCAAGTTTTTCACCAGCTGCTACTCTAATCATTTGTTCTACAATATCAATCCCAGTAATTAATTCTGTAACACAATGCTCAACTTGCAATCTGGTATTCATTTCTAAAAAATAAAAATTTTTGTGTTGATCTAATATAAATTCTACTGTACCTGCAGAATAATATCCCACCTTTTTTACTAACGAGATAACTTGATCATACATCTTCTGCCTTGTCTCTTCATCAAGAACAGGACTAGGAGCTTCTTCTATTACTTTTTGGTGATGACGTTGTATAGAACATTCACGTTCTCCAAGACATAATACATTACCATATTTATCTGCAAGTACTTGTATTTCTATATGACGAGGTTTTTCAACAAATTTTTCAATAAAAACACGATCATCACTAAAACTACTACGCGCCTCATTAGTAGCAGAACGAAAAGCTTCCCGTACCTCATCTTCGCTATAAATTACGCGCATACCACGACCTCCACCACCAGCAGCAGCTTTCACTATTACAGGAAATCCTATATTTGCTGCAATAGTTACAGCTTCTTCTGCTGTATCAATAACCCCAATATAGCCTGGTACTGTACTGACGCCTGAAGCTTGTGCCAATTTCTTTGCCTCAATTTTATCTCCCATCGCTTTAATACAATGTACACTTGGACCAATTAAAGTTATCCATTCATCCCTAAGTGCATTAGCAAAATTACTATTTTCCGATAAAAAACCATAACCTGGGTGTACAGCTTGAGCTCCACTAATTCGTATAGCCGATAAAATATTATCTATACTTAAATAACTCTCAGTGGCAGGAGAAGGCCCAATATATATAGCTTCATCAGCATATTGTACGTGCAAAGAATTGGTATCTGATTCGGAATATACTGCAACAGTTTTTATTCCCATACGTTTTAAAGTACGCATGATTCTTACAGCTATTTCACCCCTATTTGCTACTAATACTTTTTCAAATACATTGTGCGGCATATCCTAAATTCCCCTTCCTAATCCCTTATAACTTAATTTTTATATTGATAATTATAAAGGTAAATTATCATGTTTTTTCCATGGTGTTTCAACTTGCTTGTTTTTTAAAAATGCAAGAGCTCTACACAACCTCCAGCGCGTATTTTGTGGTCTAATAATATCATCTAAAAAGCCACGAGCAGCAGCTGTAAAAGGGGTAGTGAATTTTTCTTGATACTCTTCAATTTTAGCTTCTATTCCATCTTCACCTACAGTATTTTTATTACGGAATAATATTTCTACTGCTGCTTTTGCACCCATAACAGCAATTTCAGCATTCGCCCACGCATAATTAATATCTCCACGCAAATGTTTTGAGTTCATCACTATATAAGCTCCACCATAAGCTTTTCTTGTGATTACTGTAATTTTGGGTACTGTAGCTTCAGCATAAGCATATAACAATTTTGCTCCATGTTTAATAATGGCATTATATTCTTGATCTATACCAGGTAAGAACCCTGGTACATCTACAAAAGTAATGATTGGTATATTAAAAGCATCACAGAATCTGATAAATCTTGCGGCTTTACGTGAAGCATTAATATCAAGACATCCAGCCAAATACATAGGTTGGTTTGCTACAATACCAACTGGTGTGCCCTCCATATAGCCTAAACCTATAATAATGTTTTTAGCAAAGTCAGCTTGGAGTTCAAAAAAATCTCCTTCATCTACAATGCGCTCAATTAGCTCCTTCATATCATAAGGCTTATTTGGGTTATCAGGTACTAAAGTATTAAGCGACATATCAACGCGATCTGCAGGATCATGCGTAGAACGTTTAGCAGCAATATCCCGATTAGATAAAGGCAACATATTAAATAAACGTCTAGTTTGTAATAATGCTTCAATATCATTTTCAAAAGCTAAATCTACTACACCACTTTTGGCAGTATGGACATCAGCTCCTCCCAGTTTTTCATGCGTTACATTTTCATGAGTTACAGCCTTTACCACATCAGGCCCTGTTACAAACATATAAGATGAATCTCTTACCATAAAGATAAAGTCAGTAAGCGCAGGAGAATATACAGCCCCGCCAGCACATGGACCCATTATAAGTGAAATTTGAGGAATTACACCTGAAGCAAGTACATTTCTTTGAAATATTTCTCCATATCCTCCTAAAGAATCAACACCTTCTTGAATACGTGCTCCACCTGAATCATTAATTCCTATTATAGGAGCCTTCACCTTCATTGCCATATCCATAATTTGGCATATCTTTTTAGCATTAGCTTCACTGAGCGACCCACCAAGAACTGTAAAATCTTGACTATATACAAATACTAACCTACCATTAATTGTTCCATGCCCAGTAATAACACCATCTCCAGAAATAATGTTTTTTTCCATCCCAAAATTTGTACAACGATGCTCGACAAACATTCCATACTCTTCAAAAGAATCAGGATCAAGTAGTACTTCTATACGTTCACGAGCAGTTAGTTTACCTTTTGAATGTTGGATATCAATTCTATCTTGTCCTCCACCGAGTCTAGCCATCTGGCGTTTATTTTCTAAGAGTTCAGCCATAGAATTTGTCATAAAAACTTCCCATTTTGATCTTTATATTATAATTATACATTTTATAAATACTTCAAATTATTAAATACTTATAAAATATAAATGTTTATAACTTTCTTTATTCTTATAGAGAAAATATAATTCACATTAGCTCGTTTACTAGAACAAAATATATTTTGCAACCTTAAAAATACTATTACAGGGAGTAACAATATTTACAGGAAATAAAATATTATTATTCAATTTACTCTATTAAGAATCTATAGAATTTAATAATTTGATAGGATAATCGGTTATAACCGCATAAACACCTAATATTTTAGCTTGATTGTATTCTAACTCATTATTTACTCCTAGAAATACTATTTTTACATTCTCGCCTTTAGATTTTTTGGTACATTTTATTGCATTCTTATCCCACAAATGAAATTCTACTTTGGTATATAAAGGCCCAAGAGTTAGTACATCTTCAACCATCATACTTTTGTGCGTTTCAAATCCCACATACTCATTATTTGTATTAGTACAACAACATACACCTTCATTTCGCAAAGATAATAATCTTTTATTAGTTTGATCACGAGGCTCAAAGGTTTTAGCTTTAGGGAATTTATCATTTAAATAATCTAGATGAATATTCTTGGTAGATAAAAATACAATATTATTCCAAGCATTTTTTTGATCCAAAATTGATGCTATTTCATCAATTAATATTTTGCTTGGTAAAGATTTTAGGTCTATAAATAATATATTATTACCTGTTAATACTATGTTTAATACTTCTTCTAAAGTAGGAATTTTATGTAAATCGCCACGCCGCGGAAAAGTATTATCATTTTCAGGATCAAAATAATATGCCGCATTACATTTGAGTATTTCATTATAAGTTAAATCTTTGACTTGTCCCTGGCAATCAGTTTTAATAGCTAAATCTTTATAATTATATAATACTACTCTATTATCTTTAGTTAGTTGTAAATCTATTTCTACTCCATCAACACCAGCTTCTAATACAGTTTTTATAGCATATATAGTGTTTTCCGGGAGCTCACCTTTGCCTCCTCTATTAGCTATAATCTTAGGATTATTAGTAGCGCATACCTCATTTATAAAACAGAAATTCATAAGAATATACATTAATATATAAGCTATCTTCCAAAATAATGCCATATAATGATCCTTTCCACATTTTTTCTGCTTTACATATTAGACAATTTATTTTTATTATTCAATCAATTGATCGTTCATTTATCCCAATTTATATTATCTTAAACATTATGCATTTATTTAACGAATTTCAAATTATAAACCTAATAAAGTCTAAATTTCCTTCATCTAACAAAAATATAGTTGGCATAGGTGATGACGCAGCTTTAATAAAAATCAGCGACACCCAAATGATGGCAATAAGCAAGGACTTACTTGTAGAAGATAGTCATTTCAGGCTATCATATTTTAGCCCACAAGCTGTTGCTCATAAATCTTTACATAGTAATTTAAGTGATATAGCTGCAATGGGAATTATGCCCGAATATATACTGCTTGGTATGTCCATTCCGCCTTATATTTCTATAGAATGGATTGAAGAGTTTATCAACTGTTTAGCTATTTTATGCAAAAAACATTCTATTATAGTGATCGGTGGTGATACTGTTCCATCGGTAGATAAATTAGTAATAAGTATTACGGTATGCGGTATAGGTAATACAAAAAATATAAAATATATTAATACAGCTAAACCAGGTGATATTATATGTGTAGCTGGCAGGATGGGATATGCTCATTTAGGACTTCATGCTCTAGAAAAAAATATACCCGGATTTGAAACCTTTAAAAATGCACAACTCTTTCCTGAAGCAAAACTTAGTGAAGGAATATTTTTGGGTAATTATTACGAAGTAACCGCTATGACAGATCTCTCAGACGGATTATCTATTGATTTAAAAAATTTATGTGATGCTTCAAATGTAGGCGCTATAGTAGATATCAATCCATCCCTTACATTGGATAATAATACTCAAAAAATTTCTTCTATTTTAGCTATATCCATCAGTGATGGTGTTATTCATGGCGGTGAAGATTACGGTTTATTATTTACAGTTAAAGAAAATTTGATCGAACATTTATCCCAAGAGTTTTATCAAAAATTTGGTTATCATTTTTATAGACTAGGTAAAATAACTGAAACACCATCTATAATTTATACGCCATATAATTAATTTTAATTTCATTTTTTTATATCACTTTCTATCTTAATTATACATTATATTCACACACAGAAAAATTAAGTAAACAATACATAAATTATCCACAAATTTTGTGGGTAATTTATATTGGTATATTTCAAATTTTCTTTATAGCTGCAGCAATTTAAATATTAACTTCATTGTTTGTTGCTCACGTAGTATTTCTTATATTACCGAACAAAAAAATTGTAAGATAGACTATATTTTTTCAGTTGAATCAACTATGTTTTATAGTAAGTAGGCTTCACTATGTTTTTTAATACGCATCATTATTCTTAAGCTCTCATTTACTATATGCAAGAGGTATTATAGATTAAATACCTCTTTCTATAATCCATTCAATAAAGCGTTCATTAGGTATGTTAGTATTAGGGTTTTCTTTTAAAGAAAAAAGATATGTTTCTTTGATAAAAGAAAGTACTTGTTCAAAAGTTGGATTAAGCCTTTTTTCTTTAAGATAAGCTAGTACTTTATGTACTATATTAGTAAAAAGTTGATCATTCCAAAGATGTTGTTCAGTTTGTAGATTTTCCTTATTTTTTTCTACAGTATGACTATTAAATCTTGGTGTCTCATTTATTAAATCTGATACTGAGCAGTCTAAAATGTCTGCCAAATTAGATAAAGTATCTAAAGTAGGGTTAAGGGAGCGCCCAGATATTATATTATAAAAAGATCCTCTTTTTACACCCGCATTTCGTTCCATATCTCTAATATTAAGTTTTTTTTGCCCCATACGATTTTTTATATTCTGCTGCAAAGTAGCCTTCATACACATTATTATCCTTGTTAATTTTTTTCATAATTTTTAAAGCAAAAATACCGATTCTTTAATAAACTTTATTTAGAAATAAGTCTATAAGCAACTTAAATCTTGACTCCTCACGTATCAATATAAATGTATATAAAAACTATTGATGCACTCATAAATGTATGATATACACATATAAATGTACAATACACTTATAATATACAATACCTGCATATATATGATTAAATAATTATATTATATTATGCTAAAGAAGTAAAATCATGAGAAAAATTAATAAAAACAAATAGGCTATTGAAGTGGGAGAGACATAAACAAATAGGAGAAATAAAAAGATAATTACAATTATAAAACATATTCCTTAAAAAAATTATTAAATATTTTATCTCTATTAAATTGTCCTCAATATACAAAAGTAGTTAAGAAAATCATTTAATTAAGTCAGTAAGAAATACCTCTCTCATAGCTGACGGATAAGAAAGGAAAACAAGATGTTTACATTTAGAAATAAATATCATCAAGAATGTACAAAAGAAGCAAAAATCAATGAAAATGAGTTGCATAGTTGGATAGAACAGCAAGATTTAAAAGTAGGGGGCTTTATTAAATTATTAGACCATACATTAGTAAGATGTGAACAAATTAATCAAGATATACAAGCCAGTATATTAGAGTTGATAGAACATTATAATATTATAAAGCGTAATTTTTTTAGAGTTGCAGCATTATATAATAATAGAGTTTCTGAAAAGAAATACAAATATATTTCATTATTGCTAACCAAACTTAGTGTAGAATTGGAGGATTTACAACATAAACCTGGTATGTTTTTGAAGGAACAACTGTCTATCATAGAATGGAAAATTAATATTGATAGAGAAAATTTAGTTAGAGGGGAAAATTATTCATTAATTAAGCTATTAAAATCTCTAGGAAACGCAAATGAATTAAACTTAAAAGAAAAGATGATACAATCTATTGTGCAAAAGAAGTTTAGAAGGCAAGAAGAAAATAATAATCAGGAAGGATAAAGGGGTTTTAATCTAACAGTTTATAAATTAGGACTTAAACGACAGTAAAATACTTCCTCATTATGGGTAACTGTCATACCATGTTTGAACTAGTACACATGTTTTGTACTAGTACATATAATAGTGCAAATAAGATTATCGTTTATAATTTAGAGTTATTTACTTTTTCCTTTATCACTACTAGATTTTATAAATCTGATAGAGGAAGGATTGGAATCTGATTTTACTAAATCTTTATCTTTTAAATTATTTTTAATTTTATACATTTCCTCTGCCATTTTGTGAGGAAATAATGGTTTATCGCCAGCATTTTGTTCAAACATATCAATTTTCTTACGAAACTCGCGTCGCTTAAATATATCATCTTCCTGCAAAGACGTATTTTTTCCTGTTGCAAGATAGTTATCTTTTGCTTTTATCATTTGCTTGTTAACACTGTCGTTTGTTTCAACTTTTATTTTCATTTTATCTTTTAATTTTTCTGATTCTTTCTGAATATCTTGAACTGTAGTTCTATTTCTGGTTCTGTACATTTCCTCTGCCATTTTGTGAGGAAATAATGGTTTATCGCCAGCATTTTGTTCAAACATATCAATTTTCTTACGAAACTCGCGTCGTTTAAATATATCATCTTCTTTATAAGTTTTTTTCTCTCCTTTGGAAGTCACATTATCTATTTCTTTTGATGCTTTAAATAAATTACGTACACTAGGTGTACAATTTCAAGGGTTGATGGAAGAAAAAAAGAGTATATAAGTAAGAGCTAGGGATATAATTAATTTGGAGGAATTGTGGGACAAATATTACATGGCTGCGCCACGACTACGCACGCAATTAGAAAAGAATTACAGCGATCGCAAGCTACGATCAAAGAATTAAGTGAACAATATAATATTAACCCTAAAACTGTGATAAAATGGCGTCAAAGAAAAGAAGAAGGAGTAGAAGATCGCTCTAATGCTCCTAAAAAAGCAACTACTATTTTGAAGCCCGAAGATGAAGCTTTGATTATTGCTTTTCGTAAGTCTACGCAATTACCTTTGGATGATTGCTTTGATGCACTTATTAAAGAAATACCTTATTTAACTCGTTCAAATCTTTACCGATGCCTTAAACGGTACGGTTTATCTTGTTTACCCAAAGAAGATAATATCAAAGAGAAGAAGAAATTTAAGGCTTATGAAATAGGATTTATGCATCTTGATATCACAGAAGTAAGAATTGGTGAGGGAAAATTTTACATATTTGTGGCAATATGTAGAGTGAGTAAATTTGCTTATGTTGAGCTGCATAATAATAGCAATGGCGATACTACAGTTAATTTTCTTGATAACTTGGTAAGTAGCTGTCCCTTTAAGATACATACCATATTAACTGATAATGGTGTTCAATTTGCTTACAATGGTTTAGCCAGGTACAGAGCTCCTAAAGCAAGACATAGATTTGATCTAAAATGTAAAGATTACGGTATCAGGCATCGCACAACAAGGCCTTATAGTCCAAGTACCAATGGTCAAGTAGAAAGAATGAATAGGACTATAAAAGAAGCTACTACTAAGAAGTATCATTATACTAGTAGAGAAGAGTTAGATAGTCATCTACAAGCTTTTGTTATGGCTTATAATTATGCTAAAAGGCTTTCTTCTATTGCTAGAAAAACGCCTTTTGAAATGATCTTGACTTGTTACACACAAAATGCTAATAATTTTAGAATTAATCCTAACCATCAACTACTGAAACCGTACACCTAGCACGTATGATAGTTGGCGGCGAAAATATATTATATATTGCAAGGAGACTAGTACGGTGTGCTGTTGAAGATATAGGAATGTCCGATCCCAATGCCCTTACCCAAACTATAGCTGCAAAAGATGCTTACGATTTTCTAGGATCACCAGAAGGAGAGCTAGCAATTAGCCAAGCGGTTATTTATCTTGCAACTGCTCCTAAATCAAATGCAAGCTATCTAGCCTATAAAAAGGTTATAAAAGATGCAAAAGAAACCGGATCTTTTCCCCCTCCCAAACATATTTTAAATGCTCCAACTTCCATGATGAAAGAACATGATTATGGCAAGGGATATATTTATGACCATGATTTACCAGAAGGTTTTTCTGGACAAAATTATTTTCCTGATAATATGCAAAAGGCAGTTTATTACTCTCCTATAGAACGTGGTTTTGAACGAGAAATTAAAAAAAGAATTGAATACTGGCTGAGTTTATCTAACAAGAATACTACTGATTAAATAGCATTTTTATTATTAGCATATCTTTTATAGTCAAAGCATTTGAACTTCCATACATCGTCCCATCAAAGCTCTCCTACTCTTTGTAGGCTTTACTTTATCTGCCCTCGTTCTATTTGAGCCTACTCCTAATTCAATAATTTATATTGTATTTTAAATTGCTAATTTCTCTTAAATTTTAAGTATAAATAATATAATAATTAATTGTAATTAAATAATATAAAATATTGAAATATATAAGCTGATTTTCTCAAAGTGGTCTATACTATAGTAAATTAAGTTGATAAAGACATGATATATGATATATTAAAAAGCTCATAAACCCAAAACAGTAGAAGCAATGGCATATTCCTTAGATTTACGTAAAAAAGTAATTCACTATGTTAATAAAGGTTATACCAGAGAAGAAGCTGCAAGAATTTTTGGCATAGGTGAAAGAACAATTTATAGATGGTTATCGAGATCGAAATCCGGGAATTTAGCAGCCACACGAGCAGCTAAGCCATGGAAGAAGCTTGATCCAATCAAATTATTAAACGAGGTGTCTAAAAACAGCAATTGGCTATTATCTGATTTTGCAAAGGTTTTTAATGTGTCTACAGCTGCTATCTGTTTGGCATTCAAGACTTTGGGGATCACACGAAAAAAAAGACCACACTCTATCGTGAACGGGATGAAGCAAAACGGCAATTATTTTTGGCAGCTATCGCAAACTATAAAGCGGAAGATATAGTTTATATTGATGAGAGTGGAATTGATAGCTATTTGTACTATTCTTGGGGATACAGTCTCAGAGGAAGTAAAGTTTATGGTGATATCTCAGGTAAAAAACATGATTGAGAAAGCTTTATTGCAGGTAAGGTTGGGAAGAAAATTATTGCGCCAATGTGTTTCAAGGGCACATGTAATACAGAAGTTTTTAACGAGTGGGTTAGTCAGTGTTTGGTGCCCGAACTAAGATTTGGTCAAGTTGTAATACTTGATAATGCAACGTTCCATAAGTCAGCTAGAACTAGGAATTTAATAGAAGATATAGGCTGTAAACTTTTATTCTTACCACCTTACTCTCCTGATCTCAACCCAATTGAAAAATATTGGGCTCATTTAAAAGCTAAAATCAAACCTATCATTACTAATTTTAATAACCTTAGCGATGCTATTGATTATGGCTTCTCTATGCCATTCTCAACTTAATTGACTATAGTTAAGAATTGGTAAGAAATTTAATAATATAAAAATAAAATCAGACAATTTAGTAATTACATATTACAAACTGCCTGATTTTTTATTTTTTTCGATTAAGTGTTGCTTATATTGATCTATAGTGAATTAATTTGAATTAGGGGTAAGAGTGAGGAGTCGAAGCCTACTAATAGCTAGGAGAGCATTGATCAACACCCCACCTAATTCAAATTAAAAAACTAAGCATCTTTAGCAAGATCCAAACACACATCTCCAGAAATCCCTGCCACTTGTCCAATGCAGCTATATTGCCACCATTCCCATCCTACATTCTGCCAAGTTTCTGGGATAGTTGGTTCTGGGTTCTCTGTCCAATGTGATATCCACAATTTATTTTGACTAAAATCATATTTATGCCAATCAATTTTATCATTCCAATCATTATTATTAGTATTAAGGTACACTTTTTGATAGCCTGCTTGTTTTAAGAGATCTAAAAATTCGTTCAATTTATCTGCTCTTTCAGTAGACGAAACTTCCTCTGAATTAGGAAACACGGATACAGCAAGAACATGTATATTTTTATCAAAATTAACCTTTGCAAGTTCAGTGTTAATATTTTGTATTTGCTCCGCTGGAGTAGAAGTTAAAACACGGAAATTATGGTAAGCAGCTGGTACTATATTATTGGCAGTTACTTCATTCCAATATTCAACAAATTTTGGATCCTGATAAGTGGCACCTTCAGTAGCCCGCATAATCACTGTTTTTATTCCATGATCATGAATTTCAGTAGCATTAATTTTATTTTGCCATTTTGATATGTTAATAGCCTTATTTACTTTGGTCATAATATTTCTCCATAAATAATTAACATATAGTTATATAATTAGTTAAATTTTTTATATATACCATAATAATAGTATAAATTTTATATAATAGGAAGCGTTAAATTAACCTTTTATTAGAAATAAAAGCTTGATTATGTTTAATTTGAAAGGAAATAAGAGCAGACAAGCAAGATATTAAAAATTAGTAAATGTTTTAGACTATTTTATTTCCATCTAGTATAGGAGATAAACCTACTGCAGCTCGTTTTTCATTAATGGTCATAAAATTACAATTTTGTACTCTTGACCAAATATTTTCTCTTTTAGAGGCTAGAGCACTAATATCATCTTTATTATAAGATAATTTCAGACTTTCATCAAACATTGGTACTAGGTGTACGGTTTCAGTAGTTGATGGTTAGGATTAATTCTAAAATTATTAGCATTTTGTGTGTAACAAGTCAAGATCATTTCAAAAGGCGTTTTTCTAGCAATAGAAGAAAGCCTTTTAGCATAATTATAAGCCATAACAAAAGCTTGTAGATGACTATCTAACTCTTCTCTACTAGTATAATGATACTTCTTAGTAGTAGCTTCTTTTATAGTCCTATTCATTCTTTCTACTTGACCATTGGTACTTGGACTATAAGGCCTTGTTGTGCGATGCCTGATACCGTAATCTTTACATTTTAGATCAAATCTATGTCTTGCTTTAGGAGCTCTGTACCTGGCTAAACCATTGTAAGCAAATTGAACACCATTATCAGTTAATATGGTATGTATCTTAAAGGGACAGCTACTTACCAAGTTATCAAGAAAATTAACTGTAGTATCGCCATTGCTATTATTATGCAGCTCAACATAAGCAAATTTACTCACTCTACATATTGCCACAAATATGTAAAATTTTCCCTCACCAATTCTTACTTCTGTGATATCAAGATGCATAAATCCTATTTCATAAGCCTTAAATTTCTTCTTCTCTTTGATATTATCTTCTTTGGGTAAACAAGATAAACCGTACCGTTTAAGGCATCGGTAAAGATTTGAACGAGTTAAATAAGGTATTTCTTTAATAAGTGCATCAAAGCAATCATCCAAAGGTAATTGCGTAGACTTACGAAAAGCAATAATCAAAGCTTCATCTTCGGGCTTCAAAATAGTAGTTGCTTTTTTAGGAGCATTAGAGCGATCTTCTACTCCTTCTTCTTTTCTTTGACGCCATTTTATCACAGTTTTAGGGTTAATATTATATTGTTCACTTAATTCTTTGATCGTAGCTTGCGATCGCTGTAATTCTTTTCTAATTGCGTGCGTAGTCGTGGCGCAGCCATGTAATATTTGTCCCACAATTCCTCCAAATTAATTATATCCCTAGCTCTTACTTATATACTCTTTTTTTCTTCCATCAACCCTTGAAATTGTACACCTAGCTTCTGTGAAGTTTTCTAAAAAATATGGTTTTTAGCAAATTTTTGAGCGAAAAAATAGCTTTTATTCGAAGGAATATTAATATATTTCAAGCAATAAAAGCTTTTTTTTGTAGCCAAAAAGTGCTAAGAAAACAGTTGTTGAGAAACCTTCACAGAACCTAAGGAAGCTGAAAAAACTATATATCAAATATATTTATTCTTTAACTGTATAATTATCATGATTTTGTATCCAGGATCTGTAATTGACTGCTGGACAAAAATAATTTCCTTGCATGTAATCTACATTTAAATCCATTAAGAGCTTTGCTATCTCGCCGTTTTCAACAAATTCAGCTACAGATTTGAGTCCAAACCCACGTATCATGTTAAGCAAAGTTTTAACTAATAATAGATTATCAGAATGATCTAAAATATCTCGTATAAATGCTCCGTCAATTTTAATTATATCTACAGATAATGCTTTTAATTGGCGGAAGGAAGTATAGCCAGAGCCAAAATCATCTAGAGCAACTTGGCATCCTATCTCTTGCAAAGTGGCGATAAAATAGGCTGTTTTACTTAAGTCTTT